>NZ_MDEJ01000005.1 GCF_002940065.1 Xanthomonas populi
AATATCCGCTAACTCACTGATGCAATGGATGAAATCCGATCTTGTGAGCTATTTTTACACGTATGTCGGCTGAACCCCTATTCCAACACCGCCACCAATGTCGCCGGGCTGTGGTCGAACTTCTTCGATTCCGCCAGCGCGTTGTCGTCAAATGCCTCCTCCACCGCCGAGCGGCAGAGCATGCTGGACAGCGGCAACTCGCTGGCGACCCGTTTCAAGCAGCTCAACGGGCAGATGGACAGCCTGAGCAATGAAGTCAACAACGGCTTGACCTCCTCGGTGCAGGAAGTCAATCGCTTGACCCAGCAGATCGCCAAGATCAACGGCGCCATCGGCAACAGCGTGGACAACGCCTCGCCGGATCTGCTCGATCAGCGCGATGCGCTGGTGTCCAAGCTGGTCGGCTTCACCGGCGGCACTGCGGTGATCCAGGACGGCGGCTTCATGAACGTTTTCACCGCCGGTGGCCAGGCATTGGTGGTCGGTACCACCTCGGCAAAACTGACCACCGTGGCCGACCCGTATCAGCCGACCAAGCTGCAGGTGGCGTTGCAGACCAAGGGCCAGAACGTCAGCCTCAGCGCCAACTCGCTGGGCGGGCAGATGGGTGGCCTGCTGGAATTTCGCAGCAGCGTGCTCGAACCGACCCAGGCCGAACTGGGGCGCCTGGCCGTGGGCATGGCCAGCACCTTCAACGCCGGTCACGCCCAAGGCATGGACCTCTACGGCGCGATGGGCGGCAACTTTTTCAACATCGGTTCGCCCACCACCGCCGCCAATCCCAAGAACACCGGCACTGCATCGCTGAGCGCCAGTTTCAGCAACATGAGCGCAGTGGACGGGCAGAACGTCACGCTCAGCTTCGATGGTGCCGCGTGGAAAGCCACCCGCGCCGATACCGGCTCCACCGTGCCGATCACCGGCACCGGCACTGCGGGCGATCCGCTGGTGCTCAACGGCGTCAGCCTGGTGGTTGGCGGCACACCGGCCAACGGCGACAAATTCCTGCTGCAGCCCACCGCAGGGCTGGCCGGCAGCATCTCGGTGGCGATCACCGACCCCTCGCGCATTGCTGCGGCCACGCCGGTCAAGGCCACTGCCACGCTCGCCAACCTGGGCACCGGCAAGATCAGCGACGTCAAGGTCAACAATGCGCAAAATCCCGCATTGCTGACGCCGTCGTCGGTCGAATTCATCGACGCCAACCAATACACAATCGATGGCACCGGCCCGTTTACCTACACCGCCGGCCAGACCATCAGCGCCAACGGCTGGAGCTTTGCGCTGGATGGCGCGCCCAAGGCCGGCGACACCTTCGGCGTCGGCCCGATGGGCGCCGGCTCCAGCGACAACGGCAACGCCAAGCTGCTGGCCAAGGTGGAAGACGCCAAGGCGCTCAACGGCGGCACGGTCACGCTCAATGGGGCGTTGTCCGGCCTGACCACCTCGGTGGGCTCGGCTGCACGTGCGGCCAGTTACTCCGCCGACGCGCAGCAGGTCATCAACGACCAGGCGCAGGCGAGCCGCGATTCGATTTCCGGCGTCAACCTCGACGAGGAAGCTGCCGACATGCTGAAACTGCAGCAGGCCTATCAGGCCGCCGCACAGATGATCTCCACCGCTGACACCATCTTCCAAGCCATCCTGGGCGCCGTACGCTGATGACCGACCGTATCTCCACCAGCATGATGTACAGCCAGTCGGTCGCCTCGATGGGCGCCAAGCAGTCACGGTTGAACCAACTCGAGGCTCAACTGGCCAGCGGGCAGCGCCTGGTCACCGGCAAGGACGACCCGGTCGCCGCCGGCACCGCCGTCGGCCTGGATCGCGCCCTGGCGGCCATCACACGCTTTGGCGAAAACGCCAACAACGTGCAGAACCGGCTCGGCCTGCAGGAAAACGTGCTGGCGCAGGCAGGCGACGCCATGGCGCGCGTCAACGAGCTGACCATCCAGGCCAACAGCTCAGCGCTCGCTCCCGCCGACCGCAAGGCGATCGCCTCGGAGCTGACCGCGCTGCGCGACAGCATGGTGAGCCTGGCCAACAGCACCGACGGCACCGGGCGCTACCTGTTCGGCGGCACTGCCGATGGCAGCGCGCCTTTCATCAAGAGCAACGGTGGCGTCGTCTACAACGGCGACCAAACTCAGAGGCAGGTGGAAGTGGCGCCGGACACCTTCGTCAGCGACACCCTGCCCGGCAGCGAAATCTTCATGCGCATCCGTGCCGGCGACGGCACCGTGGATGCGCACGCCAACAGCGCCAATACCGGCACCGGCCTGCTGCTGGATTTCAGCCGCGATGCCAGTACCGGCAACTGGAACGGCGGCAGCTACAGCGTGCAGTTCACCGCCGCCGACACGTATGAAGTGCGCGACAGCACCAATACGGTGGTCGGCACCGGCACTTACAAGGATGGCGAAGACATCAACGCAGCCGGCGTGCGCATGCGCATCAGCGGCGCACCGGCGGTCGGCGACAGTTTCCAGATCGGCGCCTCGACCACCAAGGACGTGTTCTCCACCATCGACGACCTGGTCGGCGCACTCAACTCCGACACCCTGACCCAGCCGCAGAAGGCAGCGATGATCAATACGCTGCAGACCTCCATGCGCGACATCAGCCAGGCCTCGTCGAAGATGATCGATGCACGCGCCTCGGGCGGCGCGCAGTTGTCGGCCATCGACAACGCCAACGCGCTGCTAGAATCCAACGAAGTCACGCTCAAAACAACCCTGTCGTCGATCCGCGATCTCGATTATGCCTCGGCGATTGGGCAGTACCAACTCGAGAAGGCTTCGTTGCAGGCCGCTCAAACGATTTTTCAGCAGATGCAGGCGTCGTCGTTGTTCAACCTGCTCCGCTGATTTGCAGCAGAAAACCAGGGTTTTTCTTCGCTCCTGCGCGTGATCACTGTGCCAGGCAGACGGATTTTATTTGTAAAAATTTATACCAGCGCTAAAGATCTGCGAGGTGCTGCCGAATAAACCAAACACCTTGATACACAACGTTCCCGTATGTCGTCCTGAAGCAGAAATGCAGTAAAAAAATACTGAATTTCGCTAAATGTTTCCGACGCAACGCCGTTATTCATCTCAGCAGCGGCAACGGCCAACTTGATGCCCCCCTGCGGAGGCTCCGGGCAAGTCCCCCTTGCCGGAAAAATCGCTTAGGAGAAATCAAAAATGGCACAGGTAATCAACACCAACGTAATGTCGCTGAACGCTCAGCGTAACCTCAACACCAACAGTTCGAGCATGGCGCTGAGCATTCAGCAGCTGTCCTCGGGCAAGCGCATCACCAGTTTTTCGGTTGATGCGGCAGGCGGCGCAATCGCTGAGCGCTTCACCACGCAGATCCGCGGTCTGGACGTTGCCTCGCGCAACGCCAACGACGGCATCTCGCTCTCGCAGACCGCTGAAGGCGCAATGCAGGAAATCGGCAACAACCTGCAGCGTATCCGCGAGCTGTCGGTGCAGTCGGCCAATGCAACCAACTCGACCACCGACCGTGAGGAACTGAATTCGGAAGTCAAGCAGCTCACCTCCGAAATCGACCGCGTCGCCAACCAGACGAGCTTCAACGGCACCAAACTGCTCGACGGCTCCTTCAGCGGCGCGCTGTTCCAGGTCGGCGCCGACGCCGGCCAGACCATCGGCATCAACAGCATCGCCGATGCCAACGTCGATTCGCTGGGCAAGGCCAACTTCGCCGCTGCGGTCTCCGCTGCCGGCGTGAGCGGCACCGCTACCGCTTCTGGCGCGGTCGCCGGCATCAGCCTGTCGTTCAACGATGCCAGCGGCGCCGCCAAGAGCATCACCATCGCTGACGTCAAGGTCGGCGCTGGTGACACCGCAGCAGATGTGAACAAGAAGGTCGCCTCGGCGATCAACGACAAGCTGGACAAGACCGGCATGTATGCCTCGATCAAGTCCGACGGTACGGTGCAGATCGAATCGCTGAAGGCCGGCCAGGACTTTACCTCGCTATCGGCTGGTACCTCCAGCGCCACCGGCATCACCGTAGGCGCCGGCATCACCACCGCCTCGGCCGCTTCCGGCTCCACCACCTCGACCCTGAGCAGTCTGGATATCTCCACGTTCTCGGGCGCTCAGAAAGCCCTGGAAATCGTCGACAAGGCGCTGACCACGGTCAACTCCTCGCGCGCCGACATGGGTGCGGTGCAGAACCGCTTCACCTCCACCATCGCCAACCTGGCCGCCACCTCGGAGAACCTGTCGGCCTCGCGCAGCCGGATCGCCGATACCGACTACGCCAAGACCACCGCCGAGCTGACCCGCACGCAGATCCTGCAGCAGGCCGGTACCGCGATGCTGGCCCAGGCCAAGTCGGTTCCGCAGAACGTGCTGAGCCTGCTGCAGTAATCGCCAGCGCTTTGCAGTAAGTCCAAAGCCCCTCCTCGGAGGGGCTTTTTTGTGGCTGCGGATCTGACGCGACTGTCACCACGGTTTTTTGACGCAGTTTTCTTGACGCATCCTGGGTATGGAAATTGCAGTAGCCATCGGCGTGAGCAAGAACGGTCGCTGCTGCTAAAGTCGCATCGGCTACGGCCGATACACGTCTGGTAATCCCACGCGTCCGCTTTCGCCGGACGCCTAGACGAGGAACGCACCATGGCATCGTTGATCAGCACTTCCAGTTCCGGACTGGACATCCCTACCGTTGTTTCCACGCTTGTGGCCCAGCGCAAGGATCGGGAACAGGCGCGCATCAACAAGGCCGGCACTGCCGCGACGACCCAGTTGTCGGCGATCAGCCAGATCAAGAGCAGCATGGCCACGCTCAAATCTGCGCTGGACAAAGTCGTCAGCAGCGCCGACACCAATGCCTATAAGGCCACGGTGCCGACCGATGCCGGCTTTACCGCCACCACCACCAGTTCGGCCGCTCCCGGCAACTATTTGGTGGAAGTGGTCTCGCTGGCCACCTCGCAGAAGCTGGCCTCCGGTGCGTTCACCGCCGATGCCACGGTGGGCAGTGGCACGCTGACGATCGGCTATGGCGACAACAGCATCACCGTGGATATCAGCGGCACCGACAAGCTTACCGACATCGCCGCGGCCATCAACAAGGCGGCTGGCGGCAAGGGCCTCACCGCCAGCGTGGTGACCGCCAACGATGGCCAGCATCTGGTGTTCAACGCAGCAGACACCGGCGTGAAGGGCGCGCTGACCGTCAGCGCCAGCGACCCTAGCCTGAGCCGCCTGGCCTATGGCGCAGGCGCGACTGGGGGTCTGACCCAGACCGTGGCCGCCGCAGATGCACTGGTGCGCGTGGATGGCTTCGAGCGCAACTCCAGTTCCAACACCATCGCCGACATCGTGCCCGGCGTGGTACTCAACCTCACCAAGGCTGCCGAAGGCACCAAGTTCAACCTGAGCGTGGCGGCCGACACCAGTGGCGTCAAAGGCAACCTCACCGCGTTTGCTGCCGCCTACAACACCGCCAACACGTTGTTGAAGAATAGCAGCAGCTACAACGCCGAAACCCGGACCGCCTCGGCGCTCACTGGCGATTCGCTGGTGCGCGGCCTGCAGCAGCAGTTGCGCGGCCAGGTCAGCGGCAACATCAACGAGCTCAAGGCCTTGGGCCTGACCATCGACAAGGATGGCGTGATGAATTTCGACGGCGCCAAGTTCGATACCGCCATCGCCGCCGACGGCGGTGCCGTCACCGACGCGTTGGGCAAGGACAGCAAGTTCGGCGCCGGGATGGCCAAGTTGCTGGAAAGCAACGTCAACACCACCACCGGCACCCTGTCTTTACGCTCGGACAGCCTGAACAAGCAGATCAAGGGCTACGAGGCCGATCTGGACGATCTCGATGCACGCATGGTGAAGTTCAGCGACCGCCTGACCGCGCAGTTCACCGCGATGGAAGCAATGGTCAGCAAGCTGCAGAGCAGTACCGGTTCGCTCAGCAGCCTGCTGACAAGCTGATTTACGTGATGGCACTCCTCAAGTCACACGCCGGTGTTGCCGATACCAAGAGTACCTATCGTGATGTCGGCCTTGCCTCTTGGCAGGAGCGTTGTCGCAGGAGCACCCCGCTCCGGGACCAGCGAAGGCCAGCCAATTGAGGGAGTCATCCATGTACGGTTCCAATCGTCAGTATGCCGAGCAATATCGCAAGGTCGGCGTGTCCACCAGCGTGACAGAAGCCGACCCGCACAAGTTGGTGTCGCTGCTATTCGCCGGTGCCTGCCAGCGTATACGTCTGGCCCAGGCCTGCCTGGCACAGGGCGATCAGGCGCGCAAGGGCAAGGCCATTGGCGAAGCCTGCGCGATCGTCGGTCACTTGAACGGCTCGCTCGATCACGAGGCCGGCGGCGAGATCGCAGGTAACCTGTCCGCACTGTACGACTACGTCATGCAGCGCCTGACCGCAGCAAACCTGCACAACGACGAAACTGCGTTGACCGAAGCGCTGGAACTGCTCAGCGAAATCGACTCGGCGTGGAATTCCATCCCCCCCGAAAAACGCGGCCTTTCTGCCGTCTCGTGAGTCCCGCCATGCATAGCGCGCAAAGCCTCCAAACCGAAATCGCCGACATCCGCCTCGCCATGGCGCACGAGGAGTTTGAAGTGATGCCGCAGATGCTGGACAACCACGACCTGCACCTGCGCGAATATGCGCAGCATGTGGATCTGAATCAGGACCGCGACGCGTTGCAGACCTTGTTGACGATGCACCACGATCTGATGCGCCTGATGCGCGAGCGTCAACGCAAGTTGGCTGAAATGATCCGCGCGCAACGCACCTCCTCGTCAGCGAGCCGCGCATACGCACGGGTCGGACGGATCTGATGAGCACGCTCGGCACACTTGCGCCATCGGCCGATTCCGCGCTGTTCGCCGATACGCTGAGTTGCGAGGTTCGTCTGCCGGCCGGCTTCCACGCAGGCAGCGATGCCGGCTCGCACAGTGCCGCAGAAACCCTGCTACGCAGCCTGGGCCAGGTGGAAGACCTGCGCAGCGAAGAAACCAGCGAGGACCGCGGCGAGTTGCCGCTGCTGGTGCAGCGCATGGACGCCAAACTCGACTTGATGCTGGCCCTGATCGGCCGTCTGGTCGGCCAGGGCGATAGTGGCCTGACCCAGGGAACGGTGCGCTGGTCGGTCCGTGGGATCCGCCTGAGTTGCGCAAGCAGCCAGCCGGCGGGCACGGTTGGCCGCGTTTGCCTGCAGCCCTCCGACTGGCTTCCTGAACTTGTACAGCTCCCCAGCGAGGTATTAGCAAGCGCTCACGATGGCCACGCTCACTGGCTATGGCTGCGGTTTGCGCCCCTCTCGCCCGGCTTACAGGACGCGCTGGAACGCCATCTGTTTCGTCTGCATCGCCGTCAGATCGCCGACGCCCGCCACCAGCGCTAACGTCGCCTGTTGGCGCCAGGCCCCGGGTCGGCTAAGGTGCCCTTTACTAAAGAAAGGTCTCTTCTGCGCCGTGCGAGTCATCATCGTCGACGATCACACTCTTGTCCGTGCCGGCCTGTCCAGGCTGCTGCAAACCTTCGTCGGCATCGACGTCGTTGGCGAGGCGCGCAATGCGCAACAAGCTCTGGATATGACGTCCCTGCACCGGCCCGATCTGGTGTTGATGGATCTCTCTTTGCCCGGCCGTAGCGGCCTGGATGCCATGACCGATGTGTTGCGCGCCGCGCCGCGCACGCATGTGGTGATGATGTCGATGCACGACGACCCGGTGCACGTGCGCGACGCGCTAGATCGCGGCGCGGTCGGCTTTGTGGTGAAAGACGCCGCGCCGCTGGAGCTGGAATTGGCATTGCGTGCCGCCGCTGCCGGCCAGGTGTTTTTGAGTCCGCAGATTTCTTCCAAGATGATTGCGCCGATGCTGGGCTGCGAAAAACCGGTCGGTATCGCCGCGCTGTCGCCGCGTCAACGCCAGATCCTGCGCGAAATCGGCCGCGGCCAGAGCAACAAGGAAATCGCCGCCGACTTGGGCATCAGCGTCAAGACGGTGGAAATGCACCGCGCGCGCATGATGGAATCGCTCGGTTGCAGGCGTGCCAACGATCTGGTGCTACTGGCCGCAAAACATCACAACGAGCTAGTCTGAGGCGATCGCACAGGTGCGATCGTCTGGCAGGCTGCTGAACACGAACACAGTGACAGGATTCCGGCAGGCATGCTTGAGTCCGCTTTGAACGTCAGGAAGTTCCCGACGCGCTGTCAGGAATATCACCAGGCACCTCACACCACGCCCTGATTAGAAACCCGTCGTATTGTCCTGCAAGATGCGTTCCATGGCCGCGACATGCGGCGCCTTTACGGAAGCGCCTCCATGAAGACGACCATTTCCGCCAAGCTTGGCCAGCAACTGCAGCTGACCCCGCAGTTGTTGCAGTCGATCGGTCTGTTGCAATTGGACGGCATGCAGTTGGAACTGGAAATCCGTCGCGCACTGGAAACCAATCCGCTGCTGGAGCTGGAAGAACTGGCCGACAGCAGCGACGACGTCGCTGCCAGCGATGAGGGCACCTCCGATATCGCCGCCTTCGACGAGCTGCCCGAGAGCACGATGTGGGACGTGCAGAGCAGCAGCTGGAATGATGGCGACGACGACCGCATGCAGCGTGTTGCCGCCGGCGAATCCACCGACCCGCATGTGCGCATCCTGCGCGAACTGGCGCTGGACCTGGACGAGGCCGCATTGGGGGCCGCCGCGTTCTGGTTGGAGCAGACCGACGAGGCCGGCTACCTGAGCGAAGCGCTGACGACGCTGCAGCAGCTCGGCGCCACCCGCCTGGGTATGACCGTGCAGGCAGTGGAAGCGATCCGTCAGCGCCTGCTGCACGGCGACCCGGCTGGCTTGGCCGCCTGCGACCTGCGCGAGTGTCTGCAGGCGCAGCTGAGTGCCCTGCCCGGCCGCGTGCCGGCGCGTCATCTGGCTGCGCGCATCCTGGCCGGTGATCTGGAATCGCTTGCCAGCCACGACTACGCATTGCTGGCACGTGCGCATGATGCCGAGCTCGACGACGCACGCGAAGCAGTGCGCCTGATCCTCTCGCTGCAACCGCGCCCGGGCGAGGACCTGCTGCAGGAAAGCAATGCCAGCGTGATTCCGGATGTGCTCGCCTGGCATGCCGATGGCAGCTGGCGCGTGGCATTGAATCCGGCCACCACCCATCGGGTGAGCATCAATCCTGTGCACGAGCGCGCACTGGCCGAGGCCGGCGAGGTCGCCCAGCCGCTGCGCGACATGCTGCAGGAAGTGCGCTGGCTGACCCGTGGGTTGTCGATGCGCTACGAAACCCTGCTGCGTGCCACGCGTGCCATTGTCGAGCGTCAGGCCGTGTTTCTGGTGCGTGGCGAAGAAGCGATGGCACCGCTGACGCTGAAAGAAATCGCAGATGAGATCGGCATGCATGAATCGACGATTTCGCGCATTACCACCGGAAAATACATCCAGACCCCGCGCGGCACCTTCGAGCTCAAGCACTTTTTCGCCGTGCGCCTGGAAGGCGCCAGCATCTCCGGACAGGCGGTCAAGGCGATGGTACGCAGGCTGATCGAGAGCGAACCGGCCGGTCGGCCGCTGGCCGACGACGCCATTGCCGGGTTGCTGGCGCGTCAGGGCGTTAATATTGCGCGGCGCACTGTGGCCAAGTACCGCGAACAACTCGACATCGCACCGGCACGCGAGCGTCGCCGCACTAACAAACCGCTGCTTGCCCGGGCAGGATAAGGACTACTATGAGCAAACTCACCGTGCTGCTGGTCGACGACCACGAGGGCTTCATCAACGCTGCGATGCGTCATTTTCGCAAAGTGGAGTGGCTCAATATCGTGGGCAGTGCCGCCAATGGACTGGAAGCGATCGAGCGCTCTGAGTCGCTGCGCCCGGATGTCGTGTTGATGGACCTGGCCATGCCGGAGATGGGCGGGTTGCAGGCAACCCGTCTGATCAAGACGCAGGACGATCCGCCGTATATTGTCATCGCGAGCCACTTCGACGATGCAGAGCATCGTGAACATGCTCTTCGCGCGGGTGCTGACAATTTTGTTAGCAAGCTGTCCTATATCCAGGAAGTCATGCCAATCCTGGAGGGCCTGACGGAAGGAGCCAGGAATGAGTGAGTCCCGCATTCTGCTGATCGACAGCGATGCCGTGCGCGCCGAGCGTACCGTGTCGCTGCTTGAGTTTATGGACTTCAATCCACGCTGGGTTACCGACGGCGCCGACATCAATCCTGGCCGTCATCGCCACGATGAGTGGATGGCGGTGATGGTGGGCTCGGCGCAGGATGCGGCACAGGCCGAGAAGTTCTTCGACTGGCTGGCCGATGCCAAGCTGCCGCCACCGGTGCTGCTGATGGAAGGCAGCCCGAGCGCGTTTGCGCAGACCCATGGCCTGCATGAAGCCAACGTCTGGACGCTGGACACGCCGCTACGCCATGCGCAGCTGGAAGCCTTGCTGCGCCGCGCCAGCCTCAAGCGGCTGGATGCCGAGCACCAGGCTGGCGTGCAGCAGGACACCGGCCCAACCGGCAACAGCGAGGCGGTGACCCGTCTGCGCCGGCTGATCGACCAGGTGGCCGCGTTCGACACCACCGTCTTGGTATTGGGCGAATCGGGCACCGGCAAAGAGGTCGTCGCGCGCGCCATCCACCAGCATTCGCCGCGCCGCGACGGGCCGTTCGTGGCCATCAACTGCGGCGCAATTCCGCCGGACCTGCTGGAAAGCGAACTGTTCGGGCATGAAAAAGGCGCCTTCACCGGCGCACTGAGCACCCGCAAGGGCCGCTTCGAAATGGCCGAAGGCGGCACGCTGCTGCTGGACGAGATCGGCGACATGAGCCTGCCGATGCAGGTGAAGTTGCTGCGCGTGCTGCAAGAGCGCAGTTTCGAGCGCGTGGGCGGTGGCCAGACCATCCGCTGCAACGTGCGCGTGATTGCCGCGACCCACCGCAATCTGGAAACCCGCATCAGCGATGGGCAGTTCCGCGAGGATCTGTTCTATCGCCTCAACGTGTTTCCGATCGAGATGCCGGCGCTGCGCGAGCGTGTGGACGACCTGGCCATGCTGGTACAGACCATCGCCGGGCAGCTGGCGCGTACAGGGCGCGGCGAAGTGCGCTTTGCCGACGAAGCCTTGCAGGCGCTGCGCAGCTACGACTGGCCAGGCAACGTGCGCGAGCTGACCAACCTGGTGGAGCGCCTTGCCGTGCTGCATCCGGGCGGCCTGGTGCGTGTGCAGGATCTGCCGGCGCGGTATCGCGGCGATTTTGCCGCAGCGACAGCGCTCGAACTTCCGCCCGAGCCGGCCTTGGTTGCAGCACCCGCAGAGGTCAGCGCACTGCCGAGCAATGTGGTGACGCTTCAACCCAAATCGGCCACTGCCGAACCGGCCACCGCGTCCAGCCTGCCCGACGACGGCATCGACCTGCGTGGCCACATGGCCAACATCGAACTGGCGCTGATCAACGAGGCGCTGGAACGCACCCAGGGCGTGGTGGCGCATGCAGCGCAGCTGCTCGGCCTGCGCCGCACCACGCTGGTGGAAAAGCTGCGCAAGTACGGCATCGATCGCGAGCAGACCGAGCTGGCGAACTAGGACCAGCGCGTCGGCTTCGTTTGCTGGCATAGCGTTTGCTTCAGCAGGATCACTCCGTTCACAGTCACTGCCTGCGAGCGGAATCGACGTGGGCGTGCCGACTCCACTTGCGGAGTGTTTGATGTCACCAGGCCGCTGCTGCCGCCGCTGGGAGAATTTCTGCCCTATCTGGACCAGCCGCATCCTCAGCAACGGTGGCGAGCTGCATCGGGCACTCGAACGCGCACTGTGCGAGTGCCTGGGCGTGCCGCATCTGGCATTGCTGACCAACGGCACCACTGCGTTGATCACTGCGCTGCAGACGCTACGCATCACCGGCGAAGTGATCACCCTGCCCTACTCGTTCGTGGCCACCGCGCACTCGCTGCTGTGGAAAAGCATCACCCCGATATTCGTGGATATCGACCCGGTGACGCTCAACATGGATCCGTCCAAGATCGAAGCGCCATCACTGCGCATACCACCGCCATCATGCCGGCGCATTGTTACGGCACGGCGTGCGACACCGCTGCGATCACGCGTATCGCCGCTATCTACAACCTCAAGGTGATCCACGACGCGGCGCATGCCTTCAGTGTGCGCGATGCCGACGGTTCGATCCTGCGCCATGGCGATCTGAGCGTATTGAGTTTTCATGCCACCAAGGTCTTCAACACGTTCGAAGGCGGCGCGATTGTTTGCCCCGACGAAAAAACCTATCAACGCATCGGGCATCTAAAGAACTTCGGCTTCGTGGATGAAACCACGGTGGTGGCACCTTGCTCGGCCAAGGTGCACAGGCGCTGGATGTGCTGCAGGTAATGGCGCACTTGCTTGTTGGTCGGGCGTTTTGGCTCCGCGCTTGAGCGCGTGCCAACCGCGGTGGTGGGTGCTTGGCGACGTCAGCAGCAGGTCATCAATCAACTCCCGCATCGCCGGAGTCAGCGCGTCGGCGATCTGGCGTTTTCAGATGCAGCAACAAGGTCAGACGTGTGGCCTGGCCGGTGGTGATGGCCCGGACGCACTGCAGTTCCGCCTCGGTGGGCGTGTAGATGTCCTGCAGTTCTTTGGCGGTGGGAGCAGGCTTGAGGCGCGGGTAGGCGGTTTGGTGCAGCGTCGTCATGCTCAGGCTCAGCCCCACAGGCTCAGTCCCAATGGTGCCCGCCTGCTTCGTCACGTCAGGCGACGGCGAGGAAGCACTGGTGGTTGTCGGCGATGCGATGCATCTCATCGAGCAGCATCGCGATGGTCTCCTCCAGCGCCACTTGGTCGGCCGCGGCGATCGCCAGGCGATCACGCGTGCCGTCGGCGTCGAGCCGCTGGGCCCGGTGCGGTTGCAGACAGATTTGCGCGATCAGCCGATGCGCGCGGGCCAGGCCGCGCACGCGAGGGTGAAGCGGGTCAGCGTGACGGTCGATTCAACCGTGGTAGTCGGTACTACTGGCGACGGTGCGGGCGGCAGGCTCGCCTCGATGCGCTGACGGGCGAACGGATCGGCCCCGTCAAGGTAGCGCATCGCCGCGTGCACGTCACGCCAGCCGACATACTCCATCAGCGCCTTCACGTCCCAGCCGTTGGCGTTGGCCCAGCTAGCGAAACTGCGGCGCAGCCAGTGGCCGCTGTAATTGTCCGGCGAGGCCAGTCCGGCCTTGCGGAAGATCCGCGCACCAGGCTGTTGGGTGCAGCGGCATGGCGCGCTTCTCCTGGCTCGGGTGCAAGGTCTGGATGTGGGCAAGCGGGGGCGAGGGGCCGGCTCGACGCAGCGATCCGGCGTGCTGGTGCAAGCGCAGCGCGCAGCCGGCGTGGGGCGAGGATGGGGGGGGGCGATGAATTCCTGCCGACCCGCACTATCAGAAGTTGTGTGCGGCTCTGCGCAGTTGGAAAAGCAGCCTCAGGACCAGATAATTTAGGCTAGAGGCGACCACGTTATGAAAGAGGGATGCCTGATGAAGCCCATTCGGTCTCGTAAGCCAGGTCCTGCCCGCGCGCCTCAGGCCGGACGTCAGCCGGATGAGGTCCAGCGCCTTGCTGGTCGGTTGGTGTCTACGGCCGCCAGCGGTCCCTTGGATGGCTTACCCGCTCGGCCGGCGCTGTCCCGGACCCGCCAGCCGGCCACTCCTGCACCCTCGCCTGCGTTTTCAACGGGCAGCTTCAGCGATCTGCTACGTATGGTTGAGATTGATCCATCGCTTTTTCAGACATCACCTGCCTTCGGCACGCAGCGTGCAAACGCTGCCCCTGTAGAGATGGATGAGGTGCAATCGGGACTGCGTGCAGCGGATGACCCGCAGCCCCACTTGAGCGGAGCTGCCACTGCCCCGCCCCCACTTCCGCCGCGCACCCAGGCGGCAGCGCGGCGTCGGCGGCCTGCCAAAACCTCCGCGGCTTCGCCTGCTGAGCGTGTGGATCTCAGCACGTGCGGCTACACCCAGCAGCAACAGGAGACGATCAAGCCGAATGTTCGGTCAACAGTGGCGCAGCATCACCCGGCACTGGTCGGCCATGGGTTTACACATGCCCACATCGTGGAGCTCAGCAAACAAGCGGCAGCGTTAGCGATCGTAGCTAACAGATATGAGGACCTTATCGCGGTGTTGCCAGGGGCGACACACAAAGACATCGTAGACATCGGTAAACAGAGGTCGGGCGCACAGCCTCTGCAAGCCTTGCTCATGGTGGCGGAAGAGTTGAGAGGTCCACCGTTAACGTTAGACACAGGCCAACTCATCAAGATTGCAAAACGTGGCGGCGCTCCAGCGGTGGAGGAAGTCCATGCATCGGGCAATGCGCTGACTGGCGCCCCCCTCCACCTGACCCCGCACCAGGTGGTGGCCATCGCCAGCAACAGCGGCAGCAAGCAAGCGCTGGAGACGGTGCAGCTGCTGTGGCCGGAGCTGCGCGATGAGCATGGCCTGACCCTGCACCAGGTTGTGGCCATCGCCAGCAACGATGGCGGCAGCCAGGCGCTACAGAAGGTGCATGAGCGGTTGCAGGAGCTGTGCAAGGAGCATGGCCTGACCAAGGACCAGGTGGTGGCCATCGCCAGCAATATCGGCGGCAGCCCGGCGCTGGAGACGGTGCATAAGCTGTTGCCGAAGCTGCGCAATGAGTATGGCCTAACCAAGGATCAGGTGGTGGCCATCGCCAGCAACGATGGCGGCAGGCAGGCGCTGCAGACGGTGCATGAGCTGTGGTCGGAGCTGCGCGATAAGCGTGGCCTGACCAAGGACCAGGTGGTGGCCATCGCCAGCCACGATGGCGGCAGGCAAGCGCTGGAGAGGGTGCATGAGCTGTGGCCGGAGCTGCACGATACGCATGGCCTGACCAAGGACCAGGTGGTGGCCATCGCCAGCAACGGCGGCGGCAGCCAGGCGCTGACGACGGTGCATAAGCTGTGGCCGGAGCTGCGCGAGACGCATGGCCTGACCAAGGACGAGGTGGTGGCCATCGCCAGCAAGATCGGCGGCAGTCCCGCGCTGACGACGGTGCATAAGCTGTTGCCGAAGCTGTGCCAGGTGCATGGCCTGACCAAGGACCAGGTGGTGGCCATCGCCAGCAACGGCGGCGGCAGCCAGGCGCTGAAGACGGTGGAGCAGCTGTGGCCGGAGCTGCGCGAGACGCATGGCCTGACAAAGGACCAGGTGGTTGCCATCGCCAGCAATATCGGCGGCAGTCCCGCGCTGACGACGGTGCATAAGCTGTTGCCGAAGCTGCGCGAGAAGCATGGCCTGACCAAGGACGAGGTGATGGCCATCGCCAGCAGCGGCGGCGGCAGCCAGGCGCTGACGACGGTGCATAAGCGGTTGCCGAAGCTGTGCCGGGTGCATGGCCTGACCAAGGACCAGGTGGTGGCCATCGCCAGCAATATCGGCGGCAGCCCGGCGCTGGAGACGGTGCATGAGCGGTGGCCGGAGCTGCGCGATACGCATGGCCTGACCAAGGACCAGATGGTGGCCATCGCCAGCAAGATCGGCGGCGGCCTGGCGCTGGAGAAGTTGCGTGAGCTGTGGCCGGAGCTGCGCGATACGCATGGCCTGACCAAGGACCAGGTGGTGGCCATCGCCAGCAACAATGGCGGCAGCCAGGCGCTGCAGACGGTGCATGAGCTGTGGTCGGAGCTGCGCGATACGCATGGCCTGACCAAGAACCAGGTGGTGGGCATCGCCAGCAACAATGGTGGCAGCCAGGCGCTGCAGACGGTGCATAAGCTGTGGCCGGAGCTGCGCGATACGCATGGCCTGACCAAGGACCAGGTAGTGGCCATCGCCAGCAATATCGGCGGCAGCCCGGCGCTGCAGACGGTGAATGAGCTGTGGCCGGTGCTGCGCGATGCGCATAGCCTGACCCTGCACCAGGTGGTGGCCATCGCCAGCAACGATGGCGGCAGCCAGGCGCTGCAGACGGTGCATGAGCGGTTGCCGGTGCTGCGCGAGACGTATGGCCTGACCAAGGACCAGGTGGTGGCCATCGCCAGCAAACGCGGCGGCAGCCAGGCGCTGGAGACGGTGGAGCGGCTGTGGCAGGAGCTGCGCGAGACGCATGGCCTGACCAAGGACGAGGTGGTGGCCATCGCCAGCAATGGCGGCAGCAGCCAAGCGCTGCAGACGGTGCATGAGCGGTTGCCGGTGCTGTGCAAGGAGCATGGTCTGACCAAGGACCAGGTGGTGGCCATCGCCAGCCACGATAGCGGCAATCAGGCGCTGGAGACGGTGGAGCGGCTGTGGCCGGAGCTGCGCGATGAGCATGGCCTGACCCTGCACCAGGTTGTGGCCATCGCCAGCAACAATGGCGGCAGGCAAGCGCTGACGACGGTGCATGAGCGGTTGCCGGCGCTGCGCGAGAAGCATGGCCTGACCAAGGACCAGGTGGTGGCCATCGCCAGCAACAATGGCGGCAGCCAGGCGCTGAAGATGGTGGAGCGACTGTGGCCGGAGCTTCGCGATACGCATGGCCTGACCCTTCACCAAGTGGTGGCCATCGCCAGCAATATCGGCGGCGGCCCGGCGCTGAAAAGTGTTGCTGCTCAGTTATCCAGCGCTGATCCGGCGTTGGCTGCTTTGAACAACGACTGCCTCGTCGCCTTGGCCTGCATCGGCGGACGTCCTGCGCTGAATGCAGTGAAGAAAGGGTTGCCCCACGCGGTGGCATTGCTCAGGAAAACGCATCGCCGTGTTCCCGAACGCACCTCCCACCGCGTTGCTGACCGCACACAAGTGGTTCAAGTGCTGAGTTTTTTCCAGTGCCACTCCGACCCAGCGCAGGCATTTCATGAAGCGCTGACGCAGTTCGAGATGAGTAAGCAGGGCTTGCTACAGCTATTTCGCCGTGTTGGCGTCACAGAACTCGAAGCCCGAAGTGGAACGCTGCCCCCAGCATCCCAGCGTTGGCAACGCATCATCAAAGCATTAGGGCTAAAACCGTCCTCTGCTTCGGCGCAAACTCCGGGCCAGGAGTCCTTGCATGCATTCGCCGATTCCCTGGAGCGTGAATTGGACGCGCCCAGCCCCCTTCACGAGACAAGCCAGGCTCGGGCAAGCAGCCGCAAACGGTCGCGATCCGATGCTCCAGTGAGCGGATTGCCCGCACAACAGATTGACGAGCTGCTCCGTCCCGAACATCGCGATGCGGCTCATCTGCTGCCCCTCAGTACCTGGGGTGCAAAACGCCAGCGTTCCATGTTCCACCGCGGCCTCCCGGATCCTGGAACGCCTGCGGATGCCGACCTGACAGGTTCCAGTTCTGTTTTCTGGGAGCAAGACGATGACTTCTTGCCCTACCAAGACGCAGGGGACGATTTCCCGGCATTCGACGAAGAGGAAACCGCATGGTTAATGCAAATATTTCCTGGTTAATGGTCGGCTCGACGTCCCCCCCGATTTTGAGTAGTGCGCCAGTTTGAGAGTCGGCAGCGAATCGTGCAAAAAACAGCCAAATTGTTCCTAAAAGGCTGAAAAATTTGGGGTTTATCACTCGCTGTCTGCGCCGCCTTGGCATGTCTGCGGTCCTTATGGCGCGATGCGCACTGAGCCCCGCAAGACGGGGCTTGAGCAGGATCAGGCGGGATAACTCAGAAATATCCCGCCTCAGGGATTCTCTGATTAACCCACTTGCGCGAAGCTTAACTTATTGATTTGACTGAGCCGCATGGCGGCGATGCATGGGTTAATCGGGCCTTCCTTAGGGAAGCTCTGAACAACTCTTTCATAAGCTTCCGATCGACATCCGAGGCAATATCCATCACGCGCAAGTGTTTGATTTTGAGCAAGGGCGACCGCCGTGATCAAGCGAAATTCCAGGTGCGCGCGCAACGCCGCACGTTGTTCAAAGGTTCCCTAGAAGACGGCTGGCGGTTGGCTCCGACTCCGTCGATGCCATTACGTAATTAGGTGGTACGTCACGCAGCTCCTCGATCACGTCGCTGGTCAGCGCCGTGCGTTCGCACAGCTGGTCGACCTGGCCAGCTCGGTGCCGGACGCCGGACGCCGATTCCGTACCGCGTTACCGACAGAGTCGGAGCCATATCGGTGGCCTTGTTGAGCACGATTGCCCGCCAAGCCTCAAGCAGCCTCATCCTGCGCCGCAGGTGCACCGTCTTATGCGTACTGCCAAGGATCGATGCGAAAACGCACACAAAGTCACACTGTGCCGACATCGTTGCAGTTGTCGGGAGGGATATGCGCCGTCCAACAAGAACCCACAGGCGCCATTGGGCGCCGCTGTGGAGGTAGGCAATTGATCCGGCCAAGAGACGTTTTGCAGATGATCTGCTGGATGCTCGCCTCCTGGGCTGGACTCAACGCGCGACCCTGGCCAGCAGCCCTGCCGGGTCGGCTCGGCTTGATCCCCGCCAACCCGCCTGACGCATCATCATCGATCGCGCGGCGCACTGTCGGAGACGACAGCCCGGTCAGCTTGACGATCTGCATCACACCATGGCCAAGGCGATGCAGTCGAACCCCTTGTGTGCGCCGCTCGTGCAGCCGATCCAGCGTGTGATGCCTTGCGCCTTCTTTGTCCATTGCTGTCTGACAGTATCAGGGTGAGAAAGTTTAAATATATTTAAACCGTATCAATAGGTCTAAAGGATGATGTGCAGCAGCCAGCCCCCATCGCACCCTTGATCGCGGAGGGGTGCCGTCGATGGACCTGCCCTGGCCCTGCATTTCCCCGCCGGCCACCGTAACGGTACGCTTGTTGCATCCTGTGCAAGGCTGAGCGCCGAGTATGTACACCGTCCATTATGTACACCGTCCATCGGTGCACGCTGGGCTGCGCCGCCGCCCCCGATATCACACCGTGGATGCACCTTTGACTGTTCAAGACGATCGATCACCGCTGATTTCCAACGCCTTGGTCAGCATCGTCATGCCGACCTACACGCCACGCTATTTCGCGCAGGCATTGGACAGCGTGCTGGCACAGACCTACACGGCATTGGAACTGGTGATCTGCGACGACAACGCCGATGGCGCCATCGAGGCCTTGTTGGCGCCCAGGTTGGCGGATGCACCGTTTTTGATCCGCTACCACCGCAATGCGTGCCGGCTAGGCGAACTCGGTAGCACCCTCAAAGGCATCGGGTTGGCGCAGGGCGAGTACGTCAAGTTCCTGCATGACGACGATGTGCTGCAGCCTGATTGCATTGCGCAGCTGGTGGAGGCGATCGAGCGTAACCCCGGCACCGCGCTGGCGTCCTCGCGGCGGTTGCGCATCGACGACGACGGTGCGCCGTTGCCGGACATCCTGGCCACCAGCTTCCCGTTCGGCGAAGACGTGCTGATCGACGGTCCGGAACTGGTGTTGTTTTTAGCCGACCATGCCATCAATGTCATCGGCGAGCCGAGTTGCGTGCTGTGTCGGCGCGCTGACTTGGTGGCGCTAGGCACCGAGCTGATGTCGTTGAACGGCAAGCCGATCCAATGGATTGGCGAGCTGGCGATTTACGTCAAGCTACTGCGTCATGGCAACTTGGCCTTGCTGTCCAGCCCGCTCACGCACTTTCGCGTGTCCCGCGTGCAGTTCAGTCAAGCCGGTCGCGATCAGCCCGGTATTGGCGATCAGGGCCATGAAGATTTGCGCCAAGGCATCCGCCAACTCGGCTGGCGACGCGAACGCAGCGACAACCGTCAGGTGCGCGTGGCCCCGCTCAGCCCACATAAGGCGCGGGTGTTCAAATCGGTGGATCTGGTCAATGCGCTGATGCAAAGCGCCGGTATGGCCGAGCGTGTGTCGCCCTCCATCTGGTTGGGTGTGCGCCATCCCAGCAACATCCAGCGCGTACTGATCGAGGCGCGTTTGCAGGCGCATGCGGGTGGCCCGCGCATCGCAGTGATGCTGATCGACGGCAACGGCGATGCGGCAGCGGTGGCCGCGACACAAGCCAGTCTGGCGGCGGCGTGTTATCGGAATCAGCAGATCTGGGTGATCAGCAGCTCGCCCCAACAAGTCGCCGATAGCGGCGAGCGCGGCGTATTGATCGGCCAGCAAGGCTTGGCAGCGACACTCAACCAAACCATCGCCACACAGGCCTGCATCAACTGGGTGCTGCTGGTCGAAGCCGGCAGCCTGTTCACCGCCAGCGGCCTGTTGATGCTGGCGCTGGAGATGCTTGCGCTACCGGATGAGTGTCAGGCCATCTACGCCGATGAAGTGGTCGCGCTGGACGACGGTCAGCTGGGGCTGGCGATGCGACCGGCGCTCTATCTGGACATGTTGCTGAGTGCGCCGTCCACAATGTCGCGGCATTGGCTGTTCCGGCACCGCACGCTGCTGGCCGATGGCGGCTTTCCACGTGGATCAGGCGACGCCTTCGAACTGGACTACCAGCTCGGTTTGGTCCAACGCCACGGCCTGGCCTGCATCCAGCACATTGCCGAACCCTTGCTGGTGGCATCGGCCGCCGCGCGCCATCGCGACGACGACGAACAATGCGCCATCACCCGCCATCTCGCCGCACGCGGCTACGTGAACGCGGTGGTGAGCCGCAACGGACCCGGCCGGCATACGGTGGACTACCACCACGCGCAGCAGCCCTTGGTCAGCATGTTGGTGTTGGTGGATGGCCGCCTCGCGCAACTTCAGCGCTGCCTGGAAAGCGTTCTCGCCAATACCGCCTACCCGCATTACGAATTGCTGCTGCTGGAGCGCGGCGACAGCACCCAGCCGGAGCTGCACGACTGGCTGGCGGGCATCGAGAACCTCGGCTTGCAGCAGATCCGCGTGCTGCGCTTTGAGGGTGAACCTTCGCGCGAAGCGGTCTGTAATGCCGCAGCCGAGCAGGCACGTGGGGACGTGCTGCTGTGGTTGGCGGACGGCGCAGCGGCGATCAAGGCCGATTGGCTGGCGCAGTTGCTCAACCACGCGCTGCGGCCGGAAGTGGGTGCTGTGGCCGGCAAGCTGCTGCGGGGCGACGGCACCGTGCACCACGCCGGCCTGCTGCTGGGCCTGGGAGCACCGGCAGCGCGTGCGTTCGAAGGCGCCGCGTTCGACGAATCGGGCTATCTGCAGCGGCTGCAACTGGATCAGAACTACAGCGCACTCAGTGGCGAATGCCTGATGCTGCCACGCCAGCTGTTTCTGGACGCCGGCGGCTTTGCGCAGGAGCCGGCGTTGGCGCAGTGGAGCGATGTCGATCTGTGCCTGCGCCTGCAACAGGCCGGCTATCTCACTGTCTATGCCGCGCGCGCACAGTTGTTGATCGACCCGCCCGAGGCAGCGCCGGCCAGCGCCCTCGACGAAGAAGCGATGTACGCGCGTTGGCTACCGATGATGGCCAACGACCCGGCCTACAACCCGGGCTTTTCGCTGGATCCCGGTGCGGGCTTCAAGCTGGCCGACCCGCGCGCCAGCTGGCGGCCGCTGCAATCGTGGCGGCCGCTGCCGACTGTGATCGCACTGCCGGCCGATATCGAAGGCTGCGGCCACTATCGGGTGATTCAGCCGCTGCGGGCCTTGCGCGAAGCCGGCATGGTCGAGGGCGTGCTGTTCAACGGATACCTGGAAATCAGCGAACTGGCGCGTCAGGATCCGGACGTGGTGATCCTGCAACGCCAGGTCGGCGAGCCGCGGCTGGAAGCGATGCGACGGATGAAGGCGCTATCGCGCGCGTTCAAGATCTACGAGCTGGACGACTACCTGCCCAACCTGCCGTTGAAGAATGCTCATCGCGAGCACATGCCCAAGGACATTCTCAAGACGCTGCGGCGTGGGCTGGGCATGGTGGACCGCTTCGTGGTGTCCACACCTGCGTTGGCCGAGGCGTTTGCCGGGCTGAACAGCGACATCCGCGTGGCCGAAAACCGCCTGCCGGCGCATTGGTGGGAGGCGTTGCCGGCGCGTTCGCTCGAACGCGGCCGCCGCCCGCGCATCGGCTGGGCCGGCGGCGCCAGCCATAACGGCGACCTGGAACTGATCGCCGATGTGGTGCGCGAACTGGCCGACGAAGTCGAATGGGTGTTCATGGGGATGTATCCGTTCGCGCTGCGCCAGCACATCCATCACTTCCAGCGTGGCGTGCCGATCGATCACTACCCGGCCGCGTTGGCGGCACTGGATCTGGATCTGGCGCTGGCACCGGTGGAGCAGAATCTGTTCAACGCGTGCAAGAGCAATCTGCGCCTGCTCGAATACGGCGCCTGCGGCTATCCGGTGATCGCCAGCGACGTGCGCTGCTACCAGTGCAACCTGCCGGTGACGCTGGTGAAGAACCGCTACCGCGACTGGATCGGCGCGATTCGCGAGCATCTGGCCGACCCGGCCGCTGCGGCGGCAAAGGGCGCGGCATTGCGTGAAGTGGTGCGACGCGACTGGATGTTGACCGGCAGCAATCTCGATCGCTGGCGTGAGGCGTGGTTGCCGGATTAGTGGATCACGGGGGCAGGTGTATGGACTACTGTTAGGACACGTTGTCATCAAAGCCTAGCCGGCCGATTCAATCAGCCCATCGCCGCAGAGATATCGAATCGTAGCGTTGTTTAGCTAAAGTCCAAACGAATAGATCAAACGCCTGGTGGGTCGAGCGCGCGGTGCCCTCGCCGCTCGCGGGACACGCCGTGAACCCGTCCCTGGGGGCCCGGTGGCGGCATCCATGCCGCCACACGGTCCCGCAATCGGCGAGGACACCGCACCAGGGAGTTGGTTGGTAGTGGGGTGGAAGCCTGCCTGCTGCTTGGATTGCGTTGGGGAGCTGAATTTATTTAAACAACGCACGTCATGTAGTGCTTGCATCATGCACACCGACCATCCTGACTGGTCCTTGCCCACCCACCGTCGCGGGACCTTACGCGGTATGGATGCCGCGTAAGAGCTTACAGGGACGTACTTGCAGCGTGTCCCGCGAGGGTGGGCGGGCAAGGGCCCTGCAGCCAAGCAGCAGATCAGCCGCTCTACACCTGATCTATCCGCACTACCGTACTTGCAGCGCGTCCCGCCCCCGCGCCGGAATCCCGGCGCCGTTTCGGCACGCCGCTTGCATCGGTGTGGATGCTTCCCTGGCTGACCGCACCCATGAGCGATTCCGTTACCTCCATCCTCTCGCAGATCCGCAGCTACCAGACGCAGATGGGCCAAGGCCCGATGGGCGCGGTGGGCGATGCAGCGCGCGGCAATCAGATACAGGGGCTGGCCGGTACGCAAGGCACGCCGGCTACGCAGGCACCGAGCTTCAGCGAGACCTTGCGCGGCGCCATCGGCGGCGTCAACGAGGCCCAGCAGAAGTCCGGCGCGCTGGCCAAAGCATTTGAAATGGGCGACCCCAGTGCCGATCTGGCACGGGTCATGGTCGCCTCCCAACAGTCCCAAGTGGCCTTCCGCGCCACCGTGGAAGTCCGCAACCGTCTCGTCCAGGCTTATCAGCAGGACGTCATGAATATGCCGCTGTAAGGGTTAACGACACATGGCACTCGCGATTTCCAAAGAAAATATCAACCAGAACGCCGAAAAGGCCGGGCAGTGGTTCGACCGTGTCCGCAGCCTGCAGATCACCCGCAAGCTGACCATGATGGCGATGATCGCCCTGGCGGTGGGGGCCGGTCTGGCGGTGTTCTACTGGTCGCAGAAACCCGGCTACCAGTCGCTGTACACCGGCCTGGACGACAAGGGCAATGCCGAGGCGGCCGACCTGCTGCGCACCGCGCAGATCCCGTTCAAGATCGACCAGAACACCGGCGCCATCTCGGTGCCGCGAGACCGTCTGTACGACGCCCGCCTGAAGCTGGCCGGCTCCGGCCTGACCGGCAAGGAAACCGGCGGCGGCTTCGAGTTGATGGAAAAAGACCCGGGCTTCGGCGTCAGCCAGTTCGTGGAAAACGCCCGCTACCAGCACGCCCTGGAAACCGAATTGTCGCGCACCATCGGCACCCTGCGCCCGGTGCGCGAGGCCCGTGTGCATCTGGCCATTCCCAAGCCCAGCGCCTTCACCCGCCAGCGCGACGTGGCCAGCGCCTCGGTGGTGCTGGAGCTGCGTGGCGGCCAGGGCCTGGAGCGCAATCAAGTGGATGCTATCGTCAACCTGGTCGCCTCCAGCATTCCGGACATGACCCCCGAACGCGTGACCGTGGTCGACCAGAGCGGCCGCATGCTCTCCATTGCCGATCCCAACAGTGACGCCGCTCAGTTCGAACAGGTGCGCCGCCAGGAAAGCTCCTACAACCAGCGCATTCGCGAATTGCTCGAGCCGATGACCGGCGCCGGCAGGGTCAACCCGGAAGTCAGCGTGGACATGGATTTCTCTGTGGTCGAAGAAGCCCGCGAGCTCTATAACGGCGAGCCGGCCAAGCTGCGCAGCGAGCAGGTCAACGACAGCAGCAGCAGCACCAGCGCCACCGGCCCGCAAGGCCCCCCGGGCGCCACCAGCAACAGCCCCGGTCAGCCGCCGGCGCCGGCCGCCAACGCCACTGCCGGCGCACCGGGCACCCCGGCCGCTGCCAACGGCCAGGCCGCCGCCCCCGCCGCACCGACCGAAAGTTCCAAGAGCGCTACCCGCAATTACGAATTGGACCGGACCTTGCAACACACCCGTCAGCCGGCCGGCCGCATCAAGCGGGTCTCGGTGGCAGTGCTGCTGGACAACGTGCCGCGCCCCGGTGCCAAGGGCAAGATCGTCGAGCAGCCGCTGACCGCCGCCGAGCTCACCCGCATCGAAGGCCTGGTCAAGCAGGCAGTGGGTTTCGATGCGGCACGTGGCGACACGGTGTCGGTGATGAATGCCCCGTTCGTGCGTGAAGCGGTGGCCGGCGAAGAAGGCCCGAAGTGGTGGGAAGACCCGCGCGTGCAGAACGGTCTTCGCCTGCTGGTCGGTGCGGTGGTGGTGCTGGCGCTGCTGTTCGGCGTGGTGCGCCCCACCCTGCGTCAACTCACCGGCGTGACTGTGGTCAAGGACAAGCAACGCAAGGGTGGCAACGATGGCACTCCGCAAAGCGCCGACGTGCGGATGGTCGACGATGACGACCTGATGCCGCGCCTGGAAGAAGACACCGCCCAGCTCGGTCAGGACAAGAAAGCCCCGATCGCCCTGCCGGATGCCTACGAAGAGCGCATGCGGGTCGCACGCGAAGCCGTCAAAGCCGATTCAAAACGTGTCGCACAAGTCGTAAAGGGATGGGTCGCCAGTGAAGCCTGATACACCACCGATGACCGGAGTACAGCGCGCCGCGGTGCTGTTACTGTCGCTTGGGGAAAGCGACGCCGCCGAAGTGCTCAAGCACATGGACCCCAAGGAGGTGCAGAAGATCGGCATCGCCATGGCCACCATGACCGGGATCTCGCGCGATCAGGTCGAGAAGGTGATGGACGACTTCAACGGCGAACTGGCCGGCAAGACCTCGCTGGGCGTGGGCGCCGACGACTACATCCGCAACGTGCTGATTCAGGCGCTGGGGGCCGACAAGGCCGGTGGCCTGATCGACCGCATCCTGCTCGGCCGCAACACCACCGGTCTGGACACCTTGAAGTGGATGGACCCGCGCGCGGTGGCCGATCTGGTGCGCAACGAGCACCCGCAGATCATCGCCATCGTCATGGCGCATCTGGACAGCGACCAGGCCGCTGAAGCGCTGAAGCTGCTGCCCGAGCGCACCCGCGCCGACGTGCTGCTGCGCATCGCCACCCTGGACGGCATCCCGCCGAACGCCCTGAGCGAGCTCAACGACATCATGGAGCGCCAGTTTTCCGGCAACCAGAACCTCAAGTCGTCGAACGTGGGCGGCATCAAGGTGGCTGCCAATATCCTCAACTTCCTCGACACCGGCCCCGAGCAGGGTGTGCTGGGCGAGATCGGCAAGATCGACGCCGACCTGGCCAGCAAGATCCAGGATCTGATGTTCGTGTTCGACAACCTGGTGGACCTGGACGACCGCGGCCTGCAGACGCTGCTGCGCGAAGTGTCCGGCGAGCGCCTGGGCCTGGCCCTGCGCGGCGCCGACACCAAGGTGCGCGAAAAGATCACCCGCAACATGTCCCAGCGCGCCGCAGAAATCCTGCTCGAAGACATGGAAGCACGCGGCCCGGTGCGCCTGGCCGACGTGGAAGCGGCGCAGAAGGAAATCCTCACCATCGTCCGCCGCCTGGCTGACGAAGGCGCCATCAGCCTGGGCGGCGCCGGTGCGGAGGCGATGGTATGAACGACATCGTCACCCGTTGGTTAGCCCCCGACCTGCACATGGCCCCGGCGCTGCCGGAAACCGACTTCGACGAACCGGCGGTGTATGAGCCGGTGCTGCGCCCGCCGACCCTGGAAGAGATCCAGGCCATCGAAGACGCCGCCCATCAGGAAGGTCTGGAGCGCGGGCATGCCGAAGGCTTCGCCCAGGGCCAATCCGAGGTGCGCCGGTTGACCGCACAGATCGACGGCATTCTGGACAACTTCACCCGCCCGCTGGCGCGGCTGGAGAACGAAGTGGTGGGCGCGCTCGGCGAGCTGGCCGTGCGCATTGCCGGTTCGCTGGTGGGGCGTGCCTACCAGGTCGAACCGCAGCTGCTGGCCGATCTGGTGCACGAAGCCATCGATGCGGTCGGCAGTGCCGGTCGCGAAGTGGAAGTGCGCCTGCACCCGGACGACATCACCGCGCTGCTGCCCCATCTGGCGCCCAGCAGCACCACCCGCGTGGCCCCGGACCTGAGTCTGAGCCGCGGCGACCTGCGCGTGCACGCCGAAAGCGTGCGCGTGGACGGAACCCTGGAGGCGCGCCTGCGGGCCGCGTTGGAAACCGTCATGCGCAACTCCGGAGCGGGCCTGTGAGCGACCTGTTGGGCGCCACCCCAGCCCCGGCCGATTGGCTGGACGCGCGCAACCTGCGCCTGGCCACCCGCCTGAGCGGGCTGGGGCTGGAGCCAACGGCCGGCCGCACCTTGATCCGCGAAGGCATTCTGCGCCGCGCGGTCGGCCTGACCCTGGAAGCCACCGGCTGCGCGGCGCCGATGGGCGCCACCTGCAAGGTCGAGGTGGACGGCGGCTGGGTCGATGCCGAAGTGGTCGGCTTTGCCGGCGAACGCACCTATCTGATGCCCAGCGCCGAATTGCATGGTCTGCTGCCCAATGCCCGCGTGGTGCCCTCGCGGCGCCGCGGCGGCGTAGAAGTGGGCGAAGGTCTGTTCGGCCGTGTCATCGACAGCGACGGCACCCCGCTGGACGGCAAGGGCCCGATCCGCGGCGAAGGCAGCGTCAGCATGGCCGGCGTGTCGATCAACCCACTGTCGCGCGAACCCATCACCACCTCGTTGGATGTCGGCGTGCGCGCGATCAACGCGCTGCTGCCGATCGGGCGCGGCCAGCGTGTGGGCCTGTTCGCCGGCTCCGGCGTCGGTAAATCGACACTGCTCGGCATGATGACCCGCTTCACCTCGGCCGACGTGATCGTGGTGGGGCTGATCGGCGAACGTGGTCGCGAAGTGCGCGACTTCGTCGAAACCACGCTGGGCGAAGAAGGCCTGCGCCGCGCCGTGGTTGTGGCCGCCCCGGCCGACCGCCCGCCGCTGGCGCGTCTGCACGGCGCCTACCGCGCCACCGCCATTGCCGAATGGTTCCGCGACCAGGGCTTGAACGTGCTGCTGCTGATGGATTCGCTGACCCGTTTCGCCCAGGCGCAGCGTGAGATCGGCCTGTCGGTGGGCGAGCCACCGACCACCCGCGGCTACCCGCCGTCGGTGTTCGCCAAATTGCCGGCGCTGGTGGAACGCGCCGGCAACGGTGCCAAGGGCCGCGGTTCGATCACCGCTTTCTACACCGTGCTGACCGAAGGCGACGACCCGCAGGACCCGATCGCCGACGCGGCGCGCGCTATCCTGGACGGCCACATCCTGCTCTCGCGTCGGGTTGCCGACAGCGGCCTGTATCCGGCCATC
This sequence comes from Xanthomonas populi, assembly GCF_002940065.1. Taxonomy (GTDB): domain Bacteria; phylum Pseudomonadota; class Gammaproteobacteria; order Xanthomonadales; family Xanthomonadaceae; genus Xanthomonas; species Xanthomonas populi. The sequence goes on from NZ_MDEJ01000005.1 coordinate 27,912, forward strand.
GACGTGGAATCCTCGGTCAGCCGCGTGGTGCAGGACATCGCCGACGACACCTGGCGCCTGCGCATCCGCAAGCTCAAGCGGCTGCTCTCGGCGTACTCGTCCAATCGCGACCTGATCGCAATCGGCGCCTATCAGCGCGGCAGCGATCCGGCCACCGACGAAGCGTTGGCCCGTTGGCCGGACATCGTCGAATTCCTGGGACAGGACGTCCACAAGGCCGCCCACCTGCCCGACAGCCTGTCCGCGCTGCAGCGGCTGGTCGAACCCGAGAACTAATCCATGATGCAGTCCAAACGGATCGACCCCCTGCTGCGCCGCGCCCAGGAACAGGAAGACAAGGTGGCGCGCGATCTGTCCGAGCGTCAGCGCGCTCTGGACACCCATCAGTCGCGTCTGGAAGAACTGCGCCGCTATGCCGAGGAATACGCCAACAGCCACATGGCCGGCACCAGCGCCGCTGCGCTGACCAATCGCCGCGCCTTCCTGGACCGGCTGGACAGCGCCGTTCTGCAACAGGCGCAGACGGTGGAAAGCAACCGCACCAAGGTGGAAGCCGAGCGCACCCGGCTGCTGCTGGCCAGCCGCGAAAAACAGGTGCTGGAGCAACTGGCTGCCAGCTACCGCGCGCAGGAGAACAAGGTGATCGAACGCCGCGACCAGCGTGAGATGGACGACCTGGGCGCACGCCGTTCGCGCCTGGCACGCAGCGAAGACACCCACGGAGAATCCGCATGAACCCCCTTTCCGCTTTCGCCGCCGGCCTTGGCGCGCTTGCCAACACCGGCAAGAAATCCAGCTATAGCGACCCCTCGTCCGAGCCGGACGCCGGCCAGGACCAGTTCGCGCGCATGCTCAATCCGGCCAACACGCCGAATCAGGCCCCGCCGCAGGCGCCCGAGCGCGTGCCGGCCAAGCAGGCTGCGCCCAAACCCAACCCGTCCGACAAGCACCGCGACGATAACGACAACGGCGACGATGCACCGGGCGATACCACCGCACGTGCGCGCTCGCAGGACGGCGACAGCACATCCGCAAAGCCTGCCAAGTCCGGCTCCGCCAAGGAACCGGCAGCAGTCGACAGCAGCACTGCCGCCGGCACCGCCAAAACCGACAAGAACGCCAAGACCGCAACCGCCAGCGAAGACGCAGCTGCCGAAGCGGCCACGGCCACCGATTCCACCTGGCCGCCGCCGGGCCTGGGCGGCTTCGGCATGGGCCTGCTGGCGCAAGCCCTGCCCGGTGGCGAGGTGCTGGCTGCCGCAGCAGCGGCCCTGACCGCCAGCCTGGCCGGCGCAGCAGGCGCCACGACGACTGCAACCGCCCTGCCCACCGATGCCGCTGCAGCTACCGCAACGACCACCACTGGCACCGCCCTGCCCTCGCTGGGCGCTCTGGCACCGGCAACCGCCACGGGCGCCAAGCCGACCTCCGCCACCGGGTTGAGCGGCGATGCCCAGACCGCCGCGCTGATGAGCATGGCCACCAGGGCACTGGAACCGGCCCTCGATGACGCCGCCGCCCCGGCAGCCCCGGACGCCCCTGCCTTCGTGCTGCCGACCACCACGGCCGCCTCACTCGGTCGCCTGCAAGACCCGGCGCCGGTGTTAAGCGCCTCGCCCACCCCGACCCCGGAGATGGGCAGCGACAATTTCGACGACGCCATCGGCGCGCGTATGAGCTGGCTGGCCGACCAGAAGATCGGCCATGCGCACATCAAGGTGACCCCGAACGAGATGGGTCCGGTCGAGGTGCGTCTGCATCTGGACGGCGACAAGGTCAATGCCAGCTTCACCTCCGCCAATGCCGAGGTCCGCCAGGCGCTGGAACAAAGCTTGCCGCGCCTGCGCGACATGCTCGGCCAGCACGGTTTCCAGCTGGGCCAGGCAGATGTGGGCCAGCAACCGCAGAGCCAGTCCGGCAATCGCAACGGCGGCAGCAACGACGGCAATGGCCTGACCCTGGACGACAGCCCGCCCGTCGGAATTCCGTCAGTGGTGTTGCGCCAGCGTGGATTGCTGGACGCTTACGCCTGAGAGTGTGCGCCGGGCTGGCCCCCGCGCAACTGACAACCGCGTGTCGAGGTTCTGCCGACACGCCCCGCCCCCCTCGCAGCGCAAGGCCTGCGAGGGGTTTCGCGTTGACGCACACATGGCGCCAGAAAACCGTCGCGGTTTTGGCATGCCAATTGCATCCACAGGGTGAGCATTCCCCCTGGAGCAGGCTGTGGCAGCCGCCGAAAAACCCAAGAAGACCGAAGAAAAAGACGAGAAGGGCGAAAAGAAGAAGGGTGGCAAGAAGTCCATCCTGCTGATCGCCATCGGTGTGGTGGTGCTTGCGGCCGCTGGCGGCGGTGCCTGGTTCTTCTTCGGCCACAAGGGCGATGAGAAAGGCGGCAAGCACGCCGAGGCCAAGGTCGCCGAAGTACCCAAGCCGGCGCAATACTTCCCGATGGACCCGGCAATCGTGGTCAATCTGGCCGACCCTGGCGATGGCCCGCAATATCTGCAGGTCGAAGTGCAGCTGGTCACCCGCGACCCGGAAGAACTCAAGCTCATCACCGAGAACGCCCCGGCCATCCGTGCGCATCTGCTGATGCTGCTGTCGCAGACCAAGGCCACCGACGTGTCCGACCTGGTCGGCAAGCAGAAGCTGCAGAAAGCCGCGCTGGTTGAAGCACAGAAAGTCATGACCAGCGAGACCGGCAAGAAGTGCGTCGAAGAACTGCTGTTCACCAGTTTCGTTACCCAGTAAGGCACCGCCCATGAGCGTCAGCGATCTGCTTTCCCAGGACGAAATCGATGCCCTGCTGCACGGCGTCGATTCGGGCGTGGTCAACACAGAGCCGGCGGCACTGCCCGGCGAGGCACGCCAATACGATCTGTCCAGCCAGGACCGCATCATCCGCGGGCGCATGCCAACCCTGGAAATGGTCAACGAGCGCTTCGCGCGGCTCTGGCGTATCGGCTTGTTCAACCTGATCCGGCGCTCGGCCGACCTGTCGGTGCGCGGCATCGACCTGGTCAAGTTCAACGAATACATGCACTCGCTGTATGTGCCGACCAACCTCAACCTGATCCGCTTCAAGCCGCTGCGCGGCACCGGCCTGATCGTGTTCGAACCCACGCTGGTGTTCGCCGTGGTGGACAACTTCTTCGGTGGCGACGGCCGTTACCACACCCGCATCGAAGGTCGCGAATTTACCGCCACCGAGATGCGCGTGGTGCATCTGATGCTCAAGCAGACCTTCGCCGATCTGAAGGAAGCCTGGGCGCCGGTGATGGAAGTGGACTTGGAGTACATCAACTCGGAGATCAACCCGCACTTCGCCAATATCGTCACCCCGCGCGAGTACGTGGTGGTGTGCCGCTTCCACGTGGAGCTGGAAGGCGGCGGCGGCGAGATCCACATCACCCTGCCGTATTCGATGCTGGAGCCGATCCGCGAATTGCTCGATGCCGGCATCCAGAGCGACCGCAACGACCGCGACGATTCCTGGAACGTGATGCTGCGCGAGCAACTGAACACCGCCGAGGTGACCCTGTCCAGCGTACTGGCCAGCAAGCGCATGAGCCTGCGTCAGCTCACCGGTTTGAAGGTTGGCGACATCCTGCCGATCGATCTGCCCGCACAGGTGCCGCTGTGCGTGGAGGAAATCCCGTTGTTCACCGGCGAATTCGGCGTTTCCAATGGCAACAACGCCGTCAAGATCACCGCCGTACGCCCGCCCGGCGTGCAAGCCCCGCGTGCCGTTCCATCCCAGGACCCCAGCAAATGATCAACTCCGACATCCTCGACGCCGCGCGCGCCACCTTCGAAAGCCTGCATGCCGAGCGCGACCTCACTGCCACCGACCTCAACCTGGACGTCATCCTGGACGTGCCGGTGACCCTGTCGCTGGAAGTGGGCCGCGCGCGCATCCCGATCCGCAACCTGCTGCAGCTCAACCAGGGCTCGGTGGTGGAACTGGAGCGCGGTGCCGGCGAGCCGCTGGACGTGTACGTCAACGGCACCTTGATCGCGCATGGCGAAGTGGTGGTGATCAACGACCGCTTCGGCATCCGCCTGACCGATGTGGTCAGCCCCAGCGAACGGATCCGGAGGCTGCGGTGATCGGCGTGTTGGCCACTGCCGCGCCGGTGGCGGCCCAGGCCAGCCAGGTCGGCGCGCAGGCACCGTCCTCGCCCAGCCTGTTTGGCGCAGTCTTTGCATTGCTGTTGGTGCTCGCGCTGATCGTTGGCCTGGGCTGGTTGCTCAAGCGCCTGCCCGGCAGCGGTTTCCGCACGACCGAGGGCCTGCCGTGTGGTGACCAGCCTGGCAGTGGGTGCCAAGGAACGCGTGGTGGTGGTGGAGGTGAACGGCCAGCAGTTGTTGCTCGGCGTCACCGCCGGCGGCATCAGCACCTTGCACACCTTGTCCGAACCGCTGCCGTCCGCGCCCGCCCCCACCCTGCCCAACTTCAAGCAACTCCCCAATTTCGCCCAGCTGCTCGCACAGAAGCTGCGCAAGGACCCGTGACATGTTCAGTCGTCGGAATCGCTGGGGGCGCAGCCTGCGCCTGGTGTTGATTCTGCTGGTGATGAGCTGCCCGTTACTGGCCACCGCCGCACCTGCCGCCTTGCCGGCCATAGCCCAGGCAGCTGCGCCCGCCGCAACACCGGCCCCCGCCCCGGCCGGCGCCAACCAGTTGCCGGCGTTGCCGAATGTGAGTGTCGGCCGCATCGGCGACCAACCGGTGAGCCTGCCGTTGCAGACCTTGCTGCTGATGACGGCGATTACGCTGCTGCCGTCGATGCTGCTGGTGCTGACCGCCTTCACCCGCATCACCATCGTGCTGGGCCTGCTGCGCCAGGCGCTGGGCACCGGCCAGACCCCCTCCAATCAGGTGCTGCTGGGGCTGTCGATGTTCCTGACCGCGCTGGTGATGATGCCGGTGTGGCAAAAGATGTGGGGCGCCGGCCTGTCGCCGTACCTCAACAACCAGATCGACTTCCAGACCGCCTGGACGCTGACCACCCAGCCGCTGCGCGCCTTCATGCTGGCGCAGATCCGCGAAACCGATCTGATGACCTTCGCCGGCATGGCCGGCGACGGCAAGTACGCCGGCCCGGACGCGGTGCCGTTTCCGGTGCTGGTCGCGTCGTTTGTGACCAGCGAGTTGAAGACCGCGTTCGAGATCGGCTTTTTGATCTTCATTCCGTTCGTGATCATCGATCTGGTGGTGGCCAGCGTGCTGATGTCGATGGGCATGATGATGCTGTCGCCGATGTTGATCTCCGCGCCGTTCAAGATTCTGCTGTTCATCCTGGTGGATGGGTGGGTGTTGGTGGTGGGCACGTTGGCGGCGAGTTTCAACGCGTCGTAGCTGCAAAACCTGGTTCCCGCTTTCGAAGCGTGACATGCGTTTTACCGGCAACGGTTGCGACTGCACTGACGCAGTCAGGTAGTGGCCTGGATGCGGACAGGTCTGCGTCTGGTCGCTGCGGCACTCCAGATGCCAACCGACCGACGAATCCCAATTCCCAATCCCGTCCTTTTTGGCACTCCACTTGCATCACACCTCTCCATGAGCCCTGAAATCGCCCTGACTGAATTGCGTGGTGGCCTGGTCACCGTCTTGTGGATTGCCGGGCCGATGTTGCTGGCGGTGCTGGTGGTTGGCGTGGTGATCGGCGTCGTGCAAGCCGCCACCAAGTTGAACGAACCGACCATCGCCTTCGTCGCCAAAGCCGTCGCGCTGACGGCCACCCTGTTTGCCACCGGCAGCATGCTGCTGGGGCATCTAGTGGAGTTCACCATTGCGCTGTTTCAGCGCATTCCGCATCTGATCGGTTAGCGGGATAGCTCGGATGGATGCCGCTACCCAGATGGTGATCGATGGCCAGCGCGCGTTTGCGATGGTCGGGGCGATCATGTGGACGATGCTGCGCACCGGCGCGCTGCTGACCGCGATGCCGTTGATCGGCACGCGCGCGGTGCCTGGACGGGTCCGGGTGATGTTGGCCGGCACCTTGTCGATGGTGCTGGCGCCGCTGCTGCCGCCAGTGCCGGAGTGGGACGGGTTTACCGCGCAGGCATTGCTCAGCGTGGCGCGTGAGCTGGCGGTGGGCGCCAGCATGGGCTTCATGCTGAAGCTGATTTTTGAGGCCGGCGCGTTGGCGGGCGAGCTGGTGTCGCAGTCCACCGGCCTGTCGTTTGCGCAGATGTCCGATCCGCTGCGCGGGGTGACCTCCGGCGTGATCGCGCAGTGGTTCTATATCGGATTCGGGCTGCTGTTCTTCGCGGCCAATTGGCACCTGGCGGTGATCTCGCTGTTGGTGGACAGCTATAAGGCCTTGCCGATCGGCACGGCAGTGCCGGATGCGGCGGCCTTCGCCGAAGTGGCCCCCACGCTGTTCCTGCAGATTCTGCGCGGCGGGCTGACGTTGGCGCTGCCGATGATGGTAGCGATGCTGGCGGTCAACCTGGCCTTGGGCGCATTGGCCAAAGCGGCGCCGGCGTTGAATCCAGTGCAGTTGGGCTTGCCGCTGACGGTGTTGCTGGGCCTGTTTCTGCTGTCCAGTTTCGCCAGCGAATTCGCACCGCCCGTGCAGCGCATGTTCGACACTGCGTTCGATGCCGCCAGAGCATTAACCGGATAAGGTGAGCTGCCTCAAGTTGTTGGTCGTCGAGCCGTCATCGCCACGGGACGATTGACGAGGCGAATCGCCAGTCGCCACACCCCCACTGTCACGCCTGCGGGAACCGATGCCCAACGTGTCTGCGCTGTTCGCTGGTTTTGCCGTGCGCCGCATTGCGCCATGGGCATGGCTCTGGCTGCTCGTGGCCGGCCTGGCGAGCGTGGCAAGCGTGCGGGCACAGAGTTACAGCTTCCGCGACTACGCCCAGGCCGATGGCCTGCAGGGTATGATGATCAACGGGTTGATCGAGGATCGCAGTGGCGTGGTGTGGGTGGCCACCGAATCGGCGCTGCATCGCTTCGAACGCGATCGGTTTATCGCCATCGGCCAGGATCACGGGCTGGATGCACGCTTTACGCGCGGACTGGCGCTGGATAACGCGGGACGGTTATGGGTAGCCACCGCCAATGGCGTGTTCGTGCGCAACGGCGAGCAGTTCGTCCAGGTGTTGCGCGACGGCAAGCGCATTCGTGCCGATGCCGGCAATGTGATCGCCGCCTACCGCGATGGGGTTGCAGTGGTCAGCGAAGGTGCGTTGTTGGCGCTGACGCCGGCCGGCGGCAACCGATGGCAGATACAACCGCTCGCGTTGCCAAGGCCCGATGGAACCTTGCAGCCAGCGGGCCGCACCTTGCTGGCCGATGGGCAGTTTCTATGGGTGCCGTGTGGCGCTGGCGTCTGCCGTCTGGATGCAGCCGGCAAGGTGGTCGAATCCCTGTCCGAAGCCGATGGCGTGCCGGCGCGGCGCTGGCGGGTGATCTTTCGCGAACGTGGCGGTCGGTTGTGGCTGCGTGGTGGCGGCATCATCGTGTCGCGCGAGCCGGGCGCGCGGCGCTTCGAGGAACATCCGGCCAGCGCGCAAAATAGCTTCAGTACCCTGTCCGGTGCCACCACCATGGTGGAAGATGCGCGCGGACGCATGCTGACCCGCTCCGATCATGGTCTGGTGCGCTGGGACGGCACCCAGTGGCATGACATCGGCCCCGACCAGGGCCTGCATCTGGATGCCATGGTCGGCCCACTCCTGTGGCAGAGCAACGGCACTCTGTGGATCGGCACGCGGGGGCTTGGCCTACAGCGCCTGCTCGGCTACGGCAGCATCGAGCATCTGACCGAGCCGCAAGGCATGCCGTCGGCACCCACCTGGACGATGCAGCGCCTGCCCAACGGCATGCTGGCAGTCGGCGCCGATGGCGGCGCCAGCCTGCTGCCCCGGCATGCCGAGCGCGCCCAGCCCTGGGTGCTGGAAAACGGCAAGCCGCTGCCGCAAACGCTCAGCGTTGCGGTAGCGCCCGATGGCGCGGCCTGGGTGTCGTACTTTTCGGGCGCCATTGCCCGGCGCGATCCGCACACCGGGCTGACCCGCGTGGTGATGGATCTGCCCAGGCCCGGCTACAAGCTGCTGTTCGATAACGCCGGTTCAGTCTGGATAGCGACCCCACTCGGTCTGGCTCATGGGCAGGCCCCGCCCCCGTATGCGCTGACCTTCGAGCCGGCACTGCAGGGCAAGTTCGTCGGCGACATCGATGTCGATCGCCAGGGCCGGCTGTGGGCCGCGACCGGCGACGGGCTGTATCGCCGCGAGGGCACACGGTGGGTGCAGGTGCCGGTGCGCGGCTCGCTGCCCAGCCAGGACATGTTTCAGATCGACTTCGCAGCCGATGGCGAAATCTGGCTGTCGCTGCGCGACGCCGGGCTGTGGCACGGCCGCTTGCAGGCCGACGGCGCTTTGTCGGTGCAGGCGGTCGATGACCCACTGATCTCCAAGGTGATGCCCTTCATCCTGCGCCACGACCACAAGGGCCGGCTGTGGGTTGGCAGCAGCCAGGGGCTGGATCTGTATCAGCACGGCCGTTGGTCGCGCATCACTCGCAGCGAGGGTCTGCTGTGGGACGACCTGTCGTCCAACGCGTTTCTGGACGACGACGACGGCAGCCTGTGGATCGGCAGCAGCCGCGGGCTGAGCCACTTGCTCAACCCGCAGCGGTTGTTCGCCGCCCAGCCGCTGCAGGTGAACATCGTGCACGTGCGGCGCGGCACCGAGATCGTGCGCGCCGGGGCGACGCTGGAGTGGTCCGACATTCCGCTGGATATCGAGCTGGCCACGCCCGGCGTGGAAGGCGGCGCCGACCGCATCAGCTTCCGCTACCGGGTGGAAGGTCATCAGGCGCGCTGGACCACCACCTCGCTCAGCCACCTGACCTATCCGCTGCTGCCGCCCGGCACCTACACGCTGGAAGTGCAGCTGCTGGACGCCTACCAACGCAGCAGCAGCCCGATCACGCGCTTTGGTTTCGTGCTGCATCCACCCTGGTGGCGCGGCATTCCCGCGTTGATCGGCTACGTGCTGCTGGGTATTGCAGCGGTGATCGTGCTGCTGCGCTGGCGCACGCGCAAACTGCTTTGGCGCAAACGCGAGCTGGAGCAATTGGTCGCCGAGCGCACCGCCGAGCTGGAACAGGACAAGCGCGAGCTGGAGGCCGCGCGCGCCGAACTGGCGCTCAAGGCCACCCACGACGAACTGACCGGCCTGCTCAATCGCGCAGGCATTCTGCATGCGCTGCGCGGCATGCTGGCGCGTGCCGCGATACAGGCGCGGCCGCTGGCGGTGGTGTTGATCGATCTGGATCACTTCAAACTGGTCAACGACCAACACGGCCATCTGGCTGGAGACGCAGTGCTGGCCGAAGTCGGCCGGCGCCTGAATCTGTTGGTGCGCGGCGACGATCGTATCGGCCGCTACGGTGGCGAAGAATTACTCGCGCTGCTGCCCGGTCTAAGTGCCGATTCCACGCATCGCTTGCAGGCATTGCATCGCAGCATCTGCGGCGATTACCCGATTGACGGCGGCGTGCTGCCGGTGACCTGCTCGGTCGGCGTGGCCTGGTATCAGCCGGGCGAAACCCTGCAACAGTTGCTGGCGCGCGCCGACGCCGCGCTGTATCGCGCCAAGCGCAGTGGACGCAATCGCATCGACTACGACGACGAGCACATCGCCTCTGATGACGCTGCTAACGGTTGAGCGTTAGCGTCGAAGTGCTTTAAAAGTAGCTGAAAGCGGCCGTCCTGGTGAACGGACAACGCACTCCAATCGCAGCGTCGGCAATAGATACCACGACCTGTCGAGACCGCATGCAATCGCCTAATCGGGCAGCTGTTTTGAAACGCGCTTCAAACACTGCGCGCGACCAACACAGCGGCGGTGAGATCACGGTGTCGCGCAACATCGGTGTCGGTGTCGGTGTCGGTGTCGGTATCGGCAATGGCAATGGCAATGGCAATGGCCGCGCCCGCTCGGCAATCGCGCCATCGTGTTGCTGCACGCATTAAAGAAATACGCGTGAACAGCCGTTAGTCGATTTACTGCGGCCTACGATAGGGCCGCCCATGGCAAGCGTGAGACACCCGCTCAAGGGCGCGGACCACACCTGCCGATGCCTGGGAGAGTGCAACGCCCGTTGGGTTTGAGTACTGCCAGTGGAGGTCGTCGAGCCGGCGCGCGCCGTTTGCCGCAGCGTTGCTGTTGGCGTTGCTGTCGTTGGCCGATCTGGCCAGCGCGCAGAGCGCGAGCATTCGCCGCTACGCCCACGACCAGGGCTTGCTCGGGCTGGCCGGCACCTGCCTGCTGCAGACCCGCGCCACGCTGTTATGGGTCTGCACCGAAAGCGGGCTGTATCGCTTCAACGGGCGCAGTTTTCAGCAGGTGATGCTGGGCGGCCTGCGCAACGAACGAATCACCTCGATGACCGAAACCGCCGACGGCACGCTGTGGGTGGCCGGTTTTCAGGCGCTGTTTGTCGGTGACGAACACGGCTTTCGCAAACTGGCGCCTGATGAGGCCGAGCATCTGCAGGAAGATCTGCTGCTGGCCAGCCCGCCGTGGGGCACGGTACTGGTCAATGGCGGCACGCTGGAGCGGCTGAGCGCACGCGGCAATGGCCGCTGGCATAGCGAACCACTGCTGGATACCGCCACCCGCATGCGCGTGCCCGAGGTGTCCAAGGTGCTGAGCCTGTCGGTGGATGGCGACAGCTTGTGGGCCGGCTGCGCCAAGCGGCTGTGCGCCATCGATGCAACGCGCAAGGTGCAGGTGTACGGGCCAGCGCAAGGCGTGCCGGAAGATCGCTGGTACAGCGTGCTGCGCGATCACGACGGTGCCTTGTGGGTCCGTGGAACCGGCACCCTGCTCTACCGTGCGCCAGGCGCAACCACCTTCAGTGTGCGGCCGCTGCCGTTGCTGGATGGCAGCACCATCGGGCAGCAAGCGCCGCTGGTGCTCGATCGCGAAGGACGTGTCCTGGTGCGCTGCAACGACGGACTGGTGCGCTGGGAAAACGGCCAGTGGCGTAGTTTCGGCACCGACAACGGGCTACCGCCGGGCAGCAGCGATGCCATCGTGGTAGACCGCGAGGGTGATATCTGGATGACCGTGGACGGCGAAGGCCTGGTGCGTTGGGCCGGCTACGAATGGATCGAGAACTGGGACGCCTCGCAAGGCATGCCGGCTGCGCCGACCTGGTCGATCGCCCGCGATGCGCAGGGCGCCCTGCTGGTCGGCAACGAACACGGCGTGGGTCGCCAGGCCGACCCCAAGGGGCGCTTTGTTGCCGCCTTACCCAATGCCGGGATCCAGATCGTCGGCATGGCGCGCAGTGCCGACGGCAGCCTGTGGACACTGAATTCGGCCGGCTTCGTGCGGCGTCATTGGCCCGATGGCCGCAGCGCGGAGATCGCCAAACTTCCGCGCACCGGGCAGCGCCTGACCATCGACCGCCAGGGCCGGCTGTGGGTGCTCACTGCCGGCGGCCTGTTGATACTCGAACGGCCGCTGGAAGGCGGCACGTTGCACGCGGTGAGCCAGATGCCGGCCATCGCCTACACCGATATCCAGCAGACCGCCGACGGCACGCTGTGGGTGTCCAGCGCCAACGGCCTGTTTCGGCTGCAGGGCGCGCGCTGGTCGAAGGTGAAGGTGAAGGTCAATGGCGGCAGCTCCGACCAGTGGATCAACAAATTCCATATCAGCGACAGCGGCGACGTGTGGCTGGCGTTCTATCGCGCCGGGCTATGGCACGGCATGTTGCTGGACGAAGAAGTGCATCTGCAGGCGGTCAGCGATGAAGCGCTTGCCGACGTCAGCGTGTACCAATTACGCGGCGACAGCGTCGGCCGGGTCTGGGTTGGCCATGCGCGCGGCGTGGAGGTCTATGACGGCGAGCACTGGGCGCATCTTTCGCAATCGCAGGGGTTGATGTGGGACGACGTGTCCGAAGCGGCGTTTGCCGAAGATCCCGATGGCTCGGTCTGGATCGGCACCGCGCGCGGGGTGAGTCATCTGCGCGATCCGGCGCGCCTGTTCGATCAACGCCAGCCCAGCGTGCGCATCGATAGCCTCAGCCGCAGTGGCGTGCCGGTGCAGCGCGGCCAGTTGCTCGGCTGGAGCGACAAGCCGCTGCATATCGAGTTGTCCAGCATGGAGGTCTACGACGACCCCAGCCGGCTGACGGTGCGCTACCGCCTGCTCGGTCTGCACACCGAATGGATTCAGAGCGACACGCTGTCGATCGACCAACCACCGCTGCCGTCCGGGCATTTCCGGCTGCAGGTGCAGCTGCTGGACCGTTACCGACGCACCGCCTCGCCGATTGCCGATCTCCCGTTCGCAGTGGCGCCGTTGTGGTGGCGCAGCCCGCCGGCGATCGCGCTGTATCTGCTGATCGGCAGCGCCCTGCTGGCGGTTTTGTGGCGTTGGAGGCACCGTCTTTTGGTGGCGCGCGAACGCATGCTCGCCGAGCTGGTCGCCGAACGCACCTATCAGCTGGAGCGCGAAAAACGCGAGCTAGAGAGCGCCCGCGCGGCCCTGGCATTGAAGGCCAGCCACGACGCACTGACCGGCCTGCTCAATCGCTCCGGCGTGCTCGACGCGATGGCCGAAGAACTGCAGGCCTGCGCCCACGGTGCGCATCCGTTGGCGGTAGTGCTGATCGATCTGGATCACTTCAAGCTGGTCAACGACGAGCACGGGCATCTGGCCGGCGATGCGGTGCTGGCCAAGGTCGGCGCGCGCCTGACCGCCTGCCTGCGCGATTCGGACCGCGTGGGCCGTTACGGCGGCGAAGAATTGCTGCTGTTGCTGCCGGGCATGTCGCAACACAGCCAGCACCGGCTGCGCGCCATCCACGCAAAGCTCAGCGTGGCGCCTTATGACGTGGGCGCCGCACGCCCGTTGCCGGTGACCTGCTCGGTCGGTGTGGCCTGGTTCCGGATCGGCGACACGGCGGCCACGCTGCTGGCGCGTGCCGACGAGGCGCTGTACCGGGCCAAGCGGCACGGACGCAATCGCATCGAACCGGAAGAACCCGAGTCGTCGGTGGCGTGAGGCGCGCGCGATAGCGGGCAAGCGCGCTCGTGTTGCAGTCGCAACGGGATGTCGGCGGCACCGACGCAGCAGCGCACGTAGCCATCTGCCGCCGTCTTCCAGCGCCACCTTCTTTACCGCGCAACGCGCGCAGCTGGCTGACGGCACGTCACCGATTTGATAACCGCAGTGCTTCCACAGGCTCAAGAAGTCGCTGCTGGGGTCGCTAAATCGTTGGGCAGGCGCGTCTTTCGACGCAGGAAGTGGATGGATGGTCGGAACCTACAACCTTGGCATGGTGATGTTGTCGCTAGTGGTGGCCGTGTTGGCCTCCTACACCGCGCTGCATCTGGCCGCACGCACCATCGACAGCCGTGGCGGCGGCGCTATCGCGTGGCTGGTGGGCGGCGCGATCGCCATGGGCGGCGGCATCTGGTCGATTCACTTCGTCGGCATGCTGGCGTTTCGCCTGCCGATTCCGCTGGGTTACGACCTGGTGCTGACGTTCTGTTCGATGCTCGCCGCGATTGCGGCGTCGGCATTGGCGCTGTGGCTGGCTTCGCGCGCCGAGCTGCCCTGGCCACGGCTGGGCATGGGCGCGGCGCTGATGGGACTGGGCATCGCCTCGATGCATTACATCGGCATGGGCGCGCTGCGCATGTCCCCGGCGATCACTTACGACCCGTTGCTGTTCGGCCTGTCCATCGCGATCGCCATCGCGGCCTCCGCGGCTGCGTTGTGGATCGCGTTCCGGCTGCGCCACGGTGGCCGCCGCTACAGCCTGCGCCTGATCGCCGCCTCGATCATGGGCATGGCGATCGTCGGCATGCATTACACCGGCATGGCCGCCGCGCAGTTCGCGCCGGGCAGCATCTGCAGGGCGGCAACAGGGGCGCATCTGCCGTTTTCGTGGCTGACCGCGGTGGTGCTGCTCACGCCGGCCCTGCTGGTGCTGGCGCTGGTGATCTCGGTGCTATCGCGCCGCTTCCAGGAGCGCACCGACGTACTGGCGCAATCGCTGGCGCAGGCCAACGCCGACCTGGCGCTGGCCGCCCTGCACGACCCGCTCACCCGCCTGCCCAACCGCTTGCTGCTGCATGAGCACGTGCTGCAGAACATCGAGCGTGCGCAGCGCGACGGCCAGCACTTTGCGGTGATGCTGATCAATCTGGCCGGTTTCAAAGCGTTCAACGACGGCTACGGCCATCAGTTCGGCGATCAGTTGTTGGTGGTGGTGGCCGAGCGTCTGAGCGCGCACCGTCGCGCGCAGGGCAGCCTGGCGCGGCTGGGTGCGGACGAATTCGTGCTGGTGGCCGATATCGCCGACCCCGAGGATGCCGCCGCCATCGCCGCGCATCTGCTGCAGGCGTTGGCGGTGCCGTTTCTGGTCGGCGACCAGGAGCTGCGCCTGAGCAGCAGCGTCGGCATTGCGCTGTATCCGGAAGACGCCGGCAGCGAGCATCAGCTGATGACGCATGCCGATGCCGCCATGCGCCACGCCAAGCAGGCCGGCCGCAACCGCTACAGCTTCTTCGAGCGTTCGATGACCGGCACCACCCGCGAGCGCCTGCAACTGCTGCAGGATCTGCCGCGGGCGCTGGAGCTGGGCCAGTTCGTGCTGCACTACCAACCCAAATACTGCGCCGACGACGGCCGCCCGATCGGCGCCGAGGCGCTGATCCGCTGGCAGCATCCCGAACGCGGACTGGTGCCACCGGACAGCTTCATCCCATTGGCCGAACGCAGCGGCATGATCGGCCCGCTCGGCAGCTGGGTGCTGGAGCAAGCCTGCCGGCAGATGCGCGCCTGGCGCGAAGCCGGGCATGGCGATTGGCGGGTGGCGGTGAATCTGTCGGCCACTCAGCTGGCCTCGCCCAGCCTGCTGGACGAAGTGGCCACCACGCTGAGCGAGTACGCCATCGCCCCCGGCCAGCTCACCCTGGAAATCACCGAGAGCATGGCCATGCGCGACGCCGATGCCTGCCTGCGCACGCTCGGCCAGCTGAACGCGCTGGGCGTGCGCATCGCCATCGACGACTTCGGCACCGGCTATTCCAACCTGCTCTACCTGCGCAAGCTGCACGCGCACGAACTCAAGATCGACCGCAGCTTCGTGCAGGCGATGGACACCTGCGCCGAAGACATCGCCATCGTCGCCGCGGTTGTCGCACTGGCGCACACCATGCGGCTGCAGGTGGTGGCCGAAGGCGTTGAAACCGCCGCCCAGCGCAACATGCTCGAACGCCTGGGCTGCGACCAGCTGCAAGGCTATCTGCTGGGCCGGCCGATGGACGCCGAGCGCTTCATCGCAACGGTGGTGGCCCAACGCGACGGCCCGCGTCGTCTGGCCAGCTGAGCTCGCCGGCAGACTGCGCAAGCCGACCGAAGCCGCGGGGGTCTGGAGAGGGCTGCGCCGCGTTACCGCAGCGCAACTGGAACGCCGCTTGCATGAGACAGGGCTGACAAGTCACCGGCACCTCCATGTCCGAGTCCGAAGACGGCGGCGAACGTACAGAACTTCCCACCGAAAAACGCCTGCGCGAAGCCCGCGAACAGGGCAACATCCCGCAGTCGCGCGAGTTGTCCACCGCTGCGGTGTTCGGCGCCGGCGTGTTCGCACTGATGGCATTGGCCAGCGGCATCGGCGACGGCGCGAGTGTCTGGATGAAGAACGCACTCAGTCCGGACCCGAAAATGCGCGAAAACCCGATGGCGCTGTTCGGCCATTTCGGCGACCTGCTGCTGCAACTGTTGTGGGTGATGGTGCCGCTCATCGGCATCTGCCTGGCCGCCGGCCTGGCGGGCCCACTGCTGATGAGCGGGCTGCATTTTTCCAGCAAGGCGATCATGCCCGACCTCACCAAGCTCAGCCCCATGAGCGGGATCAAGCGCATGTGGGGCAGTCACGCCCTGGCCGAGCTGGTCAAGTCGGTGCTGCGGCTGCTGTTCGTCGGCCTGGCCGCCAGCCTGTGCATCTCCAAAGGCCTGCACGGCCTGCGTTCGCTGGTGAACCAGCCGCTGGAACAAGCCGTCGGCAACGGCCTGGACTTCACCAAGAGCCTGCTGTTCTACACCGCCGGCGCCTTGGTGCTGCTGGCCGCCATCGACGCGCCCTACCAGAAGTGGAACTGGATGCGCAAGCTCAAGATGACTCGCGAAGAGATCAAGCGCGAGATGAAGGAAAGCGAGGGCAATCCGGAGGTGAAGGGCCGCATCCGCCAGATGCAGATGTCGCAGCGCCAGATGATGGAAGCGGTGCCCAAGGCCGACGTGGTGCTGATGAATCCAACCCACTACGCGGTGGCGCTCAAGTACGAAGGCGGCAAGATGCGCGCCCCGATCGTGGTGGCCAAGGGCGTGGACGAAATGGCCTTCCGCATCCGCGAAGTCTGCGAACAACACCGGGTGTCGATCGTCACCGCGCCTCCTTTGGCACGCGCCTTGTATAGGGAAGCTCACATTGGCAAGGAAATTCCCGTGAGACTCTATTCGGTCGTGGCCCAGGTACTTTCCTACGTCTACCAGTTGCGCGGCTGGGACGGCGGCCCGATGCCGGAATTGCCGTCTCTTGAAGTGGATGAGTTCGGCAAGGGAGCCAGCGCATGAGCGCCCAACCCGCCCCGTTGAATGCTCGTCGCATCATGGAGTTGCTGCGCAACGGCCTGGGCGCCCCGCTGGCGCTGATGGCCATGCTGGCCGCACCGGTGCTGGATGCCTTGTTCACCTTCAACATCGCCATCTCGCTGATGGTGCTGCTGGCGGTGATCTACGTGCAGCGCCCGCTGGAATTCACCATTTTCCCGATCGTGCTGTTGATGACCACGATGCTGCGCCTGGCCCTGAACGTCGCCTCCAGCCGCGTGATCCTGATCAACGGCCAGGACGGCCACGCCGCCGCCGGCAAGGTCATTGAAGCATTCGGCCAGTTCGTCATCGGCGGCAATTACGCAGTCGGCATCGTGGTGTTCGCGATCCTGACCATCATCAACTTCGTGGTCATCACCAAGGGTGCCGGGCGCGTGTCGGAAGTGACCGCGCGCTTCATCCTGGACGCCATGCCCGGCAAGCAGATGGCGATCGATGCAGACCTCAACGCCGGTTTGCTGACGCGTGAGGAAGCCAAGGCCCGTCGCGAAGAAGTCCGCGAAGAAGCCGACTTCTACGGCGCGATGGACGGCGCCAACAAGTTCATCCGCGGCGACGCCATCGCCGCCATCATGATTTTGTTCATCAATCTCATCGGCGGCATGGCGGTGGGCATGTTCCAGCACGGCATGAGCTTTGTGGATGCCGCCTCCACCTACACCCTGCTGTCGATCGGTGACGGTTTGGTGGCGCAGCTGCCGGCCTTGCTGGTGTCCTCCTCGGTCGCCTTGCTAGTGACCCGCGCCTCGCGGGCGCAGGACATGCGCGGCGCCATGATCAGCCAGGTGTTCGGCCAGCACCGCGCGTCGGCGGTGGCTGCGGCCATCCTGGGCCTGGTCGGTCTGGTACCGGGCATGCCGAACGTCGCGTTTTTGACGCTCGGCCTGATCCTGGGTGTGATCGCCTGGAAAATGTACAAGCGCAGCCTGGTCATCCCGCCCACCGGCGACCCCGCCACCGACCCCAAGGCCGCCGCGGCCGCCACTGCCGCACAGGCCAGTTCGGAACTGAGCTGGGACGAGCTGCGCCCGATCGACCCGCTGGGCCTGGAAGTGGGCTATCGGCTGATCCCGCTGGTGGACAAGAATCAGGGCGGCGAACTGATGGCGCGCATCAAGGGCGTGCGCCGCAAGCTCACACAGGACATCGGCTTTCTGGTCCCCCCGGTGCATATCCGCGACAACCTGGAGCTGTCGGCCAACGCCTATCGGCTGCTGGTACACGGTGTGCCGGTGTCCACCGCCGAAATCTATCCCGATCGCGAACTGGCGCTGGACCCGGGCGGCGCGCTCGGCCAGCTCGACGGCATTCCCGGCAAGGACCCCGCCTTCGGCCTGGATGCCACCTGGATCCAGCCGCATCAGCGCGCCTATGCCGAATCGATGGGCTACACCGTGGTCGACCCGGCCACCGTCATCGCCACCCACCTGTCGCACCTGATCCGCGAACACGCACCGGAACTGCTCGGTCACGAGGAAGTACAGCAGCTGCTGGCGACCCTGGCCAAGACCGCGCCGAAGATGGTCGAAGATCTCACCCCCAAGGCGCTGCCGTTGTCGGTGGTGGTGCGCGTATTGCAGAACCTGCTGATCGAGCGCATCCCGGTGCGCCAGCTGCGCAAGATCGTCGAAGCGCTGGTCGAACACGCCCCGCACAGCCAGGACCCGACCACCCTCACCGCCGCGGTGCGCACCTCGCTGGGCCGCTTCATCGTGCAGGAAATCGCCGGCATGTCGGCCGAGCTGCCTGTCTACACGTTGGCCCCGCAGCTGGAGCGTGTGCTGCAGGAATCCACCCATGGCAACGGCGTGGCGCTGGAACCCGGCCTGGCCGAGCGCCTGCATCAAAGCCTGGCAGATTGCGTCGGCAAGCAGGAAGCCCGCAACGAACCGGCGGTGGTGCTGGTGCCCGGCCCGGTCCGCGCCGCGCTGGCGCGCCTGGTCCGCCACAGCGTGCCGACCCTATCGGTACTGGCGTACAGCGAAGTGCCCGAAGACAAGCGCCTGAAGCTGGTGGGTACGATCAGCTGAGCCAGCCGACAGACCGGCGCGTGCGCAAACGCCGGTGCGTCCTTTCTGATCACTCGCTGGAACTCGCTTTTTGTCATCTCTGATCACTCGTTGGAACTGGCTTTTTGTCGTCGCCAGATCCTGCCGACGGCAACGCAGTGTCGAGCGCGACCAAGTGCCCTGGCTCCGTAGGAGCGACCCCGGTCGCGACGCGGCACTCACGCAAAAACATGAGCACCCGGAATCGCGTTCAGGCGTCCGACCAGCCCGCCAGCGAGCGCGCCTAGGACAGCGACCGACCGCAGAACCCCAGCGCCAGAAAGCCGCCACTCGTCCACAGATCCAACCGATTGCATGCCACGGGCGGTTTCGCGGCTTTCAGCACGTTCCAAAGCGTGGGGTCTGGCCAGACCACCCACCCCGCCACATCACAGCGCCAACGCCTAACAAGCCCACGGAAAAGTCAATCAATCCATTGACTTGCAGCCAGGCGGCCGCGTCCAGAGCACGCCCTGCGCTCCGTTCCGAACCTGCGGATCTGCGCGCCGGAAACCCAGCACCGCGTTTTGGCACGCCGCGTGCATTAGCTCTGGCGAGACCGCAGACAGCTTGATCGCTGCGGGGCGTAGCAGGACTTGGAACAACCGAACGGGACAGGCAACTCATGACGCTGGCAACACACCCACATTCATCGCGCACCCGTCCGGCGTCCTGCGGGTCCCGTTCTTGGAGGCACTTCGCATGAAAATCAAACGCTTCGTTGCCCCGGACATGCGCACCGCATTCCGCATGGTGCGTGAAGAGCACGGTCCGGATGCCGTGATCCTGTCCAACCGCCGTACCGCCGAAGGCATCGAGATCGTCGCTGCCAGCAACTACGACGAAGAACTCGTGCAGCGCGCTCTGGAAACCGCGCGCTCCGAGACCTCGGCTGCGGCACAGATCGAACAGGCGCCTGCCCAGCATGCGCCGGTCCAGCACACCCCGGCCAGGCCGGCCGCGCCGGTCCACGCCCCGCTGAAGCCGGCCAGCGACGCCGACAGCAGCCAGCGTCAGCGCGTTGCCAGCGCTGCCGACGACATGATTGCCGCGATGGCGCTGCGCCAGCCGGTCAACGTGCGACGCCCGGCGGCAGTCGCCGCACCGGTGCGGACTGCCAGCGCCCCATCGGCTGCCGCCCAGGGGCTGGCCCACGCCTTTGCGGTTGCCGCCGCACCGCGCCAGGAACACGCGCTGTCGGCAGTGCCGGAACAACTATTCGCCGACTTCCTGACCACTGCGCCGGTACAGGCACCGGTGCACGCTGCCCCGGTGCAGGCACGCACGCCGATCATGGCCGCCGCTCTGGTCACTCACGCCTCTTATGGGCAGGACGACGACGAGCAGGACGACGCCAGCTTCGACATGGACGACGCCCTGCCGCAGATCCTGCCGCCGGCCGCGTTGCCGCCGCTGGTGGTCGCCCCGGTCGCCCTGGCCGCCGTGCCGGTCGCCGCCGCACCGTTGCCGCAGAACGACGAAGAACTCAAGCAGCTGCGCGGTGAGCTGGCGCTGATGCGTCAGATGATCGAGCGCGAAATGAACCGCCTCACCGACGAGCGCCTGCGTGGCTCCCCGGTGCGTGCGCAGGCCCTGGAGCTGATGGACGACTATGGCTTCGACGCCGGTCTGATCCGCGATGTGGCCCTGCAGATCCCCGCCGATACCGAATTGCACCGCGGCCGCGGGCTGATGCTGGGCTTGTTGTCAAAGCGTCTGCAAGTGGCCCCGGTCGACCCGCTGGAACGTGGCGGGGTGATCGCCCTGGTCGGCCCGACCGGCGCCGGCAAGACCACCACCATCGCCAAGCTCGCCCAGCGCTTCGCCGCCCAGCACGCCCCGCGCGACGTGGCGCTGGTCACCACCGACACCCAGCGCGTCGGCGGCCGCGAGCAGCTGCACAGCTACGGCCGGCAGCTCGGCATCGCGGTGCACGAGGCCGACAGCGCCGAGAGCCTGCTGGAACTGCTCGAGCGCCTGCGCGACTACAAGCTGGTGCTGATCGACACCGCCGGCATGGGCCAGCGCGACCGCGCCCTGGCCGCAGAGCTGAATTGGCTGCGCGCCGCACACCAGGTCACCTCGCTGCTGGTGCTGCCCGCCAACGCCCATTTTTCCGACCTCGACGAGGTCGTACGCCGCTTCGCCCACGCCAAACCCCAAGGCGTGGTGCTGACCAAACTCGACGAGACCGGCCGCTTCGGCAGCGCCTTGTCGGTGGTGGTCGACCACCAACTGCCCATCACCTGGGTGACTGACGGACAGCGGGTCCCCGAGGACCTGCACCGCGCCAATGCCGCCAGTCTCGTTCTTCGTCTTGAAGATTTACGGCGCGCTGCCGATAAGCCCTGTACTCCGGAGTACAACCATGCAGTCGCGTGAATACGCCAAGCTGACCAACGCCTTCCCCCTGACGGCGACCCGTCCCGAGCCCTTGGGCCCGGTACGCACCATTGCCGTGACCGGTGGCAAGGGCGGCGTGGGTAAAACCAATATCTCCGCCAACCTGGCGGTAGCCCTTGCCGAGATGGGCAAGCGCACCCTGCTGCTCGACGCCGACCTTGGCCTGGCCAACCTGGACGTGGTCTTGGGCCTGTCGCCCAAGTTCACCCTGGCCGACCTGATCGCCGGCCGCTGCACGCTGGACGAAGTCATCATCGAAGGCCCCGGCGGCGTGTTGGTGGTTCCGGCCGCCTCCGGTCGCCGCCACATGGCCGAACTGGCCCCGGCGCACCACATCGGCCTGGTCAACGTGTTCTCCGAACTGGAACGCGACCTGGACATCATGGTCATCGACACCGCCGCCGGCATCACCGACAGCGTGCTGACCTTCTGCCAGGCCGCCCAGGACACCGTGGTGGTGGTCTGCGACGAACCGGCTTCGATCACCGACGCCTACGCGCTGATCAAGGTGCTCTCGCGCGAACGTGGCGTAGACCGCCTGCAGATCATCGCCAACATGGTGCGCGACCCCAACGAAGGCCGCCTGCTGTACGACAAGCTGTCGCGGGTCTGCGAAAAATTCCTCGGCGACGTGTCGCTGAACTACCTCGGCCACGTGCCGCAGGACGACTGGCTGCGTCTGTCGGTACAGCGTCAGCAACCGGTCATCAAGGCCTACCCCAGCAGTCCGTCGGCGCAGGCCATTGCAGAAATCGCACGCCGCACCTCGCGCTGGCAGGCACCGAGCGTGCCCCGCGGCAACGTCGAATTCTTTGTCGAACGCATCATCCAACGGGGGGTTGCAGCATGAGTACCGCTACCGCTACCGCAAACACGGCCACCGCGCAGTACCGTGCAGTGCAACGCAACAACGCCAACGACATCGTCACCCAGCACGCCGATCTTGTTCGCCGCATCGCGCACCATCTGGCCGCGCGCCTGCCGGCGAGCGTGGAAGTGGACGATTTGATCCAGGCCGGCATGATGGGCCTGATCGAAGCCTCGCGCAGTTACGACGCCGAGCAGGGCGCGTCGTTCGAGACCTACGCCTCGATCCGTATCCGCGGCTCGATGATCGACGAGATTCGTCGTGGCGACTGGGTGCCGCGCTCGGTGCACCGCCGTGCCCGCGACGCTGCCGCTGCAGTACGCAAGATCGAGCAGCACACCGGCCGCGCCGCCGCCGCCACCGAAGTGGCCGCTGCGATGGAAATGCCGCTGCCCGATTACCTGCGTCTGATGGAAGATGCCGCCCGCGGCCAGGTGCTGAGCCTGGAGTCGCGGATCGAAGATCACGGCGAGTTGGACACCACCGCCAAAGGTGGCCCCAACCCGCAGCAAATGATGGAGCGTGGCGAATTCGGCCGCGAGCTAGGCAAGGCCATCGGTCAATTGCCCGAGCGCGAGCAGCTGGTGCTGTCGCTGTATTACGAACAGGAATTGAACCTGAAGGAAATCGGCGCCGTGCTCGGTGTCAGCGAGTCGCGTGTGTGCCAGATCCATGGCCAGGCGGTGGTGCGTCTGCGCGGCCGCCTCAAGGTCTTCGAACTGGCCGATGCCGGTGTCGAAATTGACGAATAATTTTTTCGTGTTAGGAGCTTGATGTGAACAAGAACATGCGGATTCTGATCGTGGACGACTTTTCGACGATGCGACGTATCGTCAAGAATCTGTTGGCGGATCTCGGCTTCACCAATACTGCGGAGGCCGAAGACGGCAACAGCGCACTGGCTGCCTTGCGGGCCGGCCCGTTCGATTTCGTGGTGACCGACTGGAACATGCCCGGCATGACCGGTATCGACCTGCTGCGCAACATCCGCGCCGACGCCAAGCTCAAGCACCTGCCGGTCATGATGGTAACCGCCGAAGCCAAGCGCGAGCAGATCATCGAAGCCGCCCAGTGCGGCGTGAACGGCTACATCATCAAGCCGTTCACCGCGCAGACGCTGGAAGAAAAGCTGGGCAAGGTGTTCGAACGTCTGGCGGCGAACGCCTGATGAACGCCACCATGGAGACCAACGCCGAACGCGCCGCATTGATCGAACGCCTGCAAGGCGCGCTCGATGCACTGGAAAGCGGTGACGAAGCCGCATGGAAGCGCGAGGTCGATCACCTTGCCGCCTTGCGGACCCGCCCGATGATGCAGGGCCTGAGCCGGCTCGCGCGCGAACTCGGCCAGGCGCTGGGCGAACTGCCCACCGTGCCCGAAGAAGCCGGCGAACTGGACGATGCCTGTTCGCGCCTGGACCACGTGGTGGAAATGACCGAAAAGGCCAGCCATCGCACGCTGGATCTGGTCGAAGAATGCCGTGAGCTGGCCAACCAGCTGCGCGACGGCGGCCTCAATCAGGACCAGGGCGCGCTGATGGACAAGATGCGCCGCAACCTGACCGAACTGTCGCTGGCGCAGAGCTACCAGGACCTTAGCGGGCAGATCATCCGTCGCGTTGCCGGCATCGTGCGGCGCGTGCATGAAGGCTTCGGTGCGCTCGGCCTACCGCCGAAAAGCACCGAGCCGAAGAAAGACGACGGCGGTCTTGCCGGTCCTGCAGTCAAGGGCCTGGACCGTCACGCGGTGTCGCAAGACGACGCCGATGACCTGCTGTCCGGATTGGGGTTGTAACCATGAGCGCTGTTCCAGACGATATTGCTGCCGATTTCATCGTCGAGGCCCAGGAAATTCTGGATCGCCTCGGCGAACAGCTGGTCGCGCTGGAACAGGCACCGGACGAAGCCGACCAGCTCAACGCGGTGTTCCGCGGTTTCCACACGCTCAAGGGCGGCGCCGGCTTTCTGGCGATCAAGCCCATGGTTGAGCTGTGCCACGCCGCTGAAGAAACGCTCGGCATGGCACGCTCCGGCCAGGCGGTGCTGCAGGCGCATCACTTCGATGCTGCGCAGCAGTCGCTGGATTATCTGCAGGCCATGCTCGATGCGATGGGCTCGGGCGAAACCGTACCGCATGCACCGGCCTCGCTGATTGCGCAGTTCGATGCCAAAAGCGGCCCGCCGGCCGTCAAGGCCGCACCAAAAGCCGCTTTGGCCGCCGTGGCCGCCGTGGCCGCAGTTGCCCACGCCGGCGGACACGCACCGGCGCCCGGCGCCAAGGCCGCGCCCAAGGCCGCTGCAAAAGGTGCCGAAGCCGAACAGACCGTGCGTGTGGACACCAAGCGGCTGGACGCCATCGTCAACCTGATCGGCGAACTGGTGCTCTCGCGCAATCGCTTGAAGACCCTGCGCACCCGTCTGCGCGATGAAGAACTCGACCGCGCGGTCAGCGTGCTCGATATCGCCACCGCCCGATTGCAGACCGCGGTCATGCGCACCCGCATGCAGCCGGTCAGCAAGGTGTTCTCGCGCTTCCCCAAGGTGGCCCGCGATGTCGCGCGCACCTTGTCCAAGGAAGTGGAGCTGGAGCTGATCGGCGCCGAGACAGAACTGGACCGTAACCTGGTCGAAGCCCTGGCCGATCCGCTGGTGCATCTGGTGCGCAACGCGATCGACCACGGCATCGAGTCCCCTGCCCTGCGCGAAGCCACCGGAAAACCGCGCAGTGGTCATGTGCGCCTGTCCGCACAGCAGGAAGGCGACTACGTCAGCATCGAAATTCAGGACGACGGCGCCGGCATCGACCCCGAGCGCCTGCGCGAAATCGCTCGCAACAAGGGCCTGATCGACGCCGAAGCCGCTGCCCGTCTGAGCACCGACGAGTGCCTGCATCTGATCTTCATGCCGGGCTTTTCAACCAAGGCCGAAGTCACCGACATCTCCGGCCGTGGCGTGGGCATGGACGTGGTGCAATCGCGCATCCGCGAACTGAGCGGGCAGATCCAGATCCAGTCGGAACTGGGCCGCGGCAGCCGCTTCATGATCCGCGTGCCGCTGACCCTGGCGATCCTGCCGACCCTGCTGGTGCAGGCCGGCGAAGCGGTCTATGCCTTGCCGCTGGCCCGCGTGGTCGAAGTGCTGCATGCACCACAGACCTCGCTGGGCTGGTTCGACGGCCGCGCCGTGCTGGACCGTCGCTCGCACACCCTGCCGCTGATCGACCTGCGCCGCTGGCTGGGCGTGCCCGCCGAGCAACCGCCGCTGCTGACCGTGGTACTGCTGCAGGCCGGCGAAACCCGCTTCGGCCTGGTGGTGGACCAGGTCCGCGGCCGCGAGGAAGTGGTGATCAAACCGCTACCGCGCGCCCTGCGCGGCCTGCCCGGCTACGCCGGCGCCACCCTGATCGGGGATGGGCGCATGGCACTGATCCTGGATGTGGATGGATTGCGCTCCAGCGATCATTGAGGTTTGGGATTCGGGATTCGGGATTGGGAAAATCGGGAATCGGGAATCGGGAATCGGGAATCGTCATTACGATCTTGGTCGCATGAGTTGATGACAACGGCTGCGTATTGCGGCCTTTGTCGTTTCCACGCGTCGCCTCGCCGAGAACCTAGGCCGCCACACGCGGCTGCACGTTGCGCTCGATCTCGCTGCGGTTGGGCAAGGTCTTGAGTTCATACGTGGCCTGCAGCGCGAGCCAGGACGCCGCATCGCCACCGAAGTGGCGTGCAAGCCGCGCTGCGGTATCGGCGCTGATGGCACGCTCGCCATGCACGATGCTGTGGATGCGCGTTGCCGGTACATCCAGCGCCCGCGCCAGGCCGTTGATGGTCAGCCCCAGCGGCAGCATGAAATCTTCCCGCAGGATTTCGCCAGGATGGATGGCGCGCAGTTTGTTGGTGAGTCGCATGGCAACACCTCAGTGGTAATCGACAATCTCAACGTGCTCGGGGCCGGCGTCAGTCCAGACAAAGCACACACGCCATTGGTCATTGATGCGGATGCTGTGCTGACCTGCACGCGTACCCGCCAACAGCTCAAGCCGATTGCCCGGCGGGCTGCGCAAGAACTCCAGCGTCTGCGCCGAATCCAGCAATTGCAGCTTCCGTTCGGCCGCTGCCTGCATGGACCGAAATTGCCGCAGGCTAGCGCCTTCGAACAAGGCGCGTGTGTGCTTGCATCGAAACGACTGGATCATCCTGATCACCCTCATTACGTCAAACGGAATATATTACGCGGAGCATAATGCCGCAAGGGATCCGTACCCTCCCCCCCCCCCGCTCCGCTCCGCGCCCCGGGCGCTCCAAGGCACGCGCGCCCATGCCGCGCAAGCTGTGCCTCCTCGCCCGGGGGAAGAGGAGCTTCAGGCAACTTCTTCATTACCGCGTTCATGCCTTTTCGAAGTCACAGCAACAACGTACCGATGCGGTAGCGTGGCCGGGGATTGGCAGAGAGCGGCACACGGATGTGCCGCGCGGCGAGTCAGACAGGATGTCTGACCGAGCCGAGGAGCCGATCCCCGGCCGGGCTGCCGCCGCTTACCGAAGCCGGGGACTCGCAGGCGAGGGCCTGGTCGTACCCTGAAAAACCGTACCCTCACCCCAACCCCTCTCCCGGCGGGAGAGGGGCTTTAAGCCAGCAGGAAATGGGCCTTCAGCCCCAAACGACAACTTTCTGGCGCTTCAACCAAGCGCGCCTATCAAGTCCGCCGCGCTTGGGCCGATACCGCTTGCATGGACAGACTCAGCATTATCGGACTGCTGCTCGCGATCGTGGCGATCGTGGGCGGTAGCGTATTGAAAGGCGCCGGTATTTCGTCGCTGTGGTCGCCGGCTGCCTTCCTGATCGTGATCGTCGGCACCGTGGCGGCAATCCTGCTGCATACCTCGCCGGCAGTTTTCCGGCGCGCCTTCAAGATCCTGCGCTGGGTGATCCAGCCGCCGGCCAGCGACCGCCCGCAGTTGCTCTCGCGCATCGTCGAATGGAGCAACATCGCGCGTCGCCAGGGCCTGCTGGGCCTGGAAGATCAGCTCCCGCGACAGGACGACGCATTTTTGCGCAAGGGCCTGCAGATGCTGGTCGATGGCGTGGAACCCGAATCCATGCGGCATATGCTTGAAATCGAAGTGGACAACCAGGAGCGTCAGGATCTTGCCGCCGCCAAGGTGTTCGAAGGCATGGGCATCTACGCGCCCACGCTGGGCATCATCGGCGCGGTGCTGGGGCTGATGGCGGTGATGAAGAATCTGGCCGACCCGGCCATGCTCGGCCACGGCATCGCGGCGGCATTCACCGCCACCATCTACGGCATCGCCTCGGCCAATCTGTTGTTTCTCCCGGTCGCCGTCAAGCTCAAGAGCGTCATCCATTGCAGCACGACCGAGCGCGAAATGGTGATCGAAGGCTTGATCGCGATCGCCCAGGGCGAGAACCCGCGCAACATCGAGTCGAAATTGGCCGGATACTTGCATTAAACTCGTCATGGCACGCCGTCGCAAACATCACGAAGACCATGGCAACCACGAAGCGTGGGCGATTCCGTATGCCGATCTGATGACGCTACTGCTGGCGTTC
This sequence comes from Xanthomonas populi, assembly GCF_002940065.1. Lineage (GTDB taxonomy): Bacteria > Pseudomonadota > Gammaproteobacteria > Xanthomonadales > Xanthomonadaceae > Xanthomonas > Xanthomonas populi. The sequence continues at coordinate 55,487 of NZ_MDEJ01000005.1, forward strand.
TTCGTGGTGATGTACGCCATTTCCTCACTCAACCAGAGCAAGTACAAGGTCGTGGCACAGGCGTTGACCAGCGCGTTCGGTGGCTCGTCCAACGCCGCAAGCCCGGTGCAGATCGGCAAGACCCAGACCCTGGGCGCGGACTACAACCGCCCATCTGTGATCAACGCTGGGGTGACCAAGGCCGGCACGCCGATGGCAGCCTCCAACGGCCCCACCGACCCCACCCTGCTGCCGTCCATGGCCGCGCAGATGCGCATGCCGGTGTCGTTGCGCAACCAGAGCGAACTGGCGCGCGCGCAGCGGCAGATGGATGCGGTCGCCCAGCAGCTGAGCAAGACGCTGTCGCCGCTGATCGACAAGAGACTCATCACCATCCGCCGCAACGATCTGTGGATCGAAGTGGAGATCAACAGCGACATCCTGTTCGGCACCGGCTCGGCCGCATTGGCCAGCACTGCCCGCGACACGCTGTCTACCCTCGCCTCCGTCTTGCGCGATGCGCCCAACGGCGTGCGTGTGGAGGGCTATACCGATAACCAGCCGATCGCAACCGCACAGTTTCCCTCCAACTGGGAACTGTCGGCCGCGCGCGCCGCCAGCGTGGTGCACTTGTTTGCCGACGACGGCGTCGCCCCGCAGCGATTGGCGATGGTGGGCTATGGAGAATTCCGCGCACGTGCCGATAACAGCACTGAGGCGGGACGGAATGCGAACCGGCGCGTGGTGCTGATCATCCTCGCTGATTCGGCTGGCTCACTCGCACCCGATCCGCCATCGCAGATGCATGCGACCGCCGCCGGGGCGCCCAAGCTTCCCAAGTCTGACGGCGGACAAACGGCCGTCACCACCGAAAGCGGCACAAATTCCGTCCCCGCCGTAAATCAAGGAGTGCAGTGAGATGCGTATCTGGGCAATCGCCAACCAAAAGGGCGGCGTGGGCAAGACCACCACGACGCTGGCACTGGGTCGTGGTCTGGCCGCGCTCGGGCACCGGGTGCTGTTGGTCGACCTCGATCCGCACTCATCGCTCACCCGCGCGTTCGGCGTGGCGGTGGACCCGCCGCCGCGCGGGGTACTGGAGCTGTTCGGCACCCCGCCGAGCGACCTGGCCAGCCTATTGCACGAAAGCGCCATCCCCGGCTTGTCCTATGTGTGCGCGCAAGCCGCACTGGCCACGCTGGAACGCCGCAGCGCCAACCAGCCCGGCCTGGGCCTGGCATTGCAGAACGCGATGAGCCGCCATGCCGGCCAGCACGACTACATTCTGTTGGACTGCCCGCCCACGCTCGGCCTGCTGATGATCAATGCCCTGGCTGCCTGCGACCGCGTGGTGGTGCCAACCCAGGCCGAGCCGCTGGCCCTGCATGGCCTGGCCAGCATGGTGCGCACCGCCGATATGGTGCAGCGCTCGCGTCGCCGCCCGTTGCCGGTGTCGATCCTGCCGACCCTGTTCGACCGCCGCACCCGCGCCGGCACCGACACGCTCAAGGAAATGCAGGCCACCTACGGCGCAGTCGTCTGGGAAGACGCGGTGCCGGTGGATACCCGTATCTGTAACGCCGCTGCGCTGACCGTTCCCGCCACCGGCAGCGACTATCAGGGCCGCGGCCTGTCTGCCTATCGCCGCGCGCTGGAATGGGTGCTGGCCGATGACGCGCTGCCCATGGAGCAAGCCGCATGAGCAACCACACCGCCAACGGTGAGCTCGACGATTATCTGGAAGGCCTGCTGCACGATGCCGGCGTAGAGATCCCCGCTGCCGTCACTGCCGACGTCGCCACGGCCAACATCGCCGCTGCAACGGCGCTTGCCGACGCGGATGTCGCGCTGGCAGAGCCGCCTGTGCAGCTCGCCGCTGCGCCGCAAGTCATGACCGCCGTGTTCAGTGCCGAAGCGATTGCCGCCGATTTTCTGGCTGAAATGGATTCCGACCCGGCCTTCGGTCCGCCAGTCGTTGCCGCACCGGCCGCACCGAGCGCTGCAGACATCGCCGCCGATTTCCTCGCCGAAATGGACGCCGACCCGGCCTTCGGTCCGCCCGTGGTTGCCGCGCCAAGCGCTGTAGACATCGCCGCCGATTTTCTCGCAGAGATGGACGCCGACCCGGCATTCGCCACGGCCGCGCCCAGCCCGTTCATGAGCACGGCCGATCTGATGGCCGAAATGGACGCAGACCCGGCCTTCGGCACTGCGGTTTCCAGCGTCGATCTGCTGGCTGCCGACCTGTTGTCGAAGATGGATGCGGACCCGGCGTTCGGCCTTACCGCACCGGCACCGGCACCGCCGACACCTGCGCGCCCGGCGCCAGCACCGATGGCGCCGCACCGCGCGCCACCGGCACCGGCCTATGCGCAAGGCCTGCAAGCGCTGTTGGCGCCCGGCCAGGCCGAACGCATCCATGCCGAACGACGCGCAAGCGAACGCAGTACGCGTTGGCTGCGCCTGCGCTGCGGCGAACAGACCTATGCGCTTGAATTGCTCAAGGTGCAGGAAGTCGTATTGCCGGTGCCATTGCTGCCATTGCGCGGTACCGCTAGCGCGATGCTCGGCATCATGAATCTACGCGGCCAGGTGGTGCCGGTCATGGATCTGGGGATCCATCTGGGTGCTTGCGCCGTGGACATGGATCTGCACACACGCGTGGTGGTGCTGGAAGAAAACGGCGAAACCATGGGCCTGCGCGTGTCGGCGGTGGAAGACGTCACCAGCCTCACCGATCAGCAGATCGAGCCACCGGACAACGCACGCCTGTGCCGCATTTCCAACAACCTGTTCCGCGGCGTCGCACGTCTGGGCCATCAACCCATGATCCTGCTCGATGCCAGCCATCTGCTGCATTGATGCATCGCATCGCTGACGCGCACATGCACGCACACCGATCCAACGTTAAAGCTTTCCCGCCCCCCGCCGTTAGTACGCATAGAACCGTCCGTTCGGAGCAGCAATGAGCACAGTGATATTGGGTGAGGATCTCGGCATCGAGACCAGCACCGACCTCAAGCAGAAGCTGGCCGCAGTCCTCGCGGAGGATGGCGAACTGGTGCTTGACGCCGGTGAAGTCCGCCGCATCCATACCGCCAGCGTGCAGTTGCTCTGCGCCTTCGTGCAGGCCCGCCGCCAGGCCGGGTTGAGCACCGAGTTCGATGGCTGCAACGACACTTTTAGAGATGCGGTCCGTCTGCTCGGCGTCACCGACGCGCTCGGACTTTCCGCATCCAATGACAACCTGAAATCTGTGGAGAACGCCGCATGAGCGCACGTATCTTGGTGGTGGACGATTCGGCGTCAATGCGCCAGATGGTCTCTTTCGCCCTCACCTCTGCCGGCTTTGCCGTCGAAGAAGCCGAAGACGGCGCCGTTGCGCTGGGCCGCGCGAAGGGCCAGCGCTTCAATGCGGTGGTGACCGACGTGAATATGCCCAACATGGACGGCATCTCGCTGATCCGCGAACTGCGTCAGCTGCCGGACTACAAGTTCACCCCGATGCTGATGCTCACCACCGAATCGGCGGCCGACAAAAAGTCCGAAGGCAAAGCTGCCGGTGCCACCGGCTGGCTGGTCAAGCCGTTCAATCCAGAACAGCTGATCGCCACCGTCCAGAAAGTTCTGGGTTAATTCTCTCTCGCTTCACGATCGGATTTCGCACCCATGAGCATGGACCTGCAACGTTTCCACGCCACCTTTTTCGAGGAAAGCCGTGAAGGGCTCGACGCGATGGAGGCCGGACTGCTTTCCCTTGAAGAGGGCAACCGCGACCCGGAAATCATCAACTCGGTGTTCCGCGCCGCGCACTCGATCAAGGGCGGCGCTGCCACCTTCGGATTCGAGGCCGTCGCCGGCCTGACCCACGTGCTGGAGACGCTGCTGGACGAACTGCGCTCCAACAAGCGACAGCTCGACCCCAACGCGGTCGATGCCATGCTGGGCTCGGTCGACGTGCTGCGCGCCCTGCTGCGCGAAGCCGAACACGGCACCCCGGCCGACCCGGCTGCGGTCAAGGCCGTGCACACCCGCTTGAACGCGGTGCTGGCTGGCGAAGCACCGGTGGCTGCAGTCGTTGCCAAGCCGAAGGAAGAAGAACCCGAAGCCTGGCACATCGGCTTTACCCCGGCGCCGTCGCTGTTCATGAGCGGCAACGACCCGCTGCGCATCATCCGCGAGCTCGAGCATCTAGGCCCGTTGCAGATCGCCGCACGTCTGCAGCGCATGCCCGGCTTTGAAAACATCGACCCGCTGGAAGCCTATCTGGCGTGGGATCTGGGCCTGATCGGCAAGATTCCGCGCAGCAAGATCGAAGACACCTTTGCCTGGGTGGTGGACGATTGCGAGCTGGATATCCGCCCGATGGCGGTACCCGGGCCACCGCCGAGCCTGGCGGTCGATGCAGCTGACCCTGCCGCCGTCGCGGTTGCACCGACCGCCGCTGCAGAACCTGCCGCCGCCGCTGCCACGCCTGCCAAGGCCGCCGCTGCCGAAGCCGAGAGCTCCATCCGCGTTAGCGTCGACAAGGTCGATGCACTGATCAACCTGGTCGGCGAATTGGTCATTACCCAGGCTATGCTCAAGCAGGTGTCTGCCGGTCTGGATCCGGCGCATGCCGAACAGTTGTTCGCAGGTCTGGATCTGCTGGAACGCAACACGCGCGATCTGCAGGAAGCGGTCATCGGCGTGCGCATGCTCCCCGTCGATGCGGTGTTCCGCCGCTTCCCACGTCTGGTACGCGACCTCTCCAGCCGCCTCGGCAAGCAGGTGCGTCTGCGCACCATTGGCGAAGGCACGGAGCTGGACAAGGGCCTGATCGAAAAAATTGCCGATCCGCTGGTGCACCTGGTGCGCAACTCGATCGACCACGGTCTGGAAATGCCCGAGGATCGTCGCGCCTCCGGCAAGGACGAGACCGGCACCATCACGCTGGCTGCCTCGCACCAGGGTGGTCACATCGTGATCGAAGTCAGCGACGACGGCCGCGGCCTCAATCGCGCCAAGATCCTGGAAAAAGCGGCCGAACGCGGCATTGCCGTGCCGGACAACCCGACCGATGCGCAGGTGTGGGATCTGATCTTCGCACCGGGGTTCTCCACCGCCGATGCGGTGACCGATCTCTCCGGTCGTGGCGTGGGCATGGACGTGGTTCGCCGTAACATCCAGGGCCTGGGTGGCGAAGTGCAGCTGGAAAGCAACGCCGGCAGCGGGACCCGCGTGTTGATCCGTCTGCCGCTGACCCTGGCCATTCTCGACGGCATGACCGTCTCGGTGGCTGGCGAAACCTTGATCCTGCCGCTGGCCTATTTGCTGGAAGCACTGCAACCGGCGCCGGAAGATATCCGCTCGATGGCTGGCGACGGCCGTGTGTTGCGGGTGCGTGGCGAGTATCTGCCGATACTTTCGCTCACCAATTACTACGGCTTCGGCGGGCAGCAGTCTTCGCAGGAACCGTTGGTGGTGGTGGTCGAAGGCGACGGCCAGAAGATCGCGCTGGAAGTGGACGAATTGCTCGGCCAGCAGCAGGTCGTGGTCAAGAACATCGAAAACAACTATCGGCGTATCCCGGGCGTCTCTGGCGCCACCATCCTTGGCGATGGTCGGGTTTCGCTGATCGTGGACATCGGTGGCCTGGTGCGCTCGTTGCGCGTGCCGCAAGCCGCGTAAGACGCCAAGCCGCGCAACAAGAAGTGCAGCGTATTGCTTTCTCCCGCCGGGAAAAGGTGCCGCGACGGGGCGGATGCGGGTAAGAGCCGACGTTCCCCCGCCCTGAGTAGCGGTCAGGTTTAGAGTCCGGGGGGAACGATTGCGGTGTTGGCCAGATCTTGGGCATAAGCAGCAGGTGCAATGCCGCCGAGTGCGTTCTTGGGCCGGTCTTCGCTGTCTTCGCGTCGCCAGCGCGCGATCTCGGTGCGCGCATGCAACAACGTTGGGAACCAGTGCTCGTTGAGGCATGCGTCGTGTAGCCGGCCGTTGAACGATTCGACGTGGGCGTTCTGGTTCGGTTTGCCCGGCTGGATCAGCCGTCACTGTACGCCACGGGCATGTGCCCAGGCGACCATCGCCTTGCCGTGCACCTACCTGCCGTTGTCAGTGCGGATCACTTGCGGCAACCCACGTCTGATGGCAAGCCGGTCGAGTACGCGCGTCACCCCGTCGCCAGAGAATCACGCGCTCCACGTCGAGGGCGAGCGCTTCGTGTGGTGCATCATCCACGATCACCAGGCACTTGATGACTCGTCCTTAGGCAGTGCGGTCGAACACGACGTCCATCGACCACACCTGGTTAGCCTGCGCTGGCCGCAGCAGCGGCTGGCGCTCGCCCAGGGGTACCTTCTTGCGTTTGCGGCGCCGGACTTGCAGCTGCTGCTCGCGGTACAGCCGCTCTACACGCGTGTAGTTCACGAGGCGTCCTTCCTGGCGCAGTTTGAAATAGATCATCCCCGCGCCATAACGGCGATGGCGATGCGCCAACGCAACAATGCGCTCGCGCAGTTCGCCATTGCGATCTTCGCGTGGGCAGTAGCGCAGCGCACTGGCGCTCATGCCGATCGCTGCAAGGGCGCGACGCTCGCTGGCACCGCACCCAATCCACTCGCGCACCAGCGCACGACGCGCCGCTGCACTCACCATCGTTGCGCATCCAGCTGCTGCTGCGCGCGGCGCTGGCCGCGCATTCTGTCCTGCCAGCCGTACGGGCCGGCGGTGTCCACGTCCTCGGCGCCGATGTCGCCCAGCGGCGTGCCCTCGGCGCCGGCCGGGCGCAGGCTCAGGCTGCGGGCGCTGGCGGCGCTGCAATATATTGGCTCCACTGCAAACTATTTGTAGAGGCCTTTATAGGATTCCCATAAATCCCCCAAGAAACTCTTGTCGGGCTTGGTCTCGATCTTCTGCATCGGACGGCGGTTCAGATAGTGCTTGGATGCGACGAACGACCCGTACGCACCCTCAAGGCTGCTCTCTGCCATGCTGTCGTGGACATATTCAAGAAATCCACCATACAGCGCCTCCACCGCTGGCAGTCGCTTGCCAGGGTTGTTCCATATCCAATAAAGCGCTTGGCCTTGCGGATCGGTGACAAAGAGATTGGAGGCGACCTCTCCGTCGAGCTGTTTCTTTGCCTGTTGCATGTCGAAGCTATCCACCGAACGCGCGTTGCGTTCGAGGTACCTCAGTTCGGCTGCGATCTTGTCATACCGGCCTTTGGCGGCAGGGTATTTGGGGGCACCCAGCAACCAAGAGCCCGTTTGTTCATTGGCAGTCTTGGCGAATTGCTCGTACCACATCCGCAGCCACTGGATGTAGATGATCATATGCCCCTTCATCTGCTCCTGAATGTCCTTGGGCAGCTAGCGCACCACCAGCGGCTCCGGCGGCACATAACACTGGGTTTCCTGCTCGGCGGTGCGTTGGCCGGGCTTGGTGTAGGTGCAGACGTATGGCAGATTCAAGCGAATTACTGCGGGGCTGATTTCTTTGACATCCTCCACAAGCGCAGTAACGGCTCGTCTGTATTGGCGCTGGAATTCGTCAATTTCAGGAGTCGATGTCAGTTGCGAATGCAGCCCCGGGTTAAGTCCTCTCAACTCTGTCAAACTAGGCATCGGAATACCAGCTCCGTAAGCCCGGTTGTACATCATCTCTACCGGGTAACGTGCAAGTCCATCCAGCACACCCGCTTCCTGGGCTTCGGCACCTCCACCCACGTCCACCTGGCTTCCCGGGAACAAGAGCTCCTGACGATTTCCAGTTGCGCCCGGACTGCCGCCGATCATCGTCAATGGCTTGTAGAAGCGCAGCTCATGCGCCGCCGCATAATGCACGCAGCATTCGACCTCGGGCAGCAACGTCATCTCCGACGACACCTTGTTGCTGAGCGGGATGAATCCGGTCAGCAGGTTATCGTCGTAGCGATTCGTCACGCAATCGAACAGGCCCATAAAGCGGATCTTGACCTCGACCGCTTGGTAGCGGCCACTCGCGCAGATGTCGTCGATCAACAGCTTGCTGAACGCAAGCGCGATCCCGCCGCCCATGTCGTAGCCAAAGATCGCCACGTTGACCCTGTGCACCGGCAGCTTGGCCTTGGCCAATGCGAACGCGGCCTTGAAATCGGTCTCCGCCGACTTCAAACGGGTATCCACGCCCGTGTTTAACAGCGCCGCACCGAGGGTCGAGTCGCGGATCAGTCCGAGGCTTTCAGCCGCATAGCCAGCGGTATTCTTGGCCACGGCCGCGCCAGCATCCTTGGCTGCGCGCCACGGGTGCCTGACTACCTCTTTCCAGAGCGCACGCCATTCCTTGCGCAATGTTTTCCAGCCTTGCTTAGCCACTGTGGTAACGGGCTTCTGGACCGTTTTGACAATCTGCTTTCCTTGCTTCTTCGCGCGATCTACCACCTCGCCAGCGGTCCAGACCGCACGATGCGCGTAGGACTTGTCACTCAGCCGTTCGCTTTCCTTCCAGACATCCAGCACCGCGCCCTTGGCGATATCCTTCGGTGCGGAGCTGACCTTGTCCTCGATCTCCGTGCCGGCCTTGTCACCCAGGGCCGCTGCAAGTGCAGCGTTCTCGGGGTCGAACTCTGCGCCAAGGCCTGAGTAGTAAAAGCGACGTGCACTTTTGTCAACATCATCTATTAAAGCTGCGTATAACTTAGCTATATTGCTTGCCGGTCCGGATTTATCGCTATATCCGAAACCATCAAAGAAAAAACTTAAAGGAGCCTCTAAAAACCCCAGCAATCTGCCATCATTGACTTGACGCCCTGCCAGCGGAGAACGACAGACATGAT
>NZ_MDEJ01000006.1 GCF_002940065.1 Xanthomonas populi
AGATCGCTGATTTTTTGAAGGTATGGTCATCATCCAGTGCGTGTCACCACGGCTACGACTTGGTTGTTCGAGGTGCCCACTACTGACCGTCACTTCACCGCCCATTGCCGCCGCCAGTTCGCGACAGATCGCCAACCCCAGGCCGCTACCGCCATGCCTTGCAAGCGTGAGCGCGCCCTCGGCCTGCTCAAAGCGCTGGAACAAGCGCCCGCGCTGTTCTGCGCTCATGCCTGGGCCGGTATCGCGCACTTGCATCCGGATGCCTTGCTTGTGGCCTTGCGGCAGCACTGAGACACGCAAACTCACACCCCCGCGCTCAGTGAACTTGACCGCGTTGAACACCAGGTTGAGCAGGATCTGCTGCACCCTGCTGGCATCGCCATGCAGTGCCGGCGGCAACGCATCATCCAGCTCGCACTCGAAGGCCAACTGCTTTTGCTCGGCACTCGGGCGCACCAGCTCAGCCACTTGCATGATCAGCTGACGCAGATCGAAATCGCGGTAATCCAATGGCAGCTTGCCGGCCTCGATCCGCGCCAGATCCAACGCATCGTTGACCAGCCGCAGCAAATGTTTGCCCGCCGACTGGATCGCGCTGGCATAGCCTTGCTGACGTCCATCCAACGGCGTCTGCAACAGCAACTCACTCATCCCCAGCACACCGGTCATCGGCGTACGCACCTCGTGCCCCAACGTCGCAAGAAACCGCGTCTTGGCCTGCGATGCCTGTTCAGCAAGTTCGCGTTTGTGTTGCGCAAGTTGCCATTGCGCACGCATGCGCACACGGCGGCGGTAGGCGGCGGCAAGCAATGCGCTCAGCAGCAATCCCAGCAGGCAGATCAGCGCGATGCCGACATCGCTGCGCCACCACGGCGGATTGACCGTAAATCGCAGCGAGCGCACCTGCGAGCGATTGCCTAGGGGGTCCACTCCCTGCAGCGCGAGCTCGTAGTTCCCAGCAGGCAAACTGGCAAATTCGCGGATCCCGGCGTTGCCCGACGGTTGCCACTCCGTATCGAAGCCTTTCAAGAAACTACGATAACGATTGGAAAGCGGATCGCTGTACGACAGCAGACGGCTAACGACCTGCAACTGCCGATCCCCGGGACCCAACTGAAACGGGCGATCCATTGGCAATGCGATGCGTGCGCCATTGCGTAGCACGCTGACATGTTCCAACTGCAATGCCGGAACAAACGGTGCGATATCGGGCATTGCGGTATCCAGCAACACGGTAGAGCCATCGCTAGTTGCTCCGATCAAGGTGTCGCCCGCCATCAGCAGGCAATGCTGAACGAACTCCTGACTGGTCAATCCATCGCGCGTGCCGATATTGCGCAGCCGTGCCGGCGTCACCGAGGGATCGATCCGCCAGAGTCCACGCAAGCTGGAAATCCAGACCCTGCCACGCGGGTCGATCTGCATTGCTGAGGCGTCGAACCCCGCCAGACCGTCGGCTTCGCCCACCTGGCGCACACGCGTCCAGCGTGTTGCGGTTTTTTCCCATTGTTCCGCACCGGTGGCACGGTACACCCACACCGTCTCCGGCGATTGGCTGGCAAACGCCTGGATCGGCGTCCCTTCGAAACCTGCAACCGGCACAAAGTGGCCAGAGGCGTCGTCCCACGCAAACATGCCGCCCTCGCCCGCAACCCAGACACGCCCGTCCGGGCCTTGTTCAAGCTGCTGTACAGCGATGTCGCTTAGGCCGTGCAAGTCTTGCTGAGTGATGCGCTGCAAGACACGGCCGCTACGTAAATCGCGCTGCTGCACCATGTCGATGAATGCCATCCACACCGTGTCGCCCTGCTCGATGATCCAGTCCGGCGCCGATAGCGCGGATGCCGGTTCGGGGCCATCGGACGGCCAGTGGATGAACTCGCCGGTGCGCAGATCCATCCGTGAAAGACCAAAACTCAAATTTCCCAGCCACACACGTTGCAGGCGATCCTCCAGCGCCGACACCAGCTCCATGCCCTTGAGATGTGGCGACTGCAGACCTGTCTGAAACTTGTCGCCTGTGCTTGGATCAACGCGCAACAAGCGACCTTCTGCATCGACTTGCCACAAGCCGCCAGACCGTGTGGCAGGTGCCAGGTTGCAATAGATGGCGTCGCCATTCGGCAAGGCAGGCTTGAGCACGGCACTACGCTTCCAATCCGCCGGCAAATACCCAAGACCGGTGCCATGCATCGGAACCCACAGCCCGCCATCTGCAGCTCCCAGCAGGCCGATGACATTGCGACGTGACAATGGACCCTCGCCGCTGAAAGCAGGCACTGGTGGACGCTCGCCGCGCGTTCGCCACAGACCGCGTCCGCTCCCCAGCCAGAATTCGCCGTCCGGAGCAGCTACTGCGCCCCAGAACTCGTTGCCGGGACCGAACATAGTCCCCCACGCGAACGGATGCCATCGATCATCTGGCCCCATGACATGCAATCCCGACTCGCTGCCCAACCACAGGCGGTCCCCGGCCCATTGCAGACCGAAGATGGCCGACTGCCGGTTCGGTTCGTCCGGGACATATTCGCGACGCAGATGTTTCCCGTCGTAATAGGCAAGTCCGTTACTGGTTGCGATCCACAGCCGCTGCCGGTTGTCCGCCGCAAGATTCATGACCATGGCCTGGTCGAGATCGCCATCGACCGCACCTAGATCCAGTGACGACATCGCCCCTGAAGCATCGATGCGAACCAGCGCGCCGGTCGTGGTTCCGGCCCAGATACCACCGTCAAACGCAGCGATGCTGTAGATCTCGCCGTCCTTCAGCATTGGATAATCGGCAGTGCGATAGTGCCGAAAGTGGCTTCGTCCAGCATCCATGACGCTCAGCGTCTTGCCGCAGCCGATCCATATCCTGTCCAGCGCGTCGATATGCAGCGCCTGGATCGCGTTGCAGGGCAACGACGCGGGGTTGGACGGATCGTGTCTCCAGGTCCTGAATCCTGCGCCGTCGTACCGCACCAAACCATCCAGGGTGCCAAGCCACAGATAGCCGGCACGATCCTGGTGGATCGCAACCACCATGGTCGATGGGAGTCCGTCGCTGGGGCCCACGATCCGGAAACGCGGAATCTCCGGAATCTTTGCCGTACAGGGCAAGACGCCCAGAAGCAAGACCAGCACAACAATGAGCGCACGCATGTGGGCATCCTTTCCACGTCCAGCCCGCATGCTCGCAACGGATCGTTGCGAGCGCAAGCCCAGCGCAGCGCAGCGGGAATGCCTAGAATCCGCCAATGACAACAATCGCCCGCCTGCTGGTCCTTTCTGCTCTGGTAACGACCAGCCTTGCCGCCACCGCCGCGCCGGCGCGTTATGCGCTGGATCCGGTGCATACCCGGGTGCTGTTCGCAGTCGAACATGCCGGATTTTCGAAGGCATTGGGCACCGTTTCCGGAAGTAGCGGCACGCTGATCTTCGATCCGGACGACTGGGCCGCAGCGCGGCTGGACGTCACCGTGCCGCTGCACCGCGCCGACCTGGGCGACGCCAAGTGGAACGAAGCCACACTGGCACGCAACCTGCTCGACGCCAAGCGGTTTCCCGACGCGCATTTCGTCTCCACGCGGGTGGCGGTCAGCGGCGAAAACCAGGCCAAGGTCAGCGGTAATCTGACCCTGCATGGGGTCACCCGCCCGGTCACCCTGGACGTCACCCTCAATGCGCTCAAACGTCATCCGCTGCCGCTGTTTCGACGCACCGCCGGGTTCTCAGCCACTGCCACACTGAGCCGGGCGGAGTTCGGCATCGACGCGTGGAAATCAATGATCGGCGACGCGGTGGAACTGCGCATCGAAGCCGAAGCCGTGCGCGAAGGCCGCGCTGAAGACGACGCGCCACAACCACAACCACAAAGCGTACCCGCCGCCCCTGACCCTGCCACCAGCCCGGAATCGGGAGCATGACCCTGAAGAATGTCGAACGTTGGGGCGGTGTCAGCCAGACCCTGCACTGGCTGATCGCACTGCTGATCCTGGTGCTGGGCATTGTCGGTCTGACCATGGGCGAATTGCCCAAGACGCCGAAATACTTCTGGGTCTACACGGCGCACAAATCGGTGGGCCTGACCGTGTTGGCACTGGTGATCGTACGGCTGGGCTGGCGCATCTGCGCGGGCGCGCCGCCGCCGGTGGCCGGCACCCCGCGCTGGCAGGAACGCATCGCCGGGCTAACCCATTGGTTACTGTACGCGATGATCTTTGCGATGCCGCTGTCGGGCTGGTTGTACGACTCCACCAGCGGCCTGCGCCCGTTCCGTTGGTTTGGCCTGTTTGCCGTCCCCAAGCTCAGCCCGCCGGACGACCAATTGCGCGCGATTGCGCACTTCATCCACGAGTGGGGTTTCTGGTTGTTGATTGCCGTCGTGCTGGCGCATGCCGGCGCTGCGCTTTACCACCACCTGTTCCAGCGTGATGCCACCTTGGTGCGGATGTTGCCGCGCGGTTGGCTCTCTTCCAAACCCTAAAGGACTCCCCCATGTCGTCCAGGTTGTTCGTCTCTCCCCTGCTGGTCGCTGCTTCGTTGGTGGCCACCTTCGCTGCCGCACCAGGGCTGGCCGCCGACTATGTACAGGCGCCCGGCTCGTCGCTGGTGTTTGCCAGCAAGTACGACGGCGAAGTCTTCACCGGCAAGTTCCCCGGTTTCGACACAACGCTGAGTTTCGACCCCGCCAATCTTGCCGGCGCCAAACTCGACATGCGCATCCCGCTGGCCGGTGCCGTCAGCGGCAACGGCGACCGCGATTCCACCCTGCAGGGGCCGGACTTCTTCAACGTCGCCAAGTTCGCCACTGCGCGCTACCGCGCCGACACATTCCGCGCACTCGGCGGCAACCAGTACGCCGCAGACGGCACCCTGGAACTGCGCGGCGTCAGCAAGCCGGTCACGCTGACCTTCACCTGGACACCCGGCGCGCAGCCGGTGCTGGCCGGCAAGGCGGTGGTGAAGCGGCTGGACTTCGGCGTGGGCGGCGGCGACTGGGCCGACACCAAGACCATTCCCAACGAAACCGCGATCAGCACCAAGGTCGTTTTCACTGCGAAGTAACGCCACCGGCGCGTTCGCTATCAACCGATCGCTCGGTCGCGCTTGGCAACGTCCTGTGGCTGCTGCTTAACGTGTCCGAGCGGCGCAGGCGCGCACCGGCCTCGCCCATCTGACGTGCAATCGCTTCATAACTGCCTTCAGTCCATCACCAGACGCTGACCAGGTCGGCGAGCGCCGCATCAGCGCACGGCAGCATTCAACCACTCTCGCAAACGCCGACTGTCGAACGACCACTCCAACTCGCGCCCGTCCGCCTCGCGCAGCACCGGAACACGCTCGCCATAAGCGGACTCAAGCGCCGCATCGCCATCGATAAAGACGCTGCTGAACTCGCCCGCGCGCGCCTGCGCCAGAAGTTCCACAGCCTGGTCGCACAAGTGGCAATCGTCGCGCTGGTAGAGGATCAAGGCCATCGGAAGGTCCTATGCTGCGCTGCAGCCGTGCCGCAATCGCCGACCGACTAGAATAGCGGCCTTTACGCTCACCTCTTCGGCAAGCATGGCTGTCAGCACGTTCGACCTGTTCAAGATCGGCATCGGTCCGAGTTCCTCCCACACCGTGGGGCCGATGCGCGCTGCCGAGCGCTTCGTGCATCGCTGGCTGCTCGACGCCGGCCGCTTGCAAGAGGTGGTACGCATCCGCGCCGAGGTGTTCGGCTCGCTGGCGTTGACCGGCCGCGGCCATGGCACCGACAAGGCCCTGCTGCTCGGACTGGAAGGCCACCGCCCCAACCTGATCGACCCGGACACCATCCCCGCAACGCTCGATCGCATCGGCGCCAGCAAGCGCATCAGCTTGATGGGCCAGCACGCCATCGGCTTCGACGAAAAACGCGATCTGCCGATGAACAAGCGGCAGAAACTGCCGTACCACACCAACGGCATGCGCTTTACCGCCTACGACGCCAATGAGGCTGTGATCGCCACGCGCGATTACTACTCGGTCGGCGGCGGTTTTGTCGTCAACCAGGAAGATGCCGCAGACGATCGCATCGTGGCCGATGAAACCCCGCTGCCCTACCCCTTCCTCAGTGGCGACGAACTGCTCGCGCAATGCGCGCGCAGCGGCTTGAGCATCGCCGCACTGATGTTCGAAAACGAAAAGAGCTGGCGCAGCGAAGACGACATTCGCGCCGGCCTGCGCGAACTCTGGGCGGCGATGCAGTCCTGCGTGGAGCGCGGCATCGGCCAGGAAGGCACGCTCCCCGGTGGCCTGAACGTCTCGCGGCGTGCACCGGCGTTGTATCGCGAACTGTCGTCCAAACCGGAAGCGGCAATGCGCGATCCGTTGACCACGCTGGACTGGGTCAACCTGTACGCGCTCGCCGTCAACGAAGAGAACGCCGCCGGTGGCCGCGTGGTCACCGCGCCCACCAACGGTGCGGCAGGCATCATTCCCTCGGTGCTGCATTACTTCGATCGCTTCTGCCCCGGCGCATCCGAGCAGCGCATCTTCGACTTCCTGCTCACCGCTGCGGCCATCGGCATTCTCTACAAGGAAAATGCCTCCATTTCCGGCGCCGAGGTCGGTTGCCAGGGCGAAGTGGGCGTGGCCTGTTCGATGGCGGCTGGCGGCCTGGTCGCCGCGGCAATCCCGGACAGATCGAAAACGCGGCGGAAATCGGCATGGAACACAATCTTGGTCTCACCTGCGACCCGATCGGTGGCCTGGTGCAGATCCCGTGCATCGAACGCAACGCGATGGGCGCAGTGAAGGCGATCAATGCCAGCCGCATGGCCATGCGCGGCGACGGCAAGCACAAGGTATCGCTGGACAAGGTCATCAAGACCATGCGCGACACCGGCCGCGATATGCAGGACAAGTACAAGGAAACCAGTCGGGGCGGACTGGCGGTGAACGTGATCGAATGCTGAGCCTGGTCTGTGTCATCGCCTAAGCGCAGCAGCGGTGCGGCGGTAACAGCGTGCCGCACTCGCAAGCGATGCCACCCGCAGCAACACGAACCGAGGCGATCTACCGCAGCGTCCGCTGACGCAATCGCCTCGCACGCTGTACGTCTCCACCACATCCGGCCGTGTAACGTCGAAGACTGAATTTCGACGGAGATCGCGATGCGACAGCGTGTTTGTACTCTCGCCCTGGCCATGGCCTGCGGCCCATTGATGGCACAGGAAGCCAGCTATGGCCCACGCCTGGAAGGCTTCGACTACCTGTACCCGGTCAAGACCTTCGCGTTCACTTCACAACAGCAGCCGCTGGAAATGGCGTACCTGGATGTCGCGCCAACCGGCAAACCCAACAGGCGTACCGCAGTGCTGCTGCATGGCAAGAACTTCTGCGCCGCCACCTGGGAGCAGACCATTGCAGCATTAAGCAACTCCGGTTACCGCGTCATCGCCCCGGACCAGGTGGGCTTTTGCAAATCCAGCAAGCCGGCGGCCTATCAGTTTTCCTTTGCGCAGCTGGCCGACAACACGCAGGCATTGCTGAAAAACTTGGGCATCGAACGTGCGGTAGTCGTCGGTCATTCGATGGGCGGTATGCTCGCCATCCGTTATGCGCTGATGTATCCGCAGGCCGCCGACCATTTGGCGCTGGTCGACCCGATCGGCCTGGAAGACTGGAAGGCCGAAGGCATTCCGTGGCGTAGCGTCGATGCCTGGTACGACAACGAACTGAAAATCAGTTTCGAGCGGATCAAGAAGTATCAGAGAGAGGCCTACTACGCTGGCCAATGGAAGCCCGAGTTCGAACGCTGGGCGCGCATGCAGGCCGGCATGTTGCTGGGCAACGGCAAGCAGGCCGTCGCCTGGAATCAGGCGCTGACCTACGACATGGTGTTCAACCAGCCGGTGGTCTACGAACTGCCCAAACTTGCCGTACCGACCACGTTGTTTATCGGACTCAAGGACCGCACCGCGATCGGCAAGGACACCGCGCCGCCGGAGGTCAAGGCACGCGTCGGTGACTACACCACGCTTGGCAAGCGTGCCGCCGAGGCGATTCCGAATGCGAAACTCGTCGAGTTTGCCGACCTTGGGCATTCGCCACAGGTGCAGGACACGAAGCGTTTCAATGCGGCGTTATTGAAGGCGATTGCGCAGTAAGGAGTGCCAGCGGCAATACGATTGGCATGGCCTACGCGTCCGTGAAAGCTGCAGCTCGCCAACAGGCGCGCTGCAGCCGGATGCGCTTCAACGCGCAGCGCGGGCAGCAGGTCATCAGTGCACGCAACGACGCGTCCGACGACACGCGCACCGGCAACCGAGTTCAAAAAGCGGTCACACCTGTCCACTTTTTCAACCAATCACCCAGCCACAATCCGCAACACGTCATCCAGCAACGCGGCAGCAGTCACTTCGGCACCTGCACCCGGGCCCTGGATCAACAACGGCTGCTCGCGATAACGATCGCTGCTGATCGCGACGCGGTTATCGGTGCCCGCGCCACCGGCCAGCGGATGATCCAGCGCCAACTCGCGCAAGCCCACACTTGCACCATGCGCATCCAGGCGACCGACAAAGCGCAGGCAGCGCCCCGCAGCACGTGCCTGCTGCCAACGCGCGCCAACCACCTCATCGAGCGCGCCCAGCTGCGCATCCAATGCGACACGCGGCAATCGCGCCATGCTGGCCGGCACCAGCGATTCCACATGCACCTGCTCGGCCTCGAGCTGCCACCCCGCCACGCGTGCCAGAATCAGCAATTTGCGCCGTACATCCTCGCCTGATAGATCGATGCGTGGATCAGGCTCAGTGTAACCGGCCGCCATCGCTTCGCGCACGCACTCGGAAAACGCGCCGCTGCCGTCGTAGCGATGAAACAGCCATGCCAGCGATCCGGACAACACGCCTTCTATCGAATGGATATGGTCGCCGCCCGCCACCAGCGCACGCACGCTGCTCAATACCGGTAACCCTGCCCCCACCGTCGCGCTATCGCCATAGTACGCACCGCTGGCGTGACGCGCCGCGTGCAGCGCCTGCGCACGCGACAACGCGGTGCCCTGGCCCAACTTGTTGGCAGTGACCACGTGCACACCACGCAACAACCATTCGACATGCCAATCGGCCACCACGTCGCTGGCAGTGGCGTCCACCAGCACATCGCCGGCACGCAGCGCAGTGGTCTCCGCCCACGGCTGCAACACGGCCTGGCCGCGCGGCGCGGCGTTGGCCTGCTGCAACGCCTGTTCCGCACTGGTACCGCAGTCATGGGCAATGCGCGAATTGGCCAGCCAGTCGAAGCGCGGCAAGCGCAATTGACGTTTCTGCAACGCGCTGTAGCGCGTCACGAAGGCGCGCCCCACGGTGCCGGTGCCCAACAAGCCCAGGCGTGGCTTCGCTGTCACCGCTGCCACCGAAGCGCGACGCGAAACAGGCAGCACACTGCTCACGCGTCGACCTGTTTGCGGCTTGCGGTACTCAGCGTCGCTTCGGCACGCGCCAGACCAGCGCGCAGATCGATCAGCAGGTCGTCTGCAGACTCGATACCGATCGACAAGCGCAGCAAACCATCGGAAATGCCGGCCGCAGCGCGGGCTTCGGCCGTCATCGCAGCATGCGTCATCGAAGCCGGATGCGCGATCAGGCTTTCCACACCGCCCAACGACTCGGCCAGGGTGAAGTAACGCAAGCCATCGACAAACGCGCGCACTGCGGCTTCGCCACCTTCCAGCTCGAAGCTCATCATCGCCCCGAAGCCCTTCTGCTGACGCGCCGCCAATGCATGCCCCGGATGCGATGCCAAACCCGGGAAATACACCTGATTGACGGCCGCATGCCCGTCCAGCAATTCGGCGATTAGATCGGCGTTTTCCTGATGCACGCGCAGGCGCGCATCCAGCGTGCGCAGACCGCGCAGCGTGAGGAACGCATCGAACGGCGAACCGGTCAGGCCCAAGGCATTGGCCCACCACACCAGCTGCTGATGCAGCTCGGCGTCACGCGCAACGACCGCGCCGCCCACCACGTCGCTGTGGCCGTTGATGTACTTGGTAGTGGAATGCAGCACCAGATCCGCACCGAATTCCAGCGGCTTCTGCAGTGCCGGCGACAGGAAGGTGTTGTCCACCACCGTCAATGCACCAACCTTCTTAGCCGCCTCGATGACGAAGCGCAGATCGGTGATGCGCAGCAATGGATTGGATGGTGTTTCGATCAGCACCAGCTTGGGCGCGTGCGCCAACGCATCGGCCAGCGAACGCGGGTCGGTGAGGTCGGCGGTGATCAGCGCGAAGTGGCCCTTCTTGGCCAACGCATTGAACAGGCGCCAGCTGCCACCGTAGGCATCGTGCGGCACTACCAGCGTGTCGCCGGGCTGCAGCAACGCGTTGAGCACCAGATTGATCGCACCCATGCCGGTGGAGGTGATCACCCCGCCAGCGCCGCTTTCCAGCTCAGCAAGCGCTTCGCCGAGCAGATCGCGGGTGGGATTGCCGCTGCGGGTGTAATCGTATTGCCGCTTGTTGCCGAAACCATCGAAGGAGAAGTTCGACGACAGCACGATCGGCGGCGTTACCGCGCCATAGGCAGTGTCGCGATCAATGCCGGCGCGGACGGCGGCGGTGGCAGCGGTACAAGGGGCGTGGGCAGGGTCACGAAAGCTCATGCGGTTTCTCCGGTGATGCGAAGGGCAGTGGTGAGAATCGCGTCGATGCGATCGATTTCTTTCAGAAAGGCGTCGTGGCCATACGGCGAGCGCAGCACACGTAGACTGCCGCGCGGGCCTAAGCCTTCGACCAGCGTGACCAGATCGGCCAGCGGCACCAGGCGGTCGCCCTCCACCGCAACCACGACGGTGGGCACGCGCACTTGCGCAGGGTCGATGCGATGCAGGTCGATGGATTCGGACAGCCGCAAGTAGGCGTTTACCGGCGTGCGCGCCACGTACTGCGCACCGGCGGCGTCCAGATAGTCTTCGGCCGCCACACGCACGCGGCCATTGATCACTTCCGGCGGCGCGTCGAAGCGCTCGCTGAATTCTTCCGGTGTGCGATAGCTGAGCATGGCGAACTGCCGTGCCAACGCCAGCCCGTGATTTTCTGCGCATTGCAGTTGGCCCAGCGCCACCGCGCGGCGCTGCAGTGCGCGCCAGGCGGCGGCATATGGATGCGCGCGATGCGCACCGCTCACTGCCACCAAGGTACCGACGCGAGCGGCATGGCGGGTGGCCAATTGCAGGCCGACCAGGGCGCCGTACGAATAGCCCACAAAGCCGTGCAGGCGCGCGATGCCTAGCGCATCCAGCAGCGCGGCGATCGCATCGGCCTGATCGGCGGTATCGATCGGCGCGTCCAGCGTGCCGTCGGCGCCAAGAAAATCGAACGCCAACAGACGGCGCGTTGCAGGATCCAGTGCGCGGCCCGTTCCGACCAGGCCATCTACCCAGCCCTTTTCGGGAAACAGCGCGCTGGCGGCCAGATGGCGATGCGCGGAGATCCCGCCGGCCACGAACACCACAGGCGCATTGGCGGCGCCGACCAGTTCATAGCGCAGCCGCAGCTCGCGCATGCCGGCATGGCGCATTGGCAAGGCAATGACAAGATCGCCGCGCACGGCAATCGAACCGTCATCGGAGACGGCGGATGTATAGGCGTAATCGGTAGGTGACGGCGATGCTGTATTCACGAGGCTCATGGCGATATCCGGGGTGGATCGGCCATCGAGCTTCGCGGAGCTCGCGTTCGACGTGCACAAGGCGCAAATCGAACCATCTTTCGGCAGACGCGACAGGTCCCCGCAGGATTTGGCACCAAACGCGGGCGCTTGCGCGCTCCGCTGGCTGCCCCGGCATCAAAGGGCCTGTCCCTCCGCCGGTCTCGATGGTAGCGCTAAGATGCCAGCGCTTTTTTGCGATGTCAATCTCTTCATGCGGATGGAAAGATAAATTTTCATCCGATACCACTACAGCCTGTGATGAGCCGCATACTTGCGCACCCTCACGTTCGAGCCGATCGCGTGCGCCATCACGTGTCTCGCCAAGCCCTGCCGGCCGTCGCATGGCCGCTTGTCGTTGCGCTTCTGGCCTGTGCGGCACCGGCCAACGCGCTGCAACGCTGGCATTGGCCCGGCGCCGGTGCCGCGACCTCGCCAGGAACAGCAACTGCGCAGACAGCGCTCGCAGCGGCCGGCCCTGGCCTATCGCTGCAACTGGAATGGCAGGCACCGGCCTATCTGGCCTGGGTAAACAACACGCTGGCCGGACCTGCGCAGGTCCACCTGAGCGCACCGCCCAGCGAGGATTACCGCGCCGTGCCGCAGTTGCCGTTGACAGTACAACTGGCCGCGCACGAGCGCCGCC
The DNA here is from genome assembly GCF_002940065.1 of Xanthomonas populi. Taxonomy (GTDB): domain Bacteria; phylum Pseudomonadota; class Gammaproteobacteria; order Xanthomonadales; family Xanthomonadaceae; genus Xanthomonas; species Xanthomonas populi. Next base: position 12,313 of record NZ_MDEJ01000006.1, read on the forward strand.
TGCTCGCGCGGCTCTACCCGGCCAGCAACCAGCGCAGCTTGGCCGGGCTTTGACTCAAGCTCGACGTGGTACCCGGCGATCCACAGGCACGCCCGCAGCCAGTGCGCTACCAACTCCCGTTCAACGATGCGCCGGTGCAGGTAGAACAAGGCTTCGGCGGGAATTTCAGCCACACCGATGCGCCCAACTGGTACGCGGTGGACTTCGCCTTGCCACAGGGCACGCCGGTGCTGGCGGCGCGCGAGGGCATGGTCATGCAGGTGCAGCGCGATGTCATTGAGGACGGCCTGCATGACCTGGCAACCGGCGGCGGCAACCTGGTGCGAGTGCTGCACGCCGACGGCAGCATGGCCATCTACGCCCACCTGGCGCCCGATGGGGTAGCGGTGCGTGCCGGCCAGATAGTACGCACCGGCGAGCGCCTGGGCGCCTCTGGCAATACCGGCTTCAGCTCCGCCCCGCACCTGCATTTCGCAGTCCAGCGCAATGCGGACAGGCGCCTGATCTCGCTGCCGTTCCGGATGATCGGCCCGCAGGGCGAGCTGCAATTTCCCTCGCCAGCGCCGTGAGTTGCGGGCGCCGAAGGACCATCGGCTTGCTGGCACGCAGCCCCAGGCCAGGGCCGCACAAGCCCGCCGCACCGAAGCCGCTATAATCACCGGCTTCCTCAGTTTTCGCAGGCGTCCGACCGGGCGCGCTCAGCCCATGTCCGACATCTCCAACGAAGCCGCGCGCCGCCGCACCTTCGCCATCATTTCCCACCCCGATGCCGGCAAGACCACGCTGACCGAAAAGCTGTTGCTGTTCGGCGGCGCGATCCAGATGGCCGGCTCGGTCAAAGGCCGTAAAGCCGCACGTCACGCCACCTCGGACTGGATGGCGCTGGAAAAAGAGCGCGGCATCTCGGTCACTTCGTCGGTGATGCAGTTCCCGTACGAGGGCAAGGTGATCAATCTGCTAGACACCCCCGGCCACGCCGACTTCGGCGAGGACACCTATCGGGTGCTGACCGCGGTGGACTCGGCGCTGATGGTGATCGACGTGGCCAAGGGCGTGGAAGAACGCACCATCAAGCTGATGGAAGTCTGCCGGCTGCGCGACACGCCCATCATGACCTTCATCAACAAGCTCGATCGCGAGGGCAAGAACCCGATCGATCTGCTCGATGAAGTCGAAACCGTACTGGGCATTCAGTGCGCGCCGGTGACCTGGCCGATCGGCATGGGACAGCGCTTGAAAGGCGTGGTGCATCTGATCACCGGCGAGGTGCACCTGTACGAACAGGGCCGCAACTTCACCCGCCAGGATTCCACCATCTTCCCGTCGGTGGATGCGCCCGGCCTGGCCGAGAAGATCGGCGCGCAAATACTGGCCGAGCTGCGCGACGAGCTCGAACTGGTGCAAGGCGCCAGCAATCCGTTCGATCTTGCGTCCTATCGCGCCGGTCAGCAGACCCCGGTGTTCTTTGGTTCGGGCGTCAACAACTTCGGCGTACAACCGCTGCTGGATTTCTTCATCGAACACGCACCGCCCCCGCAGGCGCGCGACACCACCGGCCGTCGCGTCGAGGCGGCTGAGTCCAAGCTCAGCGGCTTCGTCTTCAAGATCCAGGCCAATATGGACCCGCAGCATCGCGACCGCGTCGCCTTCATGCGCGTGTGCTCCGGCAGGTTCACCGCCGGCATGAAGACCCTGCACGTACGCAGCGGCAAGGACGTGAAGCTGGCCAACGCGCTGACCTTCATGGCCTCCGATCGCGAGATCGCGGCCGAAGCCTGGCCGGGCGATGTGATCGGTATCCACAACCACGGCACCATTTCCATCGGCGACACGTTTACCGAAGGCGAACCGCTGTCGTTCACCGGCATTCCCAACTTCGCGCCGGAGCTGTTCCGCCGTGCGCGCTTGCGCGACCCGCTCAAACTCAAGCAGCTGCAAAAGGGCCTGGCGCAGCTGTCCGAAGAAGGCGCCACGCAATTCTTCCGCCCGCTGATGAGCAACGATCTGATCCTGGGCGCGGTCGGTGTGCTGCAGTTCGACCTAGTGGCCTACCGGCTCAAGGACGAATACGGTGTGGATGCGATCTTCGAGCCGGTGGGCGTCACCACCGCGCGCTGGGTGCAGTGCGACAACCCGAAGAAGCTGGAAGAGTTCCGCGAGAAAAATGCCGGCAATCTCGGCATCGATGCGGCCGGTCAGCTGGTCTATCTCGCACCGACCCGGGTGAATCTGCAGCTGGCACAGGAACGCGCGCCGGACGTGCGCTTCTCGGCAACGCGTGAGCATGCATATGCCAGGGCGATCGATTGAGCGCGGCTTGCAACGACGCATGAAAATGCACCTGCCGGCGATGCGGATTGCTCGCAGTTGCGGTACCTTTTTGGCATGAACGCAGACGCCTCCCCCTCGACCGACCTGCGCGACGAGATAGCCAGTGCCGTGACCCACGGCCTGGGTGCAATTGCCGCATTGGCCGGTGGCTCGGTGCTGATCACGCTGGCTACCATCTATGGCGACGGCTGGCAGCTGGCCACCTCCATCGTCTTCAGCGCCACGCTGGTATTGCTCTACGTCGCCTCCACGCTGTTCCATGCCATCCCGCATCCGGGTGCAAAGGCACGGTTGCAAATACTGGATCATTGCGCGATCTATCTACTGATCGCAGGCACCTACACGCCGTTTACGTTGATCAATCTGCGTGGCTCCTGGGGCTGGGGATTGTTCGCCGCCATCTGGACGATTGCCGCCGCCGGGGTGATCTTCAAACTGTTTTTCACCGGTCTTTTCCGCCTGTTGTCGACGGTGCTGTATCTGGCGATGGGCTGGCTGATCCTGGTGGCAATCCAGCCATTGTTACGTTCGGTCGATACCTGGTCGCTGTGCTGGCTATTGGCTGGCGGACTCTCCTACACCTTGGGTACGTATTTCTACCAGCGCGACACCCAACGCTATTTCCATGCGATCTGGCATCTGTTCGTGCTTGCCGGCAGCGCTTGCCACTTCGTTGCGGTGATCGCGCAAGTTGTATGATCTGCGATTGACGGCGCGTTCGCGCGCCGTGCACGAGGCATCGCCAACCATGGCCCGCGTGGACACTGCGACCAATACTGCTGCTGGCTCATTTTCTCCCACATCACCTCGTCGACGCTGGTTGATCGGGCTCGGCATCGTCGCGGTCATTGTGCTGATCTTCGTGATGGTGTTCGAGTGGAACTGGCTACGCGGCCCGGTCGAGCGCGCGGTCAGCGCCAAGACCGGTCGCGAATTTCATCTCGGCTATCTGGATGTGACGTTGGGCCGCACGACCACCGTGCGTGGCAACCGGGTCAGTCTGGCCAACGCGCAGTGGTCAAAGCGCGGCCCGATGGCCGAATTGAATTGGGCCGAGATCGACGTCGCGTTGTGGCCATTGCTGCGCGGCAATGTGCGCTTGCCGGAAATTCGTCTGGATCATCCGACCGTACTGCTGGAAGCGGGCGACGAGACGCACCCTGGCAACTGGGTGTTCGATCAGGGCGATGGCGACGGCACGATGCCGCGGCTTGGGCGCCTGCTGATCGATAATGGACGCTTGCAATACATCGATGCAGCAAACCGCTCGGATGTGGATGTGGCGATCAACAGCCTCGCGCCGCCACGCAACGACCAGCGCGCAGCGCCGATCGGCATCGACGGCAAAGGCCGTTGGAAGGGCTACCCCTTCATACTCAAGGGCGACACCGCATCGCCACTGGAGCTGAGCCAGAGCGAGCACCCGTTCCGCATCGATCTACGCGGCAGCGCAGGCGCCACCCGCACCCACGTGCGCGGCACGCTGACCAATCCCTTCCAGTTCCAGGTCTTCGATCTGCAGATGGCGCTCAGTGGCCAGGACATGCAGGATCTGTATCCGTTGATCGGCGTTGCCATGCCGTCGACGCCGCCATACAAACTCGATGGTCATCTGCGCCGTAACGGCAAGATCTGGCGCTACGAAAAGTTCACCGGCACCGCTGGCGACAGCGATCTGGCCGGCACTGCCGACGTGGACCTACGCAACAAGCGTCCGTTCCTGCGTGCGGATCTGGCGTCGAAACGCCTGGATTTCGACGATCTGGCAGGTTTCATCGGCGCGCCACCGAAGACCGGCGCGAACGAGTCCGCAAACGCGGAGCAGAAAAAACAGGCGGCACAACTCGCTGCCGGCGCGCGCGTGCTGCCGATCACTCCCTACGATCCGTCCAAACTGCGTGCGATGGATGCGCAGGTACGTTGGCGGGCGCAGCGCATCAATGCGCCGTCATGGCCATTGGACGACATGGACGCTTCGCTGACCTTGAAGGACGGCCTGTTGCAACTGGACCCGCTCAACTTCGGCGTTGCCGGCGGCGATATCCGCTCCACCATCCGCATGGACGCGCGCAACGAGGTGATCACCACGCAACTCAAGGCAGGTCTTCGCGGCATTCGACTGGATCAGCTATTGCCCGATACCGCGCTCGCACAACAAGCCTCGGGTGCCATCGGTGGTGAGTTCGATCTGCGTGGTCGCGGCAACTCGATCGCCGCGATGCTCGGCACCGCCGACGGCACGATCGGCGTCGGCATGGGCCGTGGCCATGTCGGCAATCTGATCATGGAACTGGCCGGCCTGGATATCGCCGAGTCGCTCAAATATCTGTTTACCAAGGATCGTCAGATTCCAGTGCGTTGCATCTTCGGTGACTTCGGCGTGAAAGACGGTCTGATGCAATCGCGCGCGCTGGCCTTCGACAGCACCGACACCATCATCATTGGCGAAGGCAGCATCAGCCTCAAAGACGAAACGCTGGATCTGCTGCTAAGCCCGCGCCCGAAAGACCGCAGCATTCTGAGCCTGCGCTCGCCGCTGCGAATCGGCGGCACCTTCAAAGATCCCAGCTTCCGCCCAGACTTCAAAGCACTGGGTCTGCGCGGCGCGCTTGCCGTCGGTCTGGGCATGATCGCCCCGCCCGCCGCCTTGCTGGCGACCTTCGAACCGGGCCCCGGCAAGGACAGCGACTGCGGCGGCAAGTTCGCGCAGTAACCTCACTGCGCGACTTAGAGCGACTGCAAAACCCTCTCGAACGCTGTATCGATGGTGGCAACGTGTTGGCCACATGCGCATGTTGGCGAATGGCAGCGACATTGCTCGGATCGAAAGGAGCTCATTGATCAGACCGCACCTCATCGGACGGCCGCGCCGCATCCACTGCTCGCAACCATGCACACCGACCCCATCGACTGGTCCTTGCCCGCCCACCGTCGCGGGACCTTCTGCGGCATGGATGCCGGCAAAGCGCCTTCTCTGTTCGGATTCTGTCGGGGGTGGGTGTCGAGAGCCGACGCCGGCCACCGTGAGAGCCTGGATCGTTACCGTCGTCGTGTAGCCGGGTGTCCAAGTCGGTTTCTGCCATATTTGGCCCGAACAGTTGCGAGAGTTGCCGCGCGTAGACGTAAGGCTGGGCAGCAGGGGAGCGGAGCCTTCAAGCCTAACGGAGTTCGCGCATGAACGGCATCGGGATTGATGTGTGCAAGGCGATGTTGGATGTGGCCGTCCACCGCGGCCCTTCGCGCAGTTTCACAACTCACCCGCGGGCCACAGCAAGCTGTTTCCTGGCTGGCACAACGTGAGGCTGGTCAGGTTGTCCTGGAGGCCTCTGGCGGATACGAACAGGCAGTGCTGGATGCCCAATGCGCGCCGCTGCCATGCGTTCGCCGCTGCCATCGGCCTGCCGGCACACACAGATCGTCTGGATGCGGTCAATTTCGCCTGCATGGCTGCCACGCTGGAGCTAGGTCCCTCTCAACCGATGGAACCTTGGCGGCGGCGACGGCTGCGTGCGTGCGCGACAGCAGCTCGTAGAGCTGGCAACCAGCGCAGAAAACCAGTTGGAACAGGTGAAGGACACGACTTTGCGCCGAGCGCTGCAGGCCAACAAAGATGATCGTCATCCTCAACGCCCGAGCCAGAGAGGATCAAGCCGCTACGAGGTGATTCCCCCAGTCACAAGACCGGTCCGATGGCTGCCGACCAGCGGCCGGCACTGCCGTGCACCGCTTCCGGAACGGCCAGAGCCCCCTCCAACAACACAGTTGCTACAGGGACGTACGTGCGGCGTGTCCCGCGATGGTGGGCCGACAATGGCCCTGCAGCCAAGCCGCAGATCAGCCGCTCTACAGCTGAGCCGCTGCTTCACCTCACGTCCCCTGCAGCAAACCAACAATCCGCCGCACACGCGCCACATCGGTACGCTGGTAATCGCCGCCCAGGTCGGTGATGTACGCATGCGGCGCATGCACTTGCGCTTCAACCGAGCCGCGCGATGAGGCGTGAAATTCGCGCGCACCGGTATTGGCACGCAACGCAAGCACATTGGTTTCGGACACACCGGCGCCCGGCATCACGCTGATGCGCTCGCCCGCTTGACGCACCAATGCCGCAATGGTGTCCACACCTTCCAGCGCGCTCGCACGCGCACCCGAAGTCAGCACCCGCTCGCAACCCAGCGTGATCGCATCTTCCAGCGTGCACGACGGATCGGCACTGACATCGATCGCACGATGGAAGGTCACACCGAGCAAACCTGCTGCCTCAATCAACACACCCATCGTGGCCATATCGACCTGCCCATCCGGATCCAGCGCGCCCAACACCACACCATCGCAGCCCAGTCGCACGCATTGCTCTACATCGCGCCGCATCACCTCGACCTCGGACGCATCGAACACGAAATCGCCAACGCGCGGACGGATCAACACATACAGCGGAATCTGCAATCGCTCACGCACCACCGCCAGCGTGCCGAACGATGGGGTCAGCCCGCCGCCATCCAGGCCACCGCAGAGCTCGACACGCATTGCACCGCCTTCTTGCGCGGCCAATGCCGAACCCACCGAATCGGCAGCGACTTCCAGTCCTAACGCGCTCATGCCGCAGGCTCGCTGGTGTAATGGCTTTCGCCGGGCAGCAGCAGGTCCTGTCGCTGCGCATCGCACACCGCGTAACTAAAACCCTTCTGGATCGCGAACGCACCCACCTCACCACGCTTGTTCATCGCCAAAAACCCTACCTGCAAGCTGCGGGTGAGTTCGGGCTTGCGCCGTAGCAGCCGCATGACCACTTCGCGGCAGGCCTCTGCCGGCGACTTTCCCTGGCGCATCATTTCCACCACCGCAAAACTGCCGACATTGCGGATCACTTCTTCGCCAACGCCGGTCGAGGTGGCACCACCGACCTCGTTGTCCACATACAGGCCCGCACCGATGATCGGGCTGTCGCCGACGCGGCCGTGCATCTTCCACGCCATGCCGCTGGTGGTGCACGCGCCGGACAAGTTGCCGTGCGCATCCAGCGCGAGCATGCCGATGGTGTCGTGATTGTCCTTGCCGCCCGGCAACTTGGCATCGCGCCAGGCGCGGTTTTCGACGTTAGCCTCGGGCGAATACTTCGAGGTCTTCAGCCACTGCTTCCACGCTGCTTCCGAGCTGGGCGTCAGCAGTTTGGTCTTGGCAAAGCCCTGCTCCAACGCGAACTGACGCGCACCATCGCCGACCAACATCACGTGCGGGGTTTTCTCCATCACCGCGCGCGCCACCGAGATGGCATGCACCACATCTTCCAGCGACGCCACCGAGCCGCAATTGCCCAGGTGATCCATGATGCAAGCGTCCAGCGTCACCCGCCCATCTCGGTCCGGATAGCCGCCCAGCCCGACGGGGGGATTACTCGGGTCTGCTTCGGGCACACGCACGCCAGCTTCCACCGCATCCAGCGCGATACCGCCGGTACTAAGGATCTTCCAGGCCTCCTGGTTGGCGGCAATGCCGAAATCCCAAGTGGAAATCACCCGCGCCGCGCCACTCGGCAACACCGCAACGCGACCGCCGGTGCCAGCACCGGTCGCCGCCTGCGCACGTGCGCCCCACCCAGCCAGGCCGGAAGCGATCGCAGCAAGCGTGGCGCTCTTGAGGAAGTGACGACGTTGGATCATCCGGGAACTCCATGAAGAGACAGGCAGCCGCACTGCACGGCGACAGCCTTCCATCATGCGGCAGCACTGCGTTCGGATAAACCGTATTGCGGCGCTGTCATATGCGGATCCGCGCACAACGCGCGGTCAAGGCTGTAAAGCTCCTTATCTCTTGCCGATCTGCCAGATCAGGCGTCGAGAGCCGGCGTGGTCGACCGATAACCCACAGGTTTAAACGACCGCGGGAGAGCGAGGTCGCCACGCCGGAATCTCCTGGCAAACACCCGAACAGTTGCTGGAGTAGGCGCTCGTCACGATCGCCAAGTTGGTCGGGTGGCGCCGCTGGCGCGCGACAGCGGCGGGGTGCGAGGTGCACGCAGCATCTGGGGCGGCAGAGCCTGCATGCGGCAGGTACTGTACATGGCGGCGCTGATGGCGGTGCGCTTCACCCCGGCACTGCGCCACTTTTACCAACGGCTACGCACACAAGGCCAGGCCGGCAAGGTCGCCCTCGTAGCGGCGATGCGCAAATTGCTGGTCATCCTCAACGCCGAGATGCCAGACCAACTGGCGGCTGGCGCCGCCGGTTGCTCAAGACAGTTGCTCTCCCGGGGGGAGAGGGGTTGGGTGAGGGTACGGAGCAACTGATACCGCCCCACCCAGCAGCCAGTCGTCCGCCGCTGCCGGTGCGACAGGTATTCGCAGCGAGTGTGTCTGTGTTGCGGACCGGCATCCAGTGGAAAGCGCTACCCAAGCAGCGCGTTGGCAGTGCCAGCGCCATCCACAAACGCTTTCTTGAATGGCAGTCATCGGGGTTTTTCGAGGCGCTGTGGAAGGCCGGCTTGGCCGAGGACGAGCAGATATGGCTTGCATTGCCTGGCGCCGGTAGCGCGTGGACGCTGCCATGGTGAAGGCACCAATGGCCAAGGAAGCGGTCGGACCAAACCCGATCGATTCACGGAAAAAAGGAGCAAACGCCGCCTGTTGCTGGACGGGCGTGGCGTCCCGTGGTCGATCGTCGTGACCGGGGCCAACGTGCACGACAGCAAATCGCTGGAGTCGGTACTGGATTCCATCGTGATCAAGCGTTCAGAGACCATGCTATCGGCGCAGCAAGCATCTGTGCGCCGATGCAGGCTATCGTGGCACGCCCTGCCTGCGCGCCATCGACAGGCACGGCTACATCCCGCACGTCGTGGATCGCCGCACGGAGGCCGATCTCAAACGGCGCTCTCCCCGAAAAGAAGGCTAGGCGCTGGGTCGTGGAGGTCAGCCACCGCTGGTTCAACCGCTTGCGCAAACTTCTGGTGCGCGACGAAAAGCTGGCGCGTCGTGTCTTGGCACTCAACCATCTGGCTGCCGCGATCATCGCCTTCCGAAAGGTACCTTCGAAGAGTCATATAATTTACCGACAGATTCTAAGAGCGGCTAACAAAACGTAGCGAGCAGTCGTCAGGTGGGTGCGGACGGCGCGCTCAGAACCGGAGTGTACGAGTGGTACATGCCGATTCCGAGCACCGGCCGCGCCCGCCTGGCAGCTGCGCAGTAGTTTTGTTAGCTGCTCTAAGCCGCTTAGCACATCGACCGCGGCCAGCAGCGACTCAACCTGCATACCACAGGTTCTACGCGCCAGCAGGCTGATCGTCATCGCGCAACTTGCTGGTCAGCACATGGTCGCGCCACACGCCGTTCAATTGCAGATAACGCCGCGCGTAGCCTTCGATCTCAAATCCCAACCGCTGCAGCACACGCGCACTGCGCAGATTGTCCGGAACGTATTGCGCCATCACCCGATGCAGGCCAAGCGGGCCGAACACAAATGCGATGCCCTGCGTGGCCGCCCACTGGATCAACCCGCGCCCCTGATGCTCCGCATCCAGCCCATAGCCCAGATGGCAGCCCTGGAAGGCGCCGCGCTGGATCTGGGTGAAGCCGACAGTGCCGATCACCTGTGCGTCGCGCAGCAACACCAATTGCAATTCGCGTTGGCCGGGCAGCGCGGTGCGATAGGCGATGCTCAGGCGCCGCCAGCCATCGGTGGTGTAGAACGCGGGCGGTCTCAGTGGCATCGCACCAGACAGATGCGCGCGATTACGGGCGTGGTACTCGGCCATCGCAGCCGGATCGACAACCGCCAGATCGCAAAGCACAACAGCGTCGGCATGATGAACTGGTGCGAAGACGGGAAGACTCATGCCGAATGCGCGTGCAGCTGCCGGCCGCGCAGTCGTCCTGCCAGCAGCGCTTAAGCGGCAACCGCCGCAAGCGCCTGCGCGACCTGTGCCTCAATGGCGTCCAGATTCGGCAGCAGTGCGCTCTGCTCGCCCAGCAGCACGCGCATGTGCACGCCGTCCGGCAGCGCGTCTTCGGATGCGTCGGCCAGCAAGCCGTCGCGCGGCACCGAGATCAGTTGCGGGAACGATGCGGTGAGCAAAGCGAAGTACGGCAGCGCCGGATTGCCACCCAGCGCCTTCAGCACGATCACCTTGTTGTTGACCGCAGCAGGCTCTTCGCCCATGCCGCTGAGGCGTGCAAACGAGAGCAACGGCACTTTCCAGCCGTACCAGTCGATGCGCCCGACCACCCAGCGCGGCATGTCGGCCATCGGCTCGACCGCTACCCGAGACATCACCTCGGCCACCGTGGCATTCGGCAGCAGCACGCGCTCCTGTCCGGCCTGGATCAGGACGCCGCGGATTTCGTCATTGTTGGCGTAGCTCATCGCACGTGTTCCGATCTAAGAGGAAGCGCCCGGCTTATGCCGGCCAGCGCTGTGCCAACGCCTGCGCCAACTGCGTAGGGTCGCCGGTCAAAATGCCTTGGCGTGCCAGACGCGCAGCCGCGGCCGGGTCGTAACAACCATCGGCGGACTGACCCGCCAACCAACCGCCCTGCTGTGCCAGCGCCAGCGACGCATCGACCAGCGCCTCGTTGGCACCGCTGAGCATCAGCAACGCACTGTCGGCCGGCGGCAGCGCTGCCACCAGCGCGGCAGGGTCGCTCTGCGCGATAAAGGCCAAGGCACCCGCATGCTGCCGCACACCGACTTCTTCAGGCATCACATACACCTTGCCCGCCACGATCACCTGGCCGACTTCCCCCAGTTCGACCGGCAACGCAGACACGCGCCCCATCTGCCGCACCAGGTTGCCGTACTGGCCACCATCCAGCGTCATGCGCACCAGCACGGCGCGCGGAAACTGCGGCGGCAGCGCGGCCAACAGGCGCCGGATCGCATCCGGGCCACCGATGCCGGCCATCACCAGCACCGCACCGGTGGTTTCGCCGGTCTGATCCAACTTCACCAGCGACAGACCGCCTGTCGACAGCGCCGCACCGGTGGCTTGGCCGGTCTGATCCAACTCCACCAGCGACAGACCACCGGTCGACAGCGCCGCCACGTCCAGCTCGGCGCGCGGGCGCACTAGCACGGCGACCTCATCGACCAGGCCCCAGGTGCTGGAATCGCCCAGCGACAGACCCGGTTTGCCGTCAACGGCCGCAGCATCGGCAGTGCCGCCTGCACGCGTGAAAAATCCATCGCTGGGAATGCGTTCAAAGATCTGAGCGGCCGCTTCCAGATGCTGATCCAGCTGCAGATCCGAATGCTGGCGCGGTGCCAATTCCAGGCCCGGCTCGGGCTGCAGCGACGGCTCGCTCTCGGTGCCCGGTGGCAACACGTCGGCATGGCCGTGCAGCTTGGCGGCCAGATGGCGCACCCAACGCTGCGCTTCCCAGCCTTCGCGGCGCACGGTCAGGTCGGCCTCCTCGAAGATCACCGTGACGCCCGGCATGTTGAAGGCCGGCTCCAGCGCTTCGAGTGCGTCTTCGATCGAGGGCTCCAGCGAGACCAGCACTGCTACCGGTTCGGCATCGCGCAGCATCTGCACGTCCACCGCCGACGGCTCGTCTTCCAGCACCACATGCGCGCCGGCCAGACCGAGTGCTTCACGCAGGCGCTCACGCGCCGGCCCGGGCCGGCCCAGCAGGGCGACCGGCGTTCCCATTGCGCCATTATTCTCGGACACGGGCGATCCCCAGCAGGTCATACACGTTTCGCATCAGATCCAACTCTTGGTATGGCTTGCCCAGATAACGTTGCACACCGATCTCGAAGGCACGCTGGCGATGCTTCTCGCCACTGCGCGAGGTGATCATCACGATCGGCACCGCCTTGAAGCGCGAGTCGGCACGCATCGCGGTCGCCAGTTCGTAGCCGTCCATGCGCGGCATTTCGATATCCAGCAGCATCAGGTCGGGCACGCGCTCTTCGAGCAGCTCCAGTGCCTCCACACCATCGCGTGCGGTGGTGACGTCCAGATTGTGGCGTTCCAGCACGCGGCTGGTGACCTTGCGCATGGTCAGCGAATCGTCGACCACCATCACCAACGGCACCTGGCGCTGTGCTTCGGCCGGCGTTTCCAGCGCCCGACGCGCTGGCTGGCTGAGATAGCGACGCACCAGCGGGGCCACGTCCAGGATCACCACCACGCGGCCATCGCCGGTGATGGTGGCACCGTAGATACCAGGCACCGAGGCGATCTGCAGGCCCACCGGCTTGACCACGATTTCGCGGTTGCCCAGCACCTGGTCGATCGCCACCGCCGCGCGCAGGTCGCCCGCACGCACCAGCAGCAACGGCACCTGCGCCTGGCCATCGGCACGCGCGGCGACCTGTCCGACCAGCGCGCCAAGGTCGTGCAGCACGTACGCTTCGCCAGCGTAGTGGTAACCACCCTCGCCCGACTCGTAACGGGTGCGCGAGATGCGGCCGATACCGCTGACTGACCCCACAGGCACCGCGAAGGTGGTGTCGCCGATCCGCACAAAAACCGCCTGGGTGACCGCCAGCGTCTGCGGCAGGCGCAGGGTGAAGGTGACGCCCCGGCCGCGCACCGAGTGGATGTCCACCGAGCCGCCGAGCTGACGCACTTCGTTGCGCACCACGTCCATGCCCACGCCACGGCCAGCCAGCTGGCTGACCTGCTCGGAGGTGCTGAACCCGGAAGCAAAGATCAGCCCATCCAGTTCGGCATCGCTGAGCTCCTGGCCGGGTTCGATCAGGCCACGCTGTTCGCCGCGGCGACGGATCGCTTCGCGGTCCAGCCCGGCGCCGTCGTCGGCCACGTCCAGCACGATTTCCGAGCCTTCGCGACGCAGACGGATTGCGATGCTGCCTTCTTCCGGCTTGCCTGCGTCGCGGCGTTGGTCCGGCGTTTCCAGGCCATGCGCCACCGAGTTGCGCAGCATGTGTTCCAACGGCGCGACCATGCGATCGAGCACGTTGCGATCCAGTTCGCCGTGGGTGCCTTCCAGCAGCAGATGCACCTGCTTGCCAGTGTCGCTGGCCGCCTGGCGCACCACACGGCGCAGACGCGGCACCAGGCCGTCGAACGGCACCATGCGCGCGCGCATCAGGCCATCCTGCAGTTCGGAGATGACGCGCGACTGCTGTTGCAGCAGGCCGTCGTACTGGCGAGAGAGATCGTCCAGCACCCCTTGCAGACCGCCCAAGTCGGCAGCCGATTCGTTCAACGCGCGGCTGAGCTGCTGCAGGGTGGAGAAACGGTCCAGTTCCAGCGGATCGAAGGTGCGATCGCCCTGGTCCTGCTCGCGCTGATACCGCGCAACGATTTGCGCTTCGGTTTCCAGATCAAGACGGCGCAACTGATCGCGCAGACGCGTGTTGGTGCGATCCAGCTCGCCCATGGCGCCGCGGAATGCGCCCAACTGCTGCTCGAGGCGCGAACGGTAGATCGCCACCTCGCCGGCATGGTTGACCAGGCGATCGAGCAGGTCGGCGCGCACTCGCACCTGTTCCTGCTGCACGCGCGGCAGCAAATCTCCTTCGCTCTGACCTTCGACCGGAACCGGTGCCGACAACGGTGCCGGTTCCACCGAGGCCTTGGCGATCGCACGCACATCAGCGTCGCTGGGCGGTGCCGCATTGCGGCCACGGGTACGGGTTTCGAAGGCTTCCACCAGGTCGGCCGGCATCGCAACGGCGCGGTGCATGCCGGTGCGGGTCAACAACTGATGCAGACGGTCGAAGCCGCGCTCGAACAGGCGCACGTCGTCGCGATCGATGTCGGTGCGGTTGGCCGCCACGGCTTCGAGCAGCGATTCGATCGCATGGCCTAGGTCGCCGATGGCGTTGATGCCGGCCATGCGTGCGCCGCCCTTGAGCGTGTGCAGATCGCGCTGCAGTCCGTTGAGGACATCGCGGTCTTCGGGCACTTCGCGCATGCGAGCGATCAGGCCATCGCAATGGTCGAGCAGATCGCGCCCTTCCTCGACGAAGATGTCGACCAATTCGCCATCGAGCTGATCGAAGTTGAGCGGGCCGATATCGAAGGCTGCGCCGGCATCGTTGGCGGTGGTATCGGCCGGTGTGGCTTCTTCCACGGGTGCGCTGAAGGCTGTAGCTGCAGCATCTTCTTGTTCGCTAGCCGGTTCGATGTGCTCGACGTGTTCGGCTGGCTCAATGGGTTCGACGTGATCGGCGGGTTCAACGTGATCGGTCACGGCGGCCGCGTCGAGCGTTGTGTGTTCGTCGCTGTGTTGTGCGCTGGCGTTGGCGTACGTGTTGCCATCGGCGTCTGCATCAGCAACCGCGTCAGCATGCAGCTCGCGTGCGATTTCGGACTGTGGATCGCCAGTCTCTTCGACCTGATCGGCCACTTTCGCCATCTCGAAGGCTTGCAACGACTCGACGCTGTGCTCGGGTAGAGCTTCGGTTGTGTGCTCGATCTCTGCAGTTTGTTCGGGTTCTGCTGTCTGTTGTGCCTGTGCAGTCTGCTCTAGTTCCACAGCGTATTCGGCTTCGGCAGCATGCTCGTGCGCTTGTGCGTCCGACTGCGCCTGCTCGTTCGAATCGTGCGGCAACGCTGCATCGCTTTGCTGCGCTAACTCGTCAGCAGACTGCTCTGCGTGGTGCTCCTGCGCGGCGACGGCAGCGTGGTCGTGCGGTGCGGCACCCTGCTCGTCCTGCTCGGTCGATACGCTATCCAGTGCGGTAGTTTCCGGCGTCCAGCCTTCGGCGGTCGATGCATGGGCCTGGTCCGCCAACGGAGCCTGCGCATGCACTGCTTCCAAAGCTCCGATGGTCTCGACAGGCTTTTCATCAGCGAACGATGTGCCGTCGACCACTTGCGCGCCGGCATCCTGCGCCGTCGCGTCGCCAGCGATGTGGCCTTGCTGATTGTGCTGATCGTGCACTGCACCGTGCTCAGTCAGCGCCTGCTGCTCGCCATCTGCATGCTCGGCCTCTGCATGCTCCACATCTGCATACTTGGCTTCCGGCACAACAAGCGTCTGCGCAACACCCAACGCAGCTTCTGCCTCGACCAATTCGTCCACCGCAACGTGCACCTTCGCTTCCGGCACGTCGCGTGTTTCTTCATCCGACGCCGTGTCGGCAGTCTCGGAGTGCTGCAGTTCGGTCGCATCCCAGGCGTCGGCTTCGACCACCGGCGCATCGGCCGGCGTGTCGTGCGCGTCGGCGGTGTGCGATGCGGCTTCGTCTGCGTGCTCGTGCTGCGCAACATCGCCCTGCAACTCGTCAACGACCTGCTCCGACTCGGAGGCAGATGCGAACGCCTCACCGGTCGATGCATGCGCGATCTCGGCCGAATCGTCAATCTGCTGCTCTACCGATGCAACCTTCTGCTCTGCAGACGCAACATCGGCCGTCTCGTGTTCTTCGCTTGGTGCAGGCGCTTCCAAAGCAAGCGCCGAGGTGTCTTCGGCTTGCGCTTCGGCCAGCTCGGCCACCCCGATCGGCGCGGCGGTATCGGCCGGATGCGACGACAATGCGCTCGCATCCCGATACTGCGACAGGTCCTGAATGCCGGTCAGTTCGACCGCCGTGTCGTTGCTGATTGCCTCGTCGCTCGTCGCGTCGAGATCGTCCAACTCCTGCAGGAGCACCTGTGGCTGCCATTGCGCTTCCGGCAGCGTGTCCACCAGCGCGCGCAAGCGCTCGGTCAATGGCACGAACGATGGAATCAGCGGCGCATCGGCGCGCAACGCCGTCACGGTGGTGGCGATCGCGGCGGCGGTCGCCTTGATGGCATCAATGCCGTCGGCCGATGGCGTCGCTGAGGCGGCAAGCAGACGCTTGACGTAACTTTCGGCCGGCGTCGTCACCAGGGTGATTTCGGGCACGTCGGTCATCGCGAACGCGCCACTCATCGTGTGCACGGCGCGCAGCAACTGTTCGCTGACCAACTGCGGCTGGGCCTGAGTGGCCTGCAGCCAGGCGTTGACGGTTTCCAGGTGGATCGCAACTTCTGCTTCCAGAATTTCGCGCAGCACGCTGTCGACCGACGCGGGCGTGCCGCCTGTTGCGGGCAGCACGCCTGCACTTGCTGGAATGCCTGGAATGACTGCAACATCTGCAACTCCAGACGTCGATGGCAGCGCCGGCGCAGGCACGTAATAGAGTTCTTCGCCGGCGGCAACGCGCTCGGCAACTGCCTGGATTTCAGGCAGATCTGCACTGATGCGGCCCTCATCGCGCAGCGCCGCATTGAAGTGCGGCAACACGTCGTATGCAAGCTGCACCATCGCCACGACCGCCGGGCTGGCCGGCCGCGAGTTGTCGAGCACGCGGTTGAGCATGCTCTCGATCTTCAAGCTGAACTCGCCCAGCACATGCGCACCGACCAGGCGACCGCTGCCCTTCAAGGTGTGGAAGACACGGCGGATCGGACGCATGGTCTCGGGGCTGTTCGGTGTGGCTCGCCACACCGGCAACAGCTGCCCGAGATTGACCAGTTCTTCGTCGAATTCTTCCAGGAACACGTCACGGATATCGTCATCAATATCGCTGTCGCCGAACCCGCCGAAGATGCCGACGTCCGCAGTGGCCTGGACGGGTTCGCTCGAGGCCTGCACCGGCGCTGCTTGCGCAGTGTGGGGCTCTGCGTGGGTGTCGGCGACGGCGGGGGTGTAGATCGTGGTATTGGTCGTCGACGGTGCCTGCGGACGATTCACGTCGAACTGCGCAGCGGCAGCGTCGAGCTGGGCCAAAAACGCGGCCGAGGCGTCGTCCAGTTCGAACGCGCTGACCACGGCCTGCTGCACACGCGGCGTGCCCGGCTCTGCGGTGTCTTCCACCAGCGGAGCCAGCGGCTCGGGCGCGGATTCGACGAACGGGTTGTCCAGTTCCTGTGGCGGCAGTGGCGGCAACGGCGGCGGCGAGAACGCATCGTCGATTCTGATCTGCGCGCGGCGAGTGTTGGTTTTGGCCTCGGTTTTGGCTTCGGCCTCGGCCTCGGCGATGAAGTCCAATGGCACCTCGGTCTGATCCGTATCGCCAGGCAGAGCGATCTGCTCTATCTGCAGCGGCGCCTGCTCGGCCACCACAGGCGCGGCGATGTCGTCGTGCTCCAGCGCGCTCAGATCCACGGTGTAACTGACCTGCGCAACCTCGGCCGGCACAGTGCCGTCCTGTTCGGCCGACACCGGGTCGAACGCGGGGGTGGCGATTGGCGCGGTTTGCTCGGTGGTTTCCAGCTGCCAATCGCCAGGCGCCTGCGCGCCGTCGTCGGACAGGTCCAGCGGCGCGACCGTCAACGGCACGTGCGACTGACCGGACGCGGTTTCTTCGGCGGCAACCGGGTCGAACGAGAACACCGTATCGGTGGCAGCAGCGCCGGTGTCGTGCACCACGCTGGCAGCGAACGGCGCCTCGATCACGGTTTGGTTGGCCCATTCCAGCGACGGCGTGGGCGCAATATCGTTGGTGGCCACGACGCCCGGCGCAGCGGCAAGCGGTGCGAACGCGGCGGCAACCGGCTGCGGCTCGACCACGTTGCCCGGCTGATCGGCACCCACCGGCAATTCGGACGGCTGGCCTGACGGCAGCGGCCAATAGCGCAGCGTTTCCAGGCTGTTGCGGGTGATGTCCAGGATGTCTTCGCGGCCGGGACGGCGCTCGCGCAGGGCTTCCAGGTAGTACTCCAGACTGGCCATCGCGTCGGCCAGCGTATCCAGCTGACGACCGCTGGGCACGCGCTGCTTGCCGATCAATTCCAGGTCGACGTAACGACGCACACCTTCCAGATAATCGGCCGCCTGCTGCAATTCGAGGATGCGCAAGGCACCGCCGACTTCACCCAGCAGATGCGGCACATTGCTCAGACGCGCGTGATCCCAATTGGTTTCGATGAAGGCGACGAAATGCTCGCGCGCCGCGCCGAAATTGGCGATCGCTTCCTGCGCCAGTACGTCTACGGTGCGCCGCACTTCCGCCGAGGTGGCGCTGCTGCTGCCGTCTTCGTTCTCGCCGAAGTCGGCGCCCAGACTGGCCACCTGATCGTCCAGCGAAGCATCCACATACAGCAGCGCGCCGGCGATATCCAGCAGCACGCCCTCGTCCATCTGCACCTGGCCATCGACCACGCGCGCCAGCGCATCGCGCTGCTGCACGACCACATTGCGCGCCACGCCCAGGCCCATCATGCCCAGGGTGTCGGCAACGCTGCCGAGATCCTTGACCTGGGTCTGCAGCTCGGCGATGGCGCCGCCGGTGCGCAGGTGCAGATCCAGCGCATCTTTGACGCGTAACAATTCTTCCTTGACTGCGTTGCCCACGGTGTCGAGCAACTCGCGATTGCGCCCGCTCAGGCTGCCGCGCGCGTGATCCAGCTCCGCTTCGGTGGCGACACTGGCCTGCGGATCCAACGCAAACAGCACGCTCTCGTTGAGGCCAGGTTGACCTCGCGTGGCGCGAATTTCATTGAGCAACGGCAGCAGCACGATCGGAATATCGCGATGGCCGTTCTGCAGGCGCTCCAGATAATCGGGCAGCAGCACGGTGCCGCGCATCAGCACGGCGCAGGCTTCGTCGCGGTCGGCAACCTCGCCCACCTGCACGGCGTGGGCCAGCAACTCGAGTTCTTCGGCCACCATTGCCGGCGCGTACAACTCGACCATGCGCAGCGTGCCCTGCACTTGGTGCAGATAGCCGGCGCAGAAACGCATCCGACTGGTGTCGGACGGTTCTTCGGCAAAGTACTCGATCTCGTTGCGCGCCTGGCGCAACGTCTCGTCCAGCTCCGGCTTGACCCAGCCCAGCGCGGCGTGACTCATCGCATCGCGAAGCGCACTCATTGCGGCCCCCTGCCTACGACCGACGCACCGCTCACGCGGCCACCGGTCTGTTCCTGCATCGACGTAACGCGACTACGCGCCATCTGCTGTGATCCCTTCCCGTTCCGCGCCGTGGTCACGCCGGCAGCTTGAAGTCGGCGACCGAACGGCGCAGATCGGCGGCGAGCTCGGCCAGGTTGCCGATCGATTCGGCCGTTTTCTCCGCGCCCTGCGATGTCTGGCTGGTGATCTGACGAATCACGCCCATGGTCTGTGTGATATCCGTCGCTGCCGCCGACTGCTGATGCGCGGCGATGGAGATGTTCTTGATCAAATTATTCAGTGCGTTGGACACGCGCTCGATTTCGGTCAGCGCGGTACCGGCGTCTTCGGCCAGGCGTGCACCGGACACCACTTCGGAGGTGGTCTGCTCCATCGAGCTAACCGCTTCGTTGGTATCGGCCTGAATGGTCTGCACCAGGACTTCGATCCGCCGGGTCGCACTGGAGGTGCGTTCTGCCAGGCGCTGCACTTCGTCGGCCACCACGGCGAAACCGCGACCGGCCTCGCCCGCCGAGGCGGCCTGCACCGCGGCGTTGAGCGCGAGGATGTTGGTCTGCTCGGAAATGTCGTTGATCAGTTCCACGATCGAGCCGATCTCCTGCGAGGATTCGCCCAGCCGCTTGATGCGCTTGGAGGTTTCCTGGATCTGGTCGCGAATCTGGTCCATGCCCTGAATCGTCTCGCGCACCACGCCGGCACCTTCGGCGGCGATGACCACCGAGCGCTGCGCCACTTCGGCCGACTCGGTGGAATTGCGCGAGACCTGTTCGATGCTGGCGGCGATTTCGCTGATGCGCTCGGAGGCGGTGGTGATTTGGTTGGCCTGCTGGCCGGCCGCTTCGGCCAGCTGCATTGCGGTTGCCTGGGTTTCCTGGGTCGACACCGCAACTTTCGCCGAGGTGTCGTTGATCGTGGTCACCAGGTGGCGCAGTTCGTCCACGGCATAGTTGATGGCGTCCGCGATCGCGCCGGTCATGTCCTCGGTCACCGAGGCCTTGACGGTCAGGTCGCCCTCGCCGAGCGAGCTGATTTCATCCAGCAACCGCATGATCGCCTGCTGGTTGCGGCTGTTGAATTCCACCTGCGCCTGGTAGCGCACGTCCTGTTCGCGCGAACGCACCCGCACCGAGCTCCAGACGAAACCAATAATCGCCAGCAGCGCCACCAGGCCGGACACCACGCCCAGCCAGAAATTCGGGAACAGGCGCGTGTCGCGCACCGAACCGAAGGCCGAAAATGCATCGAACAGCTTTTTGCTGTCGTCGAGCATCTTGTTCGAACCGACGGTCAGCGCGGCAGCGGAGGACTGCGCGGCGAACAGATTGCGCGAGGTGGCGAGGATGGCGTCGATGTCCTTCTTCATCGTCGTCCACTGCGCCTGCGACTGCTCCAGCGCCGACAACGCAGACGGGTTGCGCACTGCGGCGATCCCCAATTCGTCGTTGCCGGTGCGCAGGCCTTCCAGCATCCGCGTGAACACCACCGAGTCGCGGGCCAGCGCATCGCCGGAGGCGGCGGCATTGGCGCGCCACCGGCGCGCATTTCAGTGACCCGGCGCGCCATGGTGCCGGCAACCACCACCTGTTGTAGCGTGTTGTAGATCTGCGAGGCCTGCGCGCCGCTGACCGTCATCGCGCGAACCACTTCATTCAACTGCGCCTGCAACTGCGGCACGCTGCCGGAGAAGCGTTCGGCGTTGCCGGCCAGGCCAAGCACCGCTGGTTCGCTGGCGATGACCTGATCGGCGTTCTTGCTGAGCGGCACCCAGGTCGCCTTGAGCTGCGCCATCGCACTGGCCACCGAGCCTTCCTGGCCGTAGCGGCCATCCAGTTCGCTGACCGTGCTGTCGATGCGGCTCTTGGTCTCCTTGAACGTCGCAAACGCCTTGGCGTCACCGGAGACCGCTTCGCGGCCCTGGTTGGCCAGCTGCTGCGACAGCACCTGCAGATCGGCCGCGCCGGTGCCGGCGCCTGCAAGGCGACTGCCCTGCCAGGTGGCGACGCCGGTATTTGCGCCGAACACGATCATCGACAACACCAGCAAGCCAAGCCAGAAGCTAGTGCTGACGCTGCCGAGCTTGTTGGTCTTGCGGGTGTCCGGAGCGGTACTCATGGTTCGACCTCGATCTGTATGACGTGGCGGGGTCGCGGCTTAGGCCGCAGCCTGCCGGAATTCAGGAGTGCGCGACAACAACGCCAGGGAGAACACACCCCAGTCCTGCGTCTCGTTGCGAAAGGCACGGTCGATGAAGTGGGCGTAGCGGCCTTGCGCCAGTTCGCCGGGTTCGACCGCCTGGACCTGCTCGAAGCTGCGCTGGCCGTACAACTCATCAATGGTCAGTGCGACGTCACCGCCGCTCTGGCGCATAATCAGCACACGCTGGCCTTCCTGCAGCACCGTACGCCGGCCCTCCAGGAACTGCTTCAGGTCGATCACCGGGAATAAATTGCCGCGCAGGTTGCCCACGCCCAGCAGCCAGGGCTGTGCGCCCGGCACCGGGGTGACCGGCGGCATCGGCACGATTTCCGCCACTTCGCGGAAATCAGAGACCAATCGCCGGGTACCGACGCGATAACCGACGCCACGCCAGATATCGGCCGAGAACTGGCGTTCCGGCAGCGCCGCGGCGTGCGCAAGACTACGACGCTCGTAGTCTTCAAGAATGTCGAATGGAGAACGCATCAACGCACCAGTTGTTTGATACGGGCGATCAGATCGTCTTCGCGCGGCGGCTTGACGATGTAGTCGCTGGCACCTTGTCGCAAACCCCAGGCCTTGTCGGTTTCCATGCCCTTGGTGCTGACCAGCAGCACAGGGATGTCCCTGGTGGCCTGGTCGCGTGCGAGTGCACGCGTTGCCTGGAAGCCGCTCATGCCGGGCAACACCACATCCATCAACACAAGATCGGGCGCCTGGCTGCGAATAAGCTCAAGTCCCTCTTCGGCGTTGTCGGTGGTCACGACCGTATGGCCTGCTTTTTCCAGCCATTGACTGAAGACTGCCCGGTCGGTGCGCGAGTCCTCGATCAATATAATTCGAGCCATGTTGCCTTTCCCCGTGGTCAGGCGTGGACGTACGTGCGAATCGCGCTCAGTAGTTCTTCACGAGTGAAGGGCTTGGTCAGATAGTGCTCGGATCCGACGATGCGGCCGCGTGCCTTGTCGAACAGGCCATCTTTGGACGACAACATGATCACCGGCGTCGATTTGAAGAGCTGATTGCCCTTGATCAACGCGCACGTCTGGTACCCATCCAGGCGCGGCATCATGATGTCGACAAAAATGATCTGAGGTTGCTGGTCCGCAATTTTGGCCAGTGCCTCGAAACCATCCATTGCTGTCACCACTTCACACCCTTCTCGCTTGAGCAGCGTTTCGGCGGTGCGGCGAATCGTCTTCGAATCGTCGATGACCATCACCTTCAGTCCTGCGAGTTCCCCACCCGCAGCAATGTGTTCACTCATGCAAATATCCCCGGACGTGCAACGCCTCTTACTATCCGCCGTCGCTACTAAACTGCATGTATATCCCAAGACCCGCATTGACTGTCAAGGGCGCATTGCCGCCCCCCCCCCCCCCNGCGTCAAGACCGGCCAGTCGCGCACGACGGCCCGCCAGGCGCGCCATCGCCCACTGCTTGAAGTTACCATCGGTAGCCTGTTCGAAAGGTTTAGCCCCATGTCGCTCGACGTCGTTGTGGTGATGGATCCCATCGCCTCCATCAAGATTGCCAAAGACACGACCTTCGCTATGTTGCTGGAAGCCCAGCGTCGTGGCCACCGTTTGCAGTATGTGCGACCCGGCGGGCTCAGCCTGCGCGAAGGACGCGCGGTGGCGCAGGTCGCGCCCGTGAGCGTGCGCGAAGACACCTCCAGCTGGTTCACGCTGGGCGAATTCGCCGAGCTGGAATTCGGACCCGGCCAGGTGGTGCTGATGCGCAAGGACCCACCCGTGGATGCGGAGTTCGTCTACGACACCCAGGTGCTCAGCGTCGCCCAGCGCGCTGGCGCACAGGTGCTCAACGACCCGCAGGGTTTGCGCGATTACAACGAAAAGCTGGCGGCGCTGCTGTTTCCCCAGTGCTGCCCGCCGACGCTGGTCAGCCGCGATGCGGCGGCATTGAAGGCGTTCGTGCTGGAACATGGCCAGGCGGTGCTCAAGCCGCTGGACGGCATGGGCGGGCGCTCGATCTTCCGCAGCGGCACCGGCGACCCCAACCTCAACGTGATCCTGGAAACGCTGACCGACGGCAACCGCAACTTGACCCTGGCGCAGCGCTTTATTCCCGACATCACTGCCGGCGACAAGCGCATTCTGCTGGTGGATGGCGTGCCGGTGGACTACTGCCTGGCGCGGATTCCGCAAGGCGACGAATTCCGCGGCAATCTGGCCGCCGGGGGACGTGGCGAAGGCCGGCCGCTGTCCGAACGCGACCGCTGGATCGCAGCGCAAGTGGGCCCGGAAATGCGCCGTCGCGGCATGCGCTTCGTCGGCCTGGATGTGATCGGCGATTATCTGACCGAGGTCAACGTCACCAGCCCCACCTGCGTGCGCGAGCTGGATGCGCAGTTCGGTTTGAACATCGCCGGGCTGTTGTTCGACGCGATCGAGGCCGGCCCTGCGCAATGAGCACGGTCGCGGCACTGCCGGCCCCCATGGACGAGCGCCGGCGGCTGACCACGACGCTGGTAATCTCGTTGCTGCTGCACGGCGTTGTGATCCTGGGCGTGGGCTTTGCGGTCAGCGAAGACGCGCCGCTGGTGCCGACGCTGGATGTGATCTTCAGCCAGACCAGCACCCCGCTCACGCCCAAGCAGGCGGACTTCCTGGCCCAGGCCAATCAGCATGGCGGCGGCAATCACGCCACCGCGCAGCGCCCACGCGACAGCCAGCCCGGCGTGGTGCCGCAGGATCGCAGTGGACTGGCAGCGCAGGCGCAGCGCGCCACCACGGTGCAGGCGCCCGAGCCAACGCAGACCCGCGTGGTCGCCAGTCGCCGCGGCGAGCAGACCGTGCCGACCCCGCAACCGAATCCGCAGACCGACCCGCTCACCCCGGCCGATGCGCAACGCGTGCAGCGCGACGCGGAAATGGCCCGGCTCGCGGCAGAGGTGCATCTGCGCTCGGAGCAATACGCCAAGCGTCCCAATCGCAAGTTCGTCTCGGCCAGTACGCGCGAATATGCGTACGCCAACTATCTGCGTGCGTGGGTGGACCGCGCCGAGCGCGTCGGCAATCTCAATTACCCGGATGAAGCGCGCCGGCGCCGACTCGGCGGCAAGGTGGTGATCAGCGTGGGCGTACGCCGCGACGGCAGCGTGGAAAGCAGCCGCGTGCTGATCTCCAGCGGCACCCCAGCGCTGGATGCGGCGGCGCTGCGCGTGGTGCAGCTGGCGCAGCCGTTCCCGCCGCTGCCCAGGACAAAGGACGACGTGGATATCCTGCAGGTCACGCGGACGTAGTTGTTTTTGCCCGGCGGCGAGCTGCACGACGATCGGTGAGGTTTGGTGTGCTCAATCGATGATGCTCGCGACGTTTTGGCAGCCACTTTAGGACTGTGAAACCTTGGTTGTCTTGGGGGATTGGGCGCTATGCATACGTCGATTGCAGAGCGGATGATCTGCGGCTTTGCTGCAGGGTCCGCCCACCCACCCTCGCGTGACACGCCGCAAGTACGTCCATGTAGGCTCTTATGCGGCATCCATGCCGCATAAGGTCCCGCGACGCTGAGCGGGCAAGGACCAGTCGAGAGTGTCGGTGTGCCTGTTTTTCAATAAAGCAGCCAGCACACTGTCTGGCGCGGTGTCATCGCCGCTTGCAGGACCCTGTGGCGGCATGGATGCCGCCACTGAGCCTCCACAGAAGTATTCACGGCGTGTCCCGCGAGCGGTGAGGGCATCGCGCCCTCGACCGACTCAGTTTTTGACTGCATCTAAACGCCACTACGACTCGAAATCTTGGTTGTATTGGAATGGTTGGACAGTTGTTTGCAACTTTTCATCTTCACAACTTGCCGCCGTCAATACAGCGTTCAAAAAAAGGTTTTGTTAGCCGCTCTTAGCGTCAGCGGCCTTCGCTGCGCGTGCGGCCTGTTGCTCGATCAGCGTCAGCGCAACGTTGTCGCGCAGATAGGCCGGTTCGACCCGCTCCGGCGCTGTGCCTTCGCCGCGCAGCAGCGCAGGCACGGCGAGTGTCAGTAGATCGGCGGCATGCGGCAGCGCGGCTGCATCGATGCTGGTCAGCTGCGTTGCGAATCGCTGTTGCAGCAGTGCTTCGGCAGCAGCGAATCCAGTGCCGACACCGGCAAAGCTATGCAGCTTGTCCGGCAGAACAAATGCATCCGGTGCGCAGACCACTTCCGGCGCCAGCGCCAGCAACGTGTCGCCACTGCGCGCGAAGACGCCTGCATATACCTCGCCCATGCGTGCATCGATGCAGGCCATCACGCGCGTTGCCTCGGCCGGCGCGCGCAGAGCCAGCACCTGCAGCGTGGAAACGGCCAGCACTGGCACGTCCAGTCCCAAGGCGATGCCTTGCGCGATACCGATCGCCAGGCGCACGCCGGTGAAGGCGCCCGGGCCACGACCGACCGCAATCGCATCCAGTTGGCGGCGCGCGATGCCTGCGTCGGCCAGCAATTGCTCGGCCCACGGCAGCGCCAGTTCGGCATGGCGGCGCGGCGCCAGTTCAGAGCGCTCGAGCACGCGGGCATCCACATGCAGCGCGACGGAACAGGCTTCGGTGGAGGTCTCGAACGCGAGGACTTTCATAGAAGGACCGCAGGCAGAAAGGGGAAGATCACTCGTCGCCGAGCGGCAACGCGAGCACGCCATTGTCGCCCACCGGCTCGGCGACGCCAAAAAACGCGCGCACATCGCCGATCTCGCGGGTGCGCGCAAACGGAGGCAGCGAGTTCATGAAGGTGCGGCCGTACCCTTTGTTCAACAGCCGCGGGTCGCACAGCACCAGCACACCGCGGTCGGTCTCGCTGCGAATCAACCGGCCCACGCCTTGCTTCAGCGCGATCACCGCCTGCGGCAATTGCTCGTCGCGGAACGGGTTGCCGCCGTCGCGGCGGATCGCATCCAGGCGCGCTTCGAAGACCGGGTCGTCGGGCGCGGCTAACGGCAGCTTGTCGATCACCACCACGCTCAAGGCATCGCCGACCACGTCCACTCCCTCGCGGAAACTGGCCGAACCCAGCAGCACGCCCTTACCGGAATTGCGAAAACGCTGCAGCAACGTGGCACGGGGCGCCTCGCCTTGCACGAACAAGGGCCACGGCGCGCCACGTAATGCTTCGGCCGCTTCGCGCAGCGCGCGGTGCGAGGCGAACAACACAAACGCGCGACCGTTGGAGGCTTCCAGCACTGGCGTCAGTGCCGCGATCAACGCCGTACCAAACCCGCGCGCGGCCGGATCGGGCAGATTCGGCGGCAGATAGCACAGCGCCTGGCGCGCCCAATCGAAGGGGCTGGGTTGCAGCAAGGTCACCGGATCGCTCAAGCCCAGGCGCTGCGCGATGTGGTCGAACTCGCCACCCACCGCCAGCGTGGCCGAGGTGAACACCCAGGCCGCCTGGGATTTTTCGCGGTGTTCGCGCAGCGGGCCGGACACATCCAATGGCGTGCGCTGGCAGCGGAATCCGCGCGGGCTTAGCTCGTACCACAGTACATCGTTATCGACGGTGTCCGGCACATCCTGCGCAAAATCCAGCACCGGCGCGTCTTCGCCCAGCCAACGTGACAGCCGCGCAAGCGCTTCCTGCGCGCGTGCAGAGCAGCCGTCGAAACCGGGCGAGGCCGCGCGCAACGGCAACAGGGACTCGCCCAATCGCGCCAGCGACGACAGCACCGCATCGAAGCCTTCGCGTACCTGCGGCTTGGCCAATGCACGCCATTGTGTGCCGCGTGACGGCAGGCCTTCCATGCCCGCGCGCAGACCGCGCAAGGCTTCGTCCAGGGCCAGAATCGGCTCCTGCAAACTGGCCTGCGCACCGGCCACCAGGCGTGCTTCGACCATGCAATCGCGTGCCAGTTCCTGCCAGGGCCGCATGCCGAAACTTTCGCCGAAGAAATTCGCCGCCAGTTCCGGCAGCTGATGCGCTTCGTAGATGACGAAGGCCTGCGCGCCGGGCAAGATCTCGCCGAAGCCTTCCTGCTTGAGCGCAAGATCAGCCAGCAGCAGATGGTGATTGACCACCACCAGATCGGCCGCCTGCGCACGCTGACGCGCCTGCACCACGAAACACTCGCTGTAGAACGGGCATTCGGTGCCCAGGCAGTTGTCGACGGTGGAGGTCACCAGCGGCAGCAGCGGCGAGTCGTCCGGCAAGGCTTCCATCTCGGCCATGTCGCCGAATTGGGTACGCCCGCTCCAGGCCACGATGCGCTGGAACTGCGAGACCTGCTCGGGCGTGGCAAAGCGAGGTTCGCCGCGTGCCTGCTGGGTGCGGTATTTGCACAGATAGTTCGCCCGCCCCTTCAGCAGCGCACTGCGCAGACCGACGCCCAACGCGGCGCGCACGCGCGGCAGATCGCGGTGAAACAACTGATCCTGCAGCGCCCGGGTACCGGTCGAGATGATGGTCTTGAGCCCGGACAGCAGCACCGGCACCAGATAGGCGTAGGTCTTGCCGGTACCGGTGCCGGCCTCGGCCAACAGCACATCGCGCTGCTCGAAGGCCTCGGCGATGGCGCCGGTCAGGCGCAACTGCGCAGCACGCGGCGCAAACGCATCGAGCTGACGCGCAAGCACCCCGCCCTCGCTGAGCGCCTCGATGCTGGCAGTGGCAAGTTGGGACATGAGACTAAACGGATACGGGACACAGAAGCGCAACAGCCTAGCGCGTGCGCGGTGATGCTGCCTGGATTGCGCTTGTGTGGATTGCGGATAAGCGCGCCACCTGCGCCAGCAACGGCCACGTCGCGTGCTTGCATCTCCTAAGACGGCCTGCATAACGCAGCGAGCAGTACTCACGTCGGCATAGACAGCTTTCCAACCACCGATGCACGCGAATGACACAAGCCACACCAGGCGTCACCCGTGCCCGCCTAGCGGCGAGCGCAGTCGTTTTGATAGCCGCTCTTAATACCGCTTCACACCGGGCACCGTGCACGCGGCGATCTGCACCTTGGCCGAGGCGGCGTTTTCTTTTTCGCCACGCGCGATGCGCGACTGCTCGATGGTGGCCCAATGACGACGGCACAGCTGGCCGGTCTTGGAACCCAGTTCGACTGCCTGCTGGGCAAAGCGTTCGGCGGCAGGCAAATCGCCTTGCAGCACGGCAATTTCCGCACGTTCCTGCAGCACGGCCTGGTCGCCGGCAACCAGGCCCAACGCCTGATCCAGCGCCGCTGCCGCAGCGACCGTGTCGCCGGCCTGGCGCTTGCTCTTGGCGGTCTCGCGCAGATCGTCCACCTGCGGGTCGCGCAGCGGCTGTACCGACAGTTCGGTGTCTTCGACGCCGGCTTCGCGTTCGATCAGCAACAGCCGTTGTGTGGGGGTGGTCGGGTCCACAGGTGTCGGCGGCGGCGGTGCGGGCGGCGCGCTGACGCAGGCAGACAGCGCGGCAAGCACGCCGACGAGAACAAGGAGGCGGTGCAGTCGGTTCATGAGGTCACTCCAATCAATGCGCGGGCGGGCGCGAGGCAGGCGCTGGCGCGGGGTCTTCCGGCTTTTTTTCCAGACCGAAGAAGCGACGCCAGCCACCCCCGCCGGATTGTTCGGCAGGCGCTGCAGGATCGCCGGGGGCGCCTTCGATCGACGGTGCATTGCCGGCACACGGCGCGTAGGCCGGCGTGAACCCGACCACAAACGGGAACTGGCGCGCACCCGGGCAACCGGGGTCGGTCACGCCGGTGCCGGCCGCGTCCACCCACTGCCAGTCCAGGCCCTTGCCGCTGACCTTCAACGGCGCACTCGGCAGCCGCGCGAAGATGCTCGACCACACCCGCATCGCGCCGGTGGCGCCGTACAGGCCGGTCTGCTCGTTCTGGTCGTTGCCCATCCAGATCACTGCCAGATGGTCGCCGGTGTAGCCGGCATACCAGCTGTCGCGGCCGTCGTTGGAGGTACCGGTCTTGCCGGCCGGCGATAACCGGCCCAGGCCATCGCCCAGCAGCTGCCGCGCGGTACCGCCGCTGACCACCTGCTGCAGGCCGATGCTGATGAGGTTGGCAGCCACCGAATCGCCTTCCTGCGCCGGTGCCGGGGTCTTGTCGTAGCGCTTGAGCAGCTTGCCCTGCGGGTCGAGCACGCCACGCACCGCATGCAGCGGCTGGATCTCGCCACCGGCGGCCAGGAACTGATACAGCTGCGCCATGCCGTACGGGCTCTGGTCTGTAGCACCCAGGATCAGCGAGGGATTGGTCTCGGCCTTGATGCCGGCCAGCACCTGGATCAGCTGCGCGACACGTTCCGGGCCGACTTGCATGCCCACGCGCACCGTGGCCTGGTTATAGGAATGCGCCAGCGCATCGATCAGCCGCACCGTGCCATGACTGCGGTTGTCGGAATTGCCCGGCGACCAGGTCTTGCCGCGGCTGAGCTGCACCGTCACAGGCGCATCGTCGACCCAGCTGGACAACGCCCAACGATCCGGCGAAGCCAGCGCCAACAGGTAGACGAATGGCTTGAGCAACGAGCCAACCTGCCGCTGTGCTTCGACTGCACGATTGAAGCCCGGCTTGGCCACGTCGCGACTGCCGACCACTGCCAACACATCGCCGTTATGCACATCGGTGAGCACCAGGCCGGCCTGCAGCGGCGGGCGCTTCTTGTTGTCCAGCCTTTTGATGGTGCCGGTCACTGCGCCTTCGGCATAGGCCTGCGCAGACGGCGACATGCCGGTGAGCACGCTCATGCCGGCGCCTTGCAGCACGCCTTCCGGGTAATCGTGCGCCAGCTGGCGCCGCACCAGATCCACGTAGGCCGGGAAGCGGTTGGCGGCGACCAGGCCGGGTTCCTTGGGCACGCCCAGCGGCTCGGCCAGTGCGCGCTTGTATTCGGCGGCGTCGATCAGGTTATTTTCGTGCAGCTTGCCAAGCACGAAATTGCGCCGATCCAGCGCCCGCTCCGGGTTACGCCGCGGGTCGTAATACGATGGACCCTTCACCAACCCGATCAGCAAGGCGATCTGCTCGGTGGTCATCGAATTGAGTTCGCGACCGAACCACAGCTCCGCACCGGAGGACACGCCGTGGATCGCCTGCCCGCCGCGTTGACCCAGATAGACCTGGTTGAGATAGGCCTCCAGGATGGTGCGCTTGTCGTAGCGCGCCTCCATGATCACGCATACAAAATTTCGTTGAACTTGCGGGTAACCGTCTGTTCCTTGCCGATGCCGAGCAGGCCGCTGCGTGCGAGCTGCTGGGTCAAGGTACTGGCACCCTGGCGAACCTGACCGCCGGAGCGCGCCATGATCCAGGCCGCACGCACCATGCCGCTGAGATCGATGCCGTGATGGCTGTTGAAGTCGCGGTCTTCGACCGCCTGCAAGCCGGTGACCAGCAACTCTGGCACTTCTTCCATGCGCACCAAACGGCGCTCTTCCTGTTTCTGCCCGTACAGCGTGGCGATACGTGCCGGATCCAGCCGGGCGCTTTTCAGCGCCTTGCGGTCGCCGGAGTCGCGCAGGCTGGCAACGCGCCCGCCCGACACGCTGACCTCAATGCGCCGCGCAGGCACCCGCCCGTCCACATCGATATAGCCGCGGCTGGCAATGGTGAAACGGCTGCCGTCCTGCTGATAGGTACCGGCCAGTTTGGCTTGACCATCGTCACGGTACGAGGCCGCATCCAGCTCGGTCTTCAAGGTGGCCGCATCCAGAGCATCGCCAGGCACCAACACCAACGGCCGCCCGTACACGCGGGTGGGGATCTGCCAACGCAACTCACCGAAACGCTGGGTGACCTGCTTGTTCAGATACACCGTATAGGGAATCAGGAAACCGAGCGCCAGCGCGATCGCTGCAAAGCCCCAGATGATCAGTCTGCGTTGCCAGCGGGAGCCTTGCTTGTTGGTGTCGTCCTCGAAATCGTCGGGAGCGTCGTGGTCGTCGTGGCGTCGGGGCACAGTGATGCGAGAATGTAGAGTCAGGCGAGTTTAGCGCAGCGCTGTGGTGGTTGTGGTCAGCCGGGCCGTTTGACTTAAGAGCGGCTAACAAAACTGCCGCGCTGACCGTCAGGCGGGCGCGGACAATGCTGGGAACCGGCATGCACCACTCGTACCCTGCTGTTCCTCCGCGCCGTCCACGCCTATGTAACGACTGTTCGCCAGGTTTTTATTCGCCGCTCTACGCTGGAGTTCCAACGCAATGTCGATGTCCCTGGCCGATGCGCGCTATCTGTTCAATCGCGTGCTTGGGCTGATCCACCGCAGCGTGGCGAGCATGCGCACACGCGGCTGGCGCGCCACCTGGCAGCGCATTCGCGTGCACACGCAGGCGCCGCCGGTCGCGCTCGGTACGCCGCTGTGGTTGCCGGATGCTGCGCCGTTTGCCGCGTTTGCCGTGCCGCATAGCGCCACGCCGCGCGTGACGCTGGTGATTCCGGTCTACAACCACATCGCACATACGCTGGCCTGCTTGCGTGCGCTGGCTGCGCATCCGCCGCAGTTGGACGTGGAAATCATCGTGGTGGACGACGGCAGCAGCGATGCCACCGAAGCGCAGTTGCCGCAGGTGCAGGGATTGCGCTACCACCGTCGCGCCAGCAATGGCGGCTTCATTGCTGCCTGCAACGACGGCATTGCGCTGGCGCGCGGCGATTTCTTGGTGTTGCTGAACAACGACACCATTCCGCAGCCCGGCTGGCTGGATCGGCTGATCGACACCTTTGCCCAGCATCCCACCGCCGGCCTGGTCGGCGCGCAACTGGTGTACCCGGATGGGCGGTTGCAGGAGTCCGGCGGCGTGGTGTTCGCCGATGGCAGCGCGTGGAGTTACGGCCGCTTCGAATCGGCCGACGACCCGCGTTATGCATATGTGCGTGCGATGGATTATTGCTCGGGCGCAGCAATTGCGCTGCCGCGCGCGTTATTGCAGACCTTGGGCGGGCTGGATCGCCGTTACATGCCTGCGTATTACGAAGACACCGATCTGGCGTTTGCGGTGCATGCAGCCGGGTACCGGGTACTGGTGCAGCCGACCAGTGTGGTGGTGCATGATGAAGGCACCAGCAACGGCACCGACACCCGCACCGGGGTGAAGGCGTACCAGGTCCGCAATCAAGGCGTGTTCGCCGAAAAATGGCAGCAGGCCGTGGCGACGCAGTTGCCGGTCGGCACCGTGCCTGCGCCTGCGCTGCTGCATCGCAACCAACGCCAGGTATTGATCCTGGACGAATCCGTACCGCAGCCAGACCGCGATTCAGGCTCGTTGCGGCAGTTCAATCTGATTCGCCTGCTGTATGAAGAAGGCGCGCATGTGGTGTTCGTGCCCACCCGCCGCGAACACGCCGAGCGACATACGCATGCACTGCAGCAGCTGGGCGTGGAAGTCTGGTACGCACCGTTCCTGGAGGGCATCGGCAGCTGGCTGCGCACGCACGGTCCGCGCTTTGCAGTGGTGCTGCTGGTGCGTCACCACGTTGCGCATGCCTGCCTGCCGTTGCTCAAACAATACGCACCGCAGGCGCGCACCCTGTTCGACACCGTCGATCTGCATTACCTGCGCGAACGCCGCGGTGCGGCGTTGGCCGGCGATGCCAATCTGCTGCGCGCCGCAGCGCGCACGCGCCTGCGCGAACTCGACATCATGGCTGCCACTGACGTCACCTTGCTGGTGTCGGCGGCCGAACAGGCGCAGTTGCAGGCGGACGCGCCACAGATCCGCACCGCGCTGCTCTCCAATCTGCATGAAGTGGCCGGCAGCGGTAACAGCTTCGAGCAACGTCGCGACCTGGTGTTCGTCGGCGGCTTCCGGCATCCGCCCAATGTGGATGCGGTGCAGTGGTTCATCAGCGAGATCTTCCCTCAGGTGCGTGCGCAATTGCCTGAGGTGATCTTTCATTGCATCGGCGCCGATATGCAGGAGGCGCTCAAGCTATTGGCCGACGACTGCCCGGGCGTGCGATTGCACGGGCATGTGCCTGACTTGGTGCCCTATATGGACGCTGCGCGCATCGCGGTGGCCCCATTGCGCTTCGGCGCTGGCGTCAAAGGCAAGATCAATCTGAGCATGGCGCATGGGCAGCCGGTGGTCGGCACCACCTGCGCAGTGGAAGGCATGCATCTGCGCGATGGCCAGGACGTGTGCGTGGCAGATACCGCCGACGCGTTCGCCGATGCGATCGTGCGCCTGTATCAAGATGCAGCGCTATGGCAGCGCCTGGCCGACAACGGATTGCGCAACGTGGCCCAGCATTTTTCGCTGGATGCGGCGCGCGGCACGGTGCGCGAGTTGTTTATCGAGGATTGACTAGGCGCCTGTGCGCACTGGTCGCGCGTAGAGCACTATGCCCTAACGCTGCTCCGTCACTGCCTTGACCCGCCGTGTGAACTCGGCCAATTCCGGCAGCCCCGGATCCAGCTGATGCGCCTCGTCCTGCGCGCGCCGGGCAAACGCCGCATCCTCCTGCCCCAAGCGTTCGCTGCCCACCGCAATCCAGCGCTGCGCCAGGCGTCGGCGCGCGCCAGCTAGCGCGTCACCATTCGGCGTCAGTGCCTGCCAGGCATCCAGGCAACAGCGCGCGGCACGCAAGCGGTTATTGCGCAATTCGTCCTCGAAACAACGCTGACTCGCGAGCTCCACGCGGCGCCAGGGCCTGCGCTGCACGTACCGCGTCGTAGGCGCTGGTGCCAGGCGGGGTCATCCAGTGTTGCTGCGCTTCGGCAACTCTCACCCGTTGCAGCAGCGCGCGCAGACGGCGCTCGCGTGCACCACGCGACAAGCCAGTTTCGGGACTGCGCTGTGCATCGTGTGCGCGCGCAATCGCCTGCTCTGCCTGGGCGATCGATGCAGCGCCGGGCACCAGGGCGCGCGCCTCCTGTAGCGACTGCAATGCAGCGTCGAAGTGGAAATTCGCCGCCTGCCGGCTGGCCTGCGCGGCGTACTCGCCTGCAACCTGATCGAGCCCACGATGCGCTGCGGCATCCTTTGGCTCGGCCGCCAACACGGCATTGAAATCACGTGCGGCGGGCGCCGGGCGACCACGCCGCAACAAGCCTTCCGCGCGCTGACGGCGCTGTTCCAGCACGCGGTGGTAGTGGCCTTCGGTCAGCGGTACATCGGCATGCCCGGCGTCATAGCGCTTGGCGGCGGCCAGCAACATCGCCGCATCGTCGAGCGCGTCGCGCGCGAGTGCGTGGCGGGCCTGCGCCAGCAGGTCGGTCAAGGCATCTTCGCGGCCTTCCAAGGCATCGGTGCGGTCCGGCGCCAGGGTCAGGATGCGCTGGTACAACGGCAGCGCACTGTCCGGGGTGCCATCCAGGCGTCCTTGTTGCTGCGCGGCCACCGCCTGCGCGACCAAGGCATCCAGACCGGCGCGACGTGCCTGCAGCGCGCGCAAGCGTAGCGTGACTGGCGCGATCTGCGCCTGCGGCACTTCTAGCGCGCTGGCGAGCGCCAGTGTCCGTTGCGCATTGATCGTATCGCCGGCCGCGATCGCCGCACGCGCTTGCACCACTGCGGCGGCGCCGGTACGTGCCAGTCCGGCGCGGGCTTCGCTGCGGTCGCTATCCTTCGCTGCGGTCGCTATCCAGGGCGAGCGCGGCGGCGAACAATTCGCGCGCGCCATTGCCATCGGCAGCGCTCAGCTTGCCGCGCGACAACGCCGCATCGCCACGCTGCAGCAGCTGCTGAATGCGCGTATCCGGCCACATCCAATCGGCCACCGGCTTGCGCAGAATCACCACGGTCAACGACAGGCATGCACACAGCACCAGAACCACGCGCCATAGCGCGCGGCTACGTAACGGCGCCCAGAGGCGGGGCGATCTGGCCCAGCGCGGAAGCGGGAACATGCGGTGGCGTCCTTGGCGCGACCTGACGGGCACGGATTCACCCCGCCATGGTAGCCGGCTACCGCAAAGACGATGTGCTTGCGACGCGACCCACCTAACGATCGCACGCACCAAGCCAGCACGACCGACCGACGCTCGAACCAGCGCAGGCTTGTGCGCCTCAACTTTGGGTCGTACGCACACGCCCACGCTCATCTGGCGCCTGTTCGCAAGCTGCGCTGCCCCGCGCTCAACCGAGCCGACGCACCTCGCTCACTCCCGGCAAGGCACCCAGCTTGCCAAGCAAGCCGGACAATTGGTCGTAATCGCTGACACTCAAGCGCAAACGCAGCTGCGCGCGGCCGGTATCGCGCACGTTGTCGCTGTTGATCTCTAGCACATGCGCGTCTTCCTGCGCGATCAGGTTGGTGATGTCCTTGAGCAGCCAGCGGCGGTCCACCGCGCGGACCTGCACATCCACTTCGTAGCCGCTGCCGGCCTGGCCCCATTCCACCGGCAGCACGCGCTGCGGATGCGCGGCCGCCAGACGCGACAGCCCCGCGCAATCGGTGCGATGCACGGTGATGCCACGGCCGCGGGTCAGATAGCCGGCGATCGGCTCGCCCGCCACCGGCTGGCAGCAGCGCGCTAGTTGCACCAGCAAATTGCCTACGCCCTGCACGGTGAATTTGGACTTACCCAGGCCCTCGCGCCGCGCCGTGGGCCGGGGCGGCGGCGGTAAGGCAGGCCGCGAGGCGGCACGTTCGGCTTCCAGCAAGGCACGGCTGACCTGGTTGGGCCCGGTATCGCCTAGCGCCACCTGGATATACAGATCGTCAATATTTTCGGCGTGGAATCTGCGCGTCGCCACGCTCAGGTCCGCATGCTGCAGCCCCAGGCGCTTGAGCTCGCGATCGAGCAATTCCTTGCCCGCGTGCACGTTGCGCGCGCGGTCGAGCTTGTGGAACCACGCGCGTACCTTGTCGCGTGAGCGCCCACTGGCCAGAAATCCGTTGGACGCCAGCAACCAGTCGCGGCGCGGGTCGGCTTCCTTAGCGGTCATAATCTCCACGCGGTCGCCGCTGCGCAGCCGATACGTCAGCGGCACGATGCGATCGTTGACGCGGGCGCCGCGGCAGCGATGCCCTACCATGGTGTGCACGTGATATGCGAAATCCAGCGGGGTGGCATCTTGCGGCAAGTCGATGACCTCGCCCTTAGGCGTCAGCGCATACACGCGGTCTTCGATCAGCTCGGCATCCAGCGCCCCGGCCAGCTCGCCGTGGTCGCCTTCATGCACCTGTTCCAGCAACTGGCGCATCCACAGGATCTTGCGGTCGAACGCCTTCTCGCCGCCCTTGCCGCCTTCCTTGTACTTCCAGTGCGCGGCCACGCCGAGCTCGGCCTGCGCATGCATTTCGTGGGTGCGGATCTGAATTTCGATCGTGCGCCCTTCCGGGCCGAAGACAGCGGTATGCAGCGAGCGGTAGTCGTTGGCCTTGGGCCGGGCGATGTAATCGTCGAACTCGCTCGGCACCGGCGCCCATAGCGAATGCACGGCACCCAATGCGGCGTAGCAGGCCGCCACGTCGTCGACCATCACCCGCACCGCGCGGATGTCGTACAGCTGGTCGAAGGACAGGCGCTTTTTCTGCATCTTGCGCCAGATGCTGTAGATGTGCTTCGGTCGCCCGCTCACCTCCGCGCGCAGACCCTGCTGGGTCAGCGTCGTCGACAAGGTGCGCTTGACCGCTTCGAGATAGCGCTCGCGCGCCACGCGGGTTTCGTCCACCTCGCGGGCGATGCGGCGGTAGGTCTCCGGCTCCAGATGCCGGAACGCCAGGTCTTCCAGCTCCCACTTCACCTGCCAGATGCCCAGCCGGTTGGCCAGCGGCGCGTGGATGTCGCGGGTGAGCTGGGCAAGCGCGCGGCGTTGTTCTTCGCTCATGCGGTCGGCCACACGCATGCGCGCCAACTGCCGCGCCAGCAGAATCGGCACCACTCGCAGGTCATGGATAATGGAGAGCAGCAGCCGCCGCAAGCCTTCGCTGTTGCGCCCGGCCTCGCGCCCGGCATGCAGCGCCCAGACCTGGTCGGCGGCATCCAGGCCGTCCAGCAAACCCTCCACCACCGCACGCCGTTCCGCCGGTTGCCATGGCAGGCTGGCAACCACGCCGCGCAATGCGGGCAGGTCGAACAGCAATGCGGCAATCAAGGTGGCCTCATCGGCCGCCAGCAACGCCAGCGCATCCAGCGTGTCGGCAAGCAAGGCCCGCAGTACGCTCTCGGCCTGCGCTGGCGGCACGTTCTGCCAGGCCTGCGCCAATGCGTCGCGCAAGGCGGGCGCGATCGACGCGACAGCAGGACGCTGCAGCACGGCATGCAAGCGGTCGGATGAGGAACTGGTTACAGCGGTGGACACGGGCGTTGGGCAATAACAGGGGTCTGACAGCTACGGTAACGTGCGCGTCACCTTCTCCACAACGCGCAATCGCAGCGCAGCTACAATCATCCGGCACGGTCGCGCTTACGCTCGGTTAACCCGCCAACGCCTTGATTCGCAACCGTTCTGCGCTGATTCCCGTGCAATACTGCATATGAAATCGGCCACATCGGCGGCTTTTTACATGCTCTTTACAACTCGCCCAAACCGGCTGCCTATGCTCATTGGCCTCGTCGCTGCCCAGTGCTGCGATAACGTCAGTCCAACCAACTGCGAGGTAGCCGATGAAGACCTGGAAGAAGCCTGTCGTTCGTGAAGTCAATTGTGGCGCCGAGATCAACTGCTACGTCTCCGGCGAATTCTGAGCTCAACTGCCGCCCTTCCTCCCGATGCATGACCGGCTGCTGCCGGCAGATAGGTAACAGTTCTCCATGCGCATCATCGTTGTGGGATCGGCGGCCGGCGGTGGGCACCCGCAGTGGAATTGCCACATACCCGCGAGTCAACGGGCGTGGCAACAAACAGACGGTGCCCAACGTCGTACCCAGGCCAGTATCGCCGTCAGTGCCGATGGCCAACGCTGGGTGCTGATCAACGCCTCACCCGATTTCCGCCAACAAATTCTCGCAACCCCCGTTCTTTGGCCGCAGCATGGCTTAAGGCACTCGCCGGTCGAAGCCGTGTTGCTCACCAGCGGCGAGATCGACCACATCGCCGGGCTGTTGTCGATGCGCGAAAGCCAGGCCTTCTCGCTGCATGCCAGCAGTCGCGTGCTGGATCTGCTCTCGCAAAACCCCATCTTCGATGCGGTCAATCCGCGGTATGTGCAGCGCCAACCGTTTGCGCTCGACACGCCGTTGTCGCTGCTGGGGTTGCAGTTCACGCCGTTTTCGGTGCCCGGCAAGGTGCCGTTGTTTATGGAATCGCGCAGCGGCGGCGATCTGGCCGGCTCCAATGAAGAAACCCTCGGGCTCACCATCGAAGATGGTCAGCACCGCGTGCATTACATTCCCGGCTGCGCGGCAATGACTGATGGGTTGCGCGCGCGCCTGCAAGGCACCGAACTGGTGTTTTTCGACGGCACACTGTGGCGCGACGATGAAATGGTGCAACTGGGCATCAGCAAGAAGACCGGCCAGCGCATGGGCCACATGAGCATCGATGGCCCCGACGGCACCATCGCGGCACTCGCTCCGCTGGATGTGGCGCGCAAGATTTTCATCCATCTCAACACCACCAATCCCGTGCTCGACACCCACTCGCCGGAGTACGCCAGCGCGCGTGCCAGCGGCTGGGAGGTCGCGCACGACGGGCTGGAGGTCACGCTGTGACCGCCCTGCTCACACCCGACCAGCTGGAAGCGCAATTGCGCGCCATCGGCGCACGTCTGTACCACGACCAGCATCCGTTTCACGCGCTGCTGCACGACGGCAAACTCGATCGTGGCCAGGTCCAGGCCTGGGCCTTGAATCGCTTCGAGTATCAGCGCTGCATCCCATTGAAAGACGCCGCGATTCTGGCGCGCATGGAAGACCCGGCGCTGCGTCGGATCTGGCGTCAGCGCATTCTCGATCACGATGGCAATAGCGCCACCGATGGCGGAATCGCGCGCTGGCTGCATCTGACCGATGCGCTAGGCCTGGATCGTGGCCTGGTCGAATCCGGGCGCGCGCTGCTGCCCGGCACGCGCTTTGCGGTGCAGGCCTACCTGCATTTCGTGCGCGAAAAAAGCCTGATCGAAGCGATCGCCTCTTCGCTCACCGAGTTGTTCGCCCCCAACATCATCGGCCGGCGCGTGGCCGGCATGCTCAAGCATTACGACTTCGTTTCGCCCGAAGCGCTAGCCTACTTCGAGCATCGTCTGACCGAAGCGCCACGCGATTCGGATTTCGCGCTCGACTACGTCAAGCAGCACGCCGATACCTTCGAGAAACAGGAGCTGGTCAAGGCCGCGCTGCACTTCAAGTGTTCGGTGTTGTGGGCGCAGCTGGATGCGTTGCACGTGGCCTACGTCACTCCTGGCATCGTGTGGCCGGATGCGTTCGTGCCCGACCGCGACGCCAGCCGGGCCGCTGCGTGAGCAGCATCACCCGCGATAGCCAGCCAGCCTTGCGCGCAGGCGTGCGCTTGCAGCACGACCGCGCACGCGACCAGTGGGTGCTGCTGGCGCCAGAACGCGTGGTCGAGCTGGACGAGATCGCGCTGGTGGTGGCGCAGCGCTACGACGGCGCGCGTTCGCTGGCGCAGATCGCGCAGGAATTGGCTGCCGAATTCGATGCCGACGCGGCCGATATCGAGCTCGATGTGATCGAACTCACTCATACCCTGCACCAAAAGCGTTTGTTACGGCTATGAGCATCGCCCAGCCACCGCTGTCCGCGCTGTTGGAGCTGACCCACCGCTGCCCGTTGGCGTGCCCTTACTGCTCCAACCCGATCGCACTGGCAGCGCTGCGCGAAGAAATGGACACCGCCGGCTGGCGCTCGCTGCTGCAGCAGGCCGCCGACATGGGCGTGCTGCAAGCGCATTTTTCCGGTGGCGAACCGATGCTGCGCAAGGACCTGCCCGAACTGGTGGCGCATGCGCGCGGGCTCGGGCTGTACAGCAATCTGATCACCTCCGGCGTGGCCGGCGGTGAGCCGATGCTGGATCAATTGCAGGCCGCAGGATTGGAGCATGTGCAGCTGAGCGTGCAGGACGTCGACCCGGCCGGTGCCGACCGCATCGCCGGCTATCGCAACAGTCTGTCCAAAAAGCGTGAGTTCGCCGCCGCCGTGCGTGCGCGTGGCCTGCCGCTCACGCTCAACGCCGTGCTGCACCGCCATAACGCCGAACGCGTGCCGGGCATGATCGCGCTGGCGCTGGAATGGCAGGCCGAGCGCATCGAAGTGGCCCACACCCAGTACTACGGGTGGGGCCTGCGCAATCGCGCCGCGCTGATGCCAAGCCGCGAGCAACTGATAGCCACCATTACCGCAGTGGAAACCGCGCGCCGCGAGCTCGGCGACCGCCTGGCGATCGACTTCGTTACCCCCGATTATTACGCGCGCCAGCCCAAACCCTGCATGGGCGGCTGGGCCAGCGAT
The DNA here is from genome assembly GCF_002940065.1 of Xanthomonas populi. Lineage (GTDB taxonomy): Bacteria > Pseudomonadota > Gammaproteobacteria > Xanthomonadales > Xanthomonadaceae > Xanthomonas > Xanthomonas populi. Next base: position 52,913 of record NZ_MDEJ01000006.1, read on the forward strand.
TCGTCAATATTTCCCCGCGCGGCGACGTGCTGCCCTGCCATGCGGCCGAAACCATCGAGGGCATGCGCTTCGACAATCTGCGCGAACGTTCGCTGGCCGATATCTGGAACAACGGCGAGGCATTCGTGCGCTTCCGTGGCACGGCGTGGATGCCGGAGGTGTGCCAGGGCTGCCCCAAGCGCGAGATCGACTGGGGCGGCTGCCGCTGCCAGGCCCTGGCGCTCAGCGGCGATGCCGCCACGCTGGATCCGGTCTGCGAACGCTCGCCGGTGCACGCCGAGGTGCGCGCCACCGCCGAACGCGAGGCCGCAGCGACGCCACCGCAGTTCATCTATCGCCGCCCCAGCCGCCCCGAACGCGCAGCATCGGCCACCGCAGACACGCTGACGGCCGAGGCGGACTAGCCAGCTGCGGCAGGCGCTGACTAGCGTCTACACTAGCGACCTCCTTGTTCCGGATCGCCTCCATGTCGCTTGCGCGCCGCATTGCCCTGATGGCCTGCCTGACCCTCGCGTTGACCGCTGTCCCGGCCCTGGCGCAGCGCGTGGTGCAAGGCGATCTGCAGTCGCAGATGAGTACCGAACAGTTCAAGACCGCCGGCCTGGACAAGCTCAACGCCAGCGAGCTGGCCGCGCTCAACGACTGGCTGCAGGGCAAGGTCGCCAAAGAAGCCGCCGTGGTAGTCGAACAGGCCAAGGAAGCCGGCCGCCAGGAAGTGATCGTCAAGAACCGCGGCTTCTTCGATTTCGGCAGCAAGGAGCCGATCGAAAGCACGATTGTTGGCGAGTTCAAGGGCTTCTCCAAGGGCCGCGTGTACACGCTGGCCAATGGTCAGGACTGGGAGCAGAGCGATACCGCCAACTTGTCGGGCGTTCGCAAGGACGCGCCCAAGGTCAAGATCAAGCCCGGCCTGGTCGGCGTGTGGTATCTGCAGATCGAAGGCTACAACACGCCTGCCAAGGTGCGTCGGGTCAAGTAAGCAGGTCATGTCTCGGCGCTGACGCAAATGCTGGCTGCCGTATTTCCCGCAGCGCCGCGCGCACTGCGCACATGCCGGCGAAAGCGCCTGTGTGCGCGTGAATACGTCGACAAGAAAGATCCAACCCGACTGAACCATGGACAGCATTGTCACTAACTCCTACACAGGCCCGTATTCGCTGACGGCATTGGCCGATCGGCGGACCCAAAGGATGGAAGGTGGCTGCAACTTCGCGCTCTGCTGATGCGTCTCCCTCGCTCGCCGTGCCCGCGGCCACCGGCTTTATCGCGGCCGATGTGGGAGTTACGCATGTGCGTGTTGGTCACGCCTCCTACGCGAGCAATTCCTACGCGAGCACTGCAGCGACCGAGCTGTCGCACTACCGCACGTATCGGTGCGCCGAGCACGCCAGTCTGGATGCGATCCTTGGCGACTTTTTGCAGCATGTGCGTGGTGTCGATGCGGTGGTGATCGCCAGTTCCGGTGTCGCGGTGGACGATGGCAGCTTCATCAGCAACAACCTGCCATGGACGATTTCGCGCGGCACTCTCCGTAACGCGCTTGCAGTGCGCAGCGTGCATCTGGTCAACGATTTCGAAGCGGTCGCCTACGCCGCTCCGTAGATGCAACACCATGCCGTGCTGCAGCTCAGCGGGCCGACGCCACGGCATACGCAGGCCGCAGGCCCGATCCTGGTGGTCGGCCCCGGCACCGGGCTTGGCGCTGCGGTGTGGATCGATGCCAAGCCCCGTCCGATCGTGCTCGCCACCGAGGCCGGCCAGGTGGCGTTGGCAAGCATCGACGAGAAGAAGCTGCAGCTGCTGCGGATTCTGCTTCGAGGCCGGCACTATCTCCCGATTGAATATGTGTTGTCCGGCCCCGGTCTGCTCAATCTCTACAACGCAGTATGCGAACTGCACGCGGTGCCGCCCCGCCATCGCCTGCCTGCCGCGATCACGCATGCAGCGCTGCACGAAGACGATGCGGTAGCGCGCGATTGCCTGCACACCTTCTGCGCAGTATTGGGCAGCGCCGTCGGCGATATGGCACTGGCCTACGGCGCTGCCCGCGGCATCTATCTGGCCGGCGGGATCCTGCCGACGATCGGGCAGTTTCTGGCCAGCAGCGCGTTTCGCGAACGTTTTTTAGCGAAAGGAAACATGCGTGCAGTGCTCGAGCGCATCCCGGTCAAGCTGGTCGAGCGCGGGCAACTGGGCGTGCTCGGCGCGGCCACCTGGTATCTGCAACAACGTGCCGAGGTGTCGTAAGCGATGCATGCACGTGTGCGCACGCACGCCACTCAGCTCCGCAACGCAGCTACCCGCTGCGACAACTTCTTCGCAGACACGCCGGACTTCGCGCCAAGCTCCTGCGCGAACACCGAGACGCGCAGCTCTTCCAGATCCCAGCGCAGCGACTCCCACTCCGGGCGCTGCTGCAAGCCGCGTGCGGCCGCATCGCCCAACGCATCCACGAACGGCTTGAGTTCGAGCATGCGCGTCTGATCGCGGGCCGGATCGCGCTTGGCGCGCTCGGTGCGCAGAATCATCGCCTTGAGATACCGCGGATAGTTGGCAAGCGCCTCGGCAGGGGTCTCGCGCAGGAAGCCGGCATGCACCAATGCGCGCAGTTGCTGTTCCATATCGTCCAGATTGCCGCGCGCCCAACCCATCAACGGCGCTTCCAGCAAGGGCTTGAGTTCGACTACTGCGCCAAGAATGTTCTCGGCCAGCGTCAGCCGTTCCATCGCCTCACCGAACAGCCGCTTGGTCGCATCGTCGCGGCGTTGCGCAAACGCGCCCGGGTCGCGAATCGCGCCTAGCCCTTCGGCCAACACCGCGTTGAGTGCGGCATCAACCAGATCGCCGCGCAAACGCTCCTGCGATTCAATCGCCGCGTACAGCAGCCCGGTCTTGGGCGACACGGGAAGTTGCTTGCGTGCCTGTTTGATCTTGTCGGCCAACGCGATTTCCAGCAGCCGGCGCACGCCGCGCGGATGCGCCTGCGCCGCCTCGTTACGGTCGGCAAAGATGCGTAGCGCTGCATCGTCGCCCTGGTCCACCAGTGCCGGATACGCCGGCACGCCGGCCTCGCCTGACACCTGCTCGGGAATCGGGGCGTCCGGGAAATCGCGCAAGCCCTCGGCGGCCAAGGCACGGCCGGCTCGCGCGGCGAACGCCTGGCCCGCACGCGCGCCGAAACGCGCACGCAGCCCGTCCAGATCGCGCGATTCGGCCAGCACCTTGCCGTCGTCATCGCGCAAACGCAGGTTCATCAGCAGATGCGTGTCCAGCGCTTCTTCGTCGAAGTCCAGAGCCGCTACTTGCGTGCCGGTGGCCTTGGTCAGAAAACGCGCCAGCTCGCCACGAATATCGTCGGCAGACGCAATGCTGTAGGCCTCGTAGAACGCGCGTGCGAAGTCCGGCGCAGGCACATAGTTGCGCCGTTGCGCCTTGGGCAGGCTGCGAATCAATGCCGATGCCTTGTCTGCAACAAAACCGGGCGCCAGCCACGACAGCCGCGTCGGATCCAGCGCGTTGAGCAGATGCAACGGCACATCCAACGTGACGCCGTCATCGATGGCGCCCGGCTCGAAGCGATAGTGCAACGGCAGCCGCGCATCGCCGAGCGGGAAATACTTCGGAAAACGATCGGCCTCGCTGCCTTCGCCGGGCAGCAGATCGTTCAACGACCAATGCAGGCTGCGGCGCTTGTCCGGCGGCAAGGTCTTCCACCACGCATCCAGCCCACTGGCAGAATGCAGTTCGGACGGAATGCGATCCAGATACCAGCGCGCCTGCCAGTCTTCGTCGGCCACGATGCCGGCGCGACGCAGCTTGGCTTCTTCTTCGCGCGCCTGCTCCAGCACCTTGAGGTTGTCGGCAACGAACGCTGCACGCGTGTTGATTTCGCCGGTCACCAGGCCCTGACGCACGAACAAGTCATGCGCGGCGGCCGGGTCGATCTTGCCGAAATGCACCGGCTTTTTCGGTGCCAGCACCAACCCAAACAGACTGATCTGCTCGGAGGCGACCACCTGCCCCTGCGCACGCGACCAATGCGGGTCGAAGTGCTTGCGCGCCAGCAGATGCGCAAGCTCGGCGATCGCCCAATCCGGCTCGATCGCAGCATTGGTCATGCCCCACACTTTTTGCGTGTCCAACAGCGTAGCGGCAAGAATCCACGGCGGCGGTTTGCGTGCCAACGCAGACCCGGGGAACGGCACGAACCGGCGTTGCCGCGCGGCGAGGAAGTCGCCTTTTTCGGTGCGATGGCCGATCTGCGTGGGCAAGCCCGCCAACAGCGCGCGATGCAGTGCCTGATACGCCGCAGCGCGTTCGCGCTCGCTGGTGCGTGCCGACACCTCAGCGGCATCGGCCTGCTTTTTCGCAGCCGCAGACGTGGTTTGTGCAGGTGGCGCAGTTGGATCAGGCTTGCCTTCACGCGCCAACCGTGCGGCGCGATGCAACTGCCCGCGTGTGAGCCGGTTGGCGTTGTGGCCGTCCTCGCGCTGTGGCGCACTGGCGCCAGCCAGCAACGGCCCCATCATCGCGCCGACCGGCTCTTCGCTCCAACCGAGCTCTTCGCACAGCAAGCGCAACTGCCGATGCAGTTCGCGCCACTCGCGCATACGCAAAAATCCGAGAAAATGCCGGTTGCACCAGTCGCGCAATTTGGACTGGGTGAGCTCTTCGTGCACCTGTCGATACGCCTCCCACAAGCGCAGGATGCCGACGAATTCGGAGCGCGCATCGGCAAACAACGTATGCGCGTTATCGGCCGCCTCACGCGCTTCGGGCGGGCGCTCGCGCGGGTCCTGGATGCCCAGGAATGCGGCGATGATGATCATCTCGCGCAGGCAACCGTGTTGCTGCGCGGCTACCAACATGCGCGCCAGTTTGACGTCCACCGGCAGGCGCGCCATCTGGCGGCCGGTCGCGGTCAGGCGGCGTTCGCCATCGATCGCGCCAAGCTCCAGTAACTGCTGCCAGCCATCGGCCACCGCGCGCTCGTCCGGCGCCTCCAGAAACGGAAAATCCTCGATCCGCCCCAGGCCCAGTTGCAGCATGCGCAGAATCACCCCCGACAACGACGCGCGCCGGATCTCCGGGTAGGTGAACGCCGGACGCGCGGCGAAATCGGCTTCGGCATACAGGCGGTAGCAGATGCCCTCGGCGATACGTCCGCAACGGCCCATGCGCTGATTGGCGCTGGCCTGCGAGATCGGCTCGATGTGTAAGCGGTCCAGCTTCTGACGCGGGCTATAGCGTTTGATGCGCGCAAACCCGGGGTCAACCACATAGCGGATGCGTGGCACCGTCAGCGAGGTCTCGGCTACATTGGTGGCCAGCACCAGGCGCCGACGCGGGCCCGGATTGAACACGCGGTCCTGGTCTTGCGCAGACAGCCGTGCATACAACGGCACCACTTCGGTTTCGCGGTATTTGCGCCGTTCCAGCGACTGGTGCGCATCACGGATTTCGCGCTCGCCCGGCAGGAATATCAGCACGTCGCCGCGCGGGTCGATGCGGGTGATTTCGTCGATTGCCGCCACGATCGCATCGGTGACGGTGCGTTCGCCATCGCGGCCGTTGCCTTGCTCGCCATCGCCGTTGGTGCCAGCCTCACCTTCGAGCGGGCGATAGCGCACCTCGACCGGGAAGGTGCGGCCTTCCACATTAATCACCGGTGCGTTGTCGAAATGCTGCGAAAAGCGCGCTGTATCGATGGTGGCCGACGTCACGATCAACTTGAGATCGGGCCGCTTGACCAGTAGTTGCTTGAGATAGCCGAGCAGGAAATCGATGTTGAGACTGCGCTCGTGCGCCTCGTCCACGATGATGGTGTCGTAGGCCGACAACCAACGGTCGCTGACGATCTCCGCCAGCAGGATGCCATCGGTCATGAACTTGATCCGCGCCTCTTCGCCAACCCGGTCGGTGAAGCGCACCTGGAAGCCCACCGTGGTGCCCAACGGCGTCTTCAACTCTTCGGCAACGCGCGCAGCCACCGCACGTGCGGCGATCCGGCGCGGCTGGGTGCAGACGATCATGCCGGCCACCCCGCGCCCGGCCACCAGACACAGCTTGGGCAGCTGGGTGGTCTTGCCCGAACCGGTTTCGCCCGCGATGACCACCACTTGATGGTCACGGATCAGCGCGATGATGCGGTCGGCCTCGCGCGCGATCGGCAGTTGCGTGTCCAGCGTGATGGCGGGCTGCTGCTCGGCGCGCGCCTGACGCTGCGCCCGCGATGCCGCCAGCGCCTGCTCGAACGCCTCGCGCAGCTGCGTGTTGCCCGGTTTGCCTTGCCAGCGCGACCACAGACCGAGCAGCCGGGCACGATCGCGGCTCATGCCGCTGTCGACGGCATGGCGGCGCTCACGCAAAGTGTTGGCAAGGTCGGTGTCGATAGCGCTCATAGATCGAAAAGTGTGAAAGATTGAATGACAAGTGTTCCTTTAGCCTGTCTATTGTGACGCCATATCAGTTCCCTCAGGAGGACCATCCCATGTCCAAGAAAAAGAACGCCGCAACAAAGTCCGTGGTCATCAACGACGCATTACCGGTCGCCGCTGCATCGGCACCGCACATCGATATCGGGATCAAGGACAGCGATCGTAAGCAGATCTCCGACGGTCTGGCACGCTACATGGCTGACGCCTTCACCTTGTATCTGAAAACCCACAACTTCCATTGGAACGTCACCGGGTCGATGTTCAACTCGCTGCACACCATGTTCGAAACCCAGTACACCGAGCAGTGGGCCGCACTGGACGAAGTGGCCGAACGCATCCGCGCCTTGGGCTATAACGCACCGGGCTCTTACAGCGAATTCGTCGCATTGACCTCGATCCCGGAAGAACAGGGTTTGAGCGACAGCGCCGACTGGCGTGAAATGGTGCGCCAACTGGTCAGCGGCAACGAAGCGGTCTGCCGCACCGCACGCAAGGTGCTGGGCACCGCCGACGACGCCGGCGACGACCCGACCGTGGACCTGCTGACCCAGCGCCTGCAGACCCACGAGAAGTACGCCTGGATGCTGCGTTCCTTGCTGCAGTAAACCGCAGCCATCTCCGCGCCTGGTCAGCACGTAACGCGCAGGCGCGGGACACAAAGCCCCTCTACCCCCCGGGGGGAGGGTACGGAGCGAAGTCCTAGGGATTCTCTGATTAACCCACTTGCGCGAAGCTTAACTTATTGATTTGACGGAGCCGCATGGCGGCGATGCATGGGTTAATCAGGCCTTCCCTAGTGGCCCCCACGCCCACGCTCGGCCTCCTGCCATCTCCCGCGCCGCACGACCCTCACCCAGCGACGTCCGCGTGAGCACTCGTAGGCGCGCTCACCACATCAGGGCGATCCCCGACCCACCATCACGCAACACCGCCAGCATGACACCGGCCAGGAGGTGACCCGCGCGGTATCCTAGGCCGATGCCTTCACACGCCCACGAACTGCTCAGCCGCGTCTTCGGTTACGACGACTTCCGCGGCCCTCAGCAAGCCATTGTCGAACACGTCGCCGCCGGTAACGATGCCCTTGTGCTGATGCCCACCGGTGGCGGCAAGTCGCTGTGCTACCAGGTGCCGGCGCTGTTGCGCGATGGCATCGGCATCGTGGTCTCGCCGCTGATCGCGCTGATGCAGGATCAGGTCGACGCCTTGCGCCAGCTCGGCGTGCGCGCCGAATTCCTCAATTCCACGCTGGATGCGGAAAACGCCCAGCGGGTCGAGCGCGCCTTGCTGTCCAGCGACCTGGATCTGCTCTATGTCGCGCCAGAGCGCCTGCTGACACCACGCTTTCTGTCCTTGCTGGAACGCAGCCGCATCGCGCTGTTCGCCATCGACGAGGCGCATTGCGTCTCGCAATGGGGCCACGACTTCCGCCCCGAATACCGCCAGCTCACCGTGCTGCACGAGCGCTGGCCGCACATCCCGCGCATGGCCTTGACCGCCACCGCCGACCCGCCGACTCAGCGCGAGATCGCCGAGCGCCTGGATCTGGTCGACGCGCGCCACTTCGTCAGCTCCTTCGACCGCCCCAACATCCGCTACACCGTGGTGCAGAAGGACAACGCGCGCAAGCAGCTGCAGGAGTTCCTGGGCCGTTATCGCGGCTCGGCCGGAATTGTCTACGCCATGTCGCGGCGCAAGGTCGAAGAAACCGCGCAGCAGCTGCGTGCGCAAGGCTTCAATGCCCTGCCCTACCACGCTGGTTTGCAGGCCGAAGTGCGCGCAGAAAACCAGCGCCGCTTCCTGCGCGAAGACGGCATCATCATGACCGCCACGATCGCCTTCGGCATGGGCATCGACAAGCCCGACGTGCGCTTTGTCGCGCATGTGGATCTGCCCAAATCACTGGAAGGCTATTACCAGGAAACCGGCCGCGCCGGCCGCGATGGCGACCCCGCCGAAGCCTGGCTCTGCTACGGCTTGGGCGATATGGTGCTGCTCAAGCAGATGATCGAACAGGGCGAAGCCGCCGAAGAGCGCAAGCGCCTGGAACGCGCCAAGCTCGATCACCTGCTCGGCTACTGCGAATCGATGCAATGCCGCCGCCAGGTGCTGCTGGCCGGCTTTGGCGAAACATATCCCAAGCCCTGCGGCAATTGCGACAACTGCCTCACCCCTGCGGCCGCCTGGGATGCCACGGTGGCCTCGCAGAAAGCGCTCAGTTGCGTGTATCGCAGCGGGCAGCGCTTCGGGGTGGGCCACCTGCTCGACATCCTGCGCGGCAGCGAGAACGAACGCATCAAGCAGCTCGGCCACGACCAGTTGAGCACCTACGGCATCGGCCGCGATCTGGACGAGCGCACCTGGCGCGGCGTGTTCCGCCAGTTGGTAGCCGCCAGCCTGCTGGAAGTCGACAGCGAAGGCCACGGCGGTCTACGCCTCACCGACGCCAGCCGCCAGGTGCTCAAGGGCGAACGCCAGGTGATGATGCGACGCGAGAACCCGGCTGCCGGGCGCGAGCGTGGCGCGCAACGCACCGGCCTGCCGGTGCAGCCGCAGGACCTGGTGTTGTTCAATGCCTTGCGCGGATTGCGCGCGGAACTGGCCAAGGAACAGAACGTGCCGGCGTTTGTGATCTTCCACGACAGCACGCTGCGCACGATCGCCGAACAGCGGCCAACCAGCATCGATGCGCTGTCGCATATCGGCGGCATCGGTGGCGGCAAACTGGCCCGCTACGGTGCGCAGCTGATCGAGATCGTTCGCGAACAAGGCTGATGCAACAGCGTGTGTCATCGGCACACCTGCGCTGGCGCAAAAATCCGCAGGATCGACAGCGCGCATTCAATCAGCCGTTGCTAGTTTCACTTCAGCGACTTGGCACGCGCTGCCAGTCCCTCTCAGTAGAGTCCGATCGATGAAACGCAGTCTGCTTCTCCTGGTCACTCTGTTTGCCGCTGGCGGTGCGCTCGCTCAGGCCGGCGACGGCAGTGCCGAGCCAGTCGCGGCGCGCTCGCTCGATCTGAGCATTCCGCAAGCGCCGGTGCAGTACCGCTCCGACCCGGAAGTCCCTACCGATCCGCCGGGTACCTTCTACGGCGACAAGAGTGGCCCACAGCCGGCGTTGAGCCGCCCCAACGCTGCATCCATCGCCGCAGAACGCGCTGAGCAATGCCAGGGCAAGCTGCATGGCGCGGTCGAAACCGGCATGGGCTACTCCAGCCGCGGCGGCAACGGCAATTGGCAGGCAGTCAATCTGAATTCCTGCAAGACCTATTACGATGACGACGGCAAGGCGCATCAGATCGGCGTCAGCATCAGTGTCGGACGCGACGGAGGCCCGATTTTCGGCCCGCGCTATGGGCCCGGCGGCTACGGTGCCGGCCCGTTCGGCTGGTAACCATACGGTCCCGTCTGCGTTGACAGAGGGTTCACCACTGCATGGCCGAAAATGCGGCGTGCCTCACGAGACGCGCTCATGTCACAGAACAAGGAACGGCCTGTTGTCTTCGTAGTCGAAGACGGCGATGGCACCAGACAACTCAGCTGCCTTGTGCTGGAGAGCTATGGTTTCACCTGCCGCAGTGCAGGCTCGGTTGAAGAAGCAATGACGCTGATTGAAAGCGACCCGCGCATCGATGTGCTGTTTTCCGATATCCACTTCCCGGGCGGTCTGACCGGCGTGGATCTGGCGGTCAAGACCGCACACGCGCCGTACAACCTTCCTGTACTGCTCACCTCCGGGCTGGCGGTGGAGTATGTGGAAGAGATCCTGCCGGACGGCGCGGCCTTTCTGGAAAAGCCCTACACCCCCGAGCAGTTGCTGACCGCCATCCGCAACGTGATGGCCAAACATCGGGTGATTCCGACCCCGGTGGCTTGACGCTGGCAGCCGCCACTGGACGGCGGCCCGCAATCCCGGCATGAAATGCCAGCCGTCGCGCCATGCGCCGGCCACGGGGATTGATCAACACACACGTGTGCCAAGGATGCGGCGCCATCGCCCGCCTGGCACGGTCGTGCTTTCGCGCCAGGGGGAAAACATGAAACATCTAGGGCCTGTTAACACTAATGGCCTGAGCGAGTAAACTATCGGGTATGGAGATCACACCAGAGCAATTTTCCCTAA
>NZ_MDEJ01000007.1 GCF_002940065.1 Xanthomonas populi
CAAAGACGCCGGTACACACCGCTTAAAATCACGACGATTTTGTGTTTTTAACCATATTCTTGCGTTTTTTGCGCGTATCCACGCCGTCAGGTTCTCAAACATTGGCCGTGCAGGTGACGCGGCTGCTTGATCAGCGTTGCCTTAAATCGACACCGGCAACTTGAAGTAAGTGCCCAACCCATCCAGAAACATCTGCACCGAAATGGCCACCAGCAACATGCCCATCAGGCGCTCGATCGCGGTCAGTGCACGATGACCGAGCAGTTTATACAGCAGCGGCGCCGAGGCCAGGATGGTGGATGCGCCGATCCAGGCAATCATCAGGGCCAGGCTCCAATCCCATAGCCGCGTGGGTTCGTTGCTGCCCATCAGCATCACCGCGGCCATGCCGGACGGGCCGGCGACCAGCGGAATCGCCAGCGGCACGATGAAGGGCTCGCCGTCGGGGATCTCGCCCATCAGGCCTTCCGGGCGCGGGAAGATCATGCGGATGCCGATCAGGAACAGCACGATGCCGCCAGCGATCGCCACCGACTCCTGACGCAGGTGCATCAGCTCCAGCGCGTACTTGCCGCCCCACAGAAATGCCATCAGCACGAATAAGGCGACCAGCAACTCGCGCGCGAGCACGAAGCGCTGGCGCTTCGGTGGCAGCGGCTTGAGCACGCTGAGAAACACCGGGATATTGCCCAGCGGGTCGAGAATCAGGAACAGCAGCAAGGCTGCCGACAGGATGGTCATGCGGGAGGACTCCAGATCGCACCGCGGTGCACGGCGCCTGCCATAGACAACAAGGTGACGCAGGCAGACGCATAGCGCGCGGGGTCGACCGCCTCGCTGTCTTGCTGATGGGTGAAAGCACGCGCGCGCAACGCGGTGCGCATCGGGCCGGGCTGCAGGCCGCTGATGCGCACCGCGCCGGTGGCGGTTTCGTGGTGCAGGCTGGCAAGTAGGCCGCGCTGTGCATGCTGGGCAGCGCCGTAAGCGCCCCAATAGGCCTGGCCAACGCGTGCAGGGTCATCAATGACGAAGACCACTGCCGCGTCGTCCCGCTGCCGCAACAGCGGCAGGCAGGCCTGGGTCAACCAGGCGCGCGCGGTGAGATTGATATGGATGTTGCGCGCAAAATCCGCAGGCGCTGCAAGCTCGGCTGGCGTCAAACCAGCGAAATCAGCGCCGCAATGCAGCAGGCCATGCAAGCCACCAAGTTCGGATTGCAGCCGTTGCGCAAGTGCGGCGTAATCGTCCGGCGTAGCGCCGGCCAGATCGAGCGGATACAGCAACGGCTCCGGACCAAGTTTGGCTACCACGTCGTAGATGCGCTCCAATGGGCGCACTTTGCGACCGAGCAGCACCACGGTAGCGCCGGCAGATGCACATGCCTGTGCAGCGGCAGCGCCCAGGCCGCCGGCGGCACCAGTGATCAGCACCACACACTCGTCCAACAAGGCAGCGTCGGACTGGTCCTGCAACGCACTCACGGCTGATAAGCCTCGCTGACGATGCGCTTGAGCTCGCCGGATTCGAACAATTCCAGCGTGATGTCGCAGCCGCCGATCAACTCGCCATGAATAAACAACTGCGGGAAGGTCGGCCAGTTGGAATAGCGCGGTAAATTCGCGCGCACTTCGGGTTCTTCCAGCACGTTGACGGTGCGCAATTGATCGGCGCCGGCAGCGACCAACGCCTGCACTGCGCGACTGGAAAACTCGCACATCGGGAACTGCGGGGTGCCTTTCATGAACAATACGATCGGGTGTTGTTCGACTTCGGCCTGGATCCGTTCCATCACCGGCATTGGACTCTCCTGACTGGGAGCGGCAGGCCCGACCGCCGGGTCGGATAGACTTCCGCAAATGCGCGCATTGTAAGCCTTCAACGCGACCTGTCGCCGCACTCTCTTCGCTGCCATTGCCATCATGCCGATCGAACACCTTGCACTGCCCTACTCCCGCGCTGCTCTTGAGCCGCATCTTTCATCCGCTACATTGGAGGCGCACCACTGCGTTTGTCATCGCAGCGATGTCGAACGGCTCAATGCGTGCATTGAGGGCAGCGAGTTCGCCGAGCTGACGCTGGAAGAGATCATCCCGCGTGCGCAAGGGACGCTGTTTCATCTGGCCGCGCAAGTGTGGAACCACAACTTCTATTGGAAATGCCTGCGCCCGCGCGGTGGCGGCGAGCCACTCGGCCGGTTGGCCGACAGCATTGCAACGTCGTTCGGCGACTTCGTGCATTTCAAGCAGGAATTCAACCGTGTCGCCCTGAGCACCTTCGGCTCGGGCTGGGTGTGGCTGGTGCAGCGCCCGCACGGCGCCTTGGCGGTCGTTGCCACGCCGAATGCATCCACGCCGCTCACCGGGCCGGACACGCCGTTGCTCACCTGCGACGTGTGGGAGCACGCGTACTATCTGGATTACCAGCAGGACCGCGCGCAGTACATGGACGCGTTCTGGAAGCTGATCAATTGGGATTTTGTGGCTAGCCGGTTGGGCTAGCCTTGCAGTTTTTTTGCGGTTCACATAGATCGCTTGCCTACTGCAAGCGCACGTTTGGCGGCTATCGATCTTTACGACAAGGCTTCCTGTGGAACATCGCCAGACGCCTGTTCTCGCGCTGCATCGTCGCACTGCCGCTCACGCGCCTTACGCATCATCCTTCGCTCAAACGCGCAACCACCGGCCCAACCTGCGTATCACGCTTCAATGCAATGCCAGCGTCCACCAGTGCGCGCGCAAGCAGCTGCGGCGTATCGGCGCGCAGCGTTGCATGGCCGACTTTGCGCCCATCGCGCGACTGCTTGCCGTAGTCGTGCCAATGCCCACCAGGCACTGCAAGAAACGCAGCAGCGTCCGGCATCGCACCCAGCCAGTTGAGCATGCAGGCATGCCCGCGCATTGCGGTGCTGCCGAGCGGCAAACCAAGCACCGCACGCACATGATTTTCGAATTGCGAGGTCTCTGCGCCTTCGGCGGTCCAATGGCCAGAGTTGTGCACGCGCGGTGCCATCTCGTTGGCGAGCAATTTGCCATCGCTAACGAAGAGTTCAAGCGCGAACACACCCACGTAGTCCAGGCGCTCGGCGATCGCGCGCGTATGCGCCTCTGCGGCAGCCTGCAACGCAGCATCGACCGTTGCTGGTGCAAGACTGGCCGACAGCACGCCGTCCACATGCCAGTTTTCGGTCAGCGGCCAGGCGCGGAACTCGCCATCGCGGCCGCGCACAGCCACCACGCTGACCTCGCGTTCGAACGGCACGAAGGCTTCCACAATCAGTCCGACGTTCACTGCCTGCGCGCCGAGTGCTTCCCATGCGGCATCAGCATCGGCCAGCGTCTTGATGCGGAACTGGCCCTTGCCGTCGTAGCCGAAGCGACGCGTCTTGAGCACGCAGGGCGTGCCGATGCGAGCCAATGCTGCATCGAGTCCCGCACGGTCGTCGATGGCGGCGAATTCAGGAACTGGAATCTCGAGCTCGCGAAACAAGGTTTTTTCGCTGAGCCGATCCTGCGCCACCGCCAATGCGGCAGCACTGGGAAACACCGGCACCTGCGTGGCCAACTGCTGCGCGCTGGCGGCAGGCACGTTTTCGAAATCGAAGGTGATCACATCGACCTGCGCGGCGAATGCGGCAAGCGCAGCGGTCTCGTCGAATGCGCCGACCTGCAGCGGTGCCACCTGCCCTGCGCAGGCATCGGCAGACGGGTCGAATACCGCAAACCGCAGCCCCAACGGCGCGCCGGCCAACACCAACATGCGTGCCAATTGGCCGCCACCCAAAATGCCAACCGTGCTCATTGACGCGGGTCGTCGCTGGCCATCACATCGTCGGTCTGCTTGGCACGGAACTGCGCCAATGCCAGGCCGACCTGCGCCTGCTCGGGCGCCAGCATTGCAGCGGCGAACAGGGCGGCATTCGCCGCGCCGGCATTACCAATGGCAAACGTTGCGACCGGAATCCCCGCTGGCATCTGCACGATCGACAGCAGCGAATCCATGCCGTTGAGCGCCTTGGACTGCACCGGCACACCCAGCACCGGCACCGCCGTCTTGGCCGCCAACATGCCCGGCAAGTGCGCTGCGCCACCGGCACCAGCGATGATCGCGCGCAGGCCGCGTTCGCCAGCCTGCTCTGCATAGGTGAACAACACATCCGGCGTGCGGTGCGCAGAGACCACCTTGACTTCGTAAAGCACGCCTAGCGCATCGAGCTTCTGAGCTGCGTGTTGCATGGTCTCCCAATCCGAACGGGAGCCCATCACGATGCCGACCAGCGGCGCGGAGTGGTTGGAGATCATGGCCCTGCCCTGCGGTAAAGACGTATTCTAGCCATCTTCCACGCAAGACAAGACTTCGATGGATCGCAAATTGCTCTACCTGCTGTGCTCGCCCGACACCCGCCAACCGCTCTCGCTGCTCGACGGCAAGGGCCTGGAAGCACTCAACACCGCCATCGCCGGCGGAAACCTGCAGCGTGCCGACGGGACCGTGCAGGCACAGCCGCTGCGCGAGGCGCTGATCACCCGCGACCGTAAGCAGATCTTCCGCGTCGACGACGGCATTCCGGTGCTGCTGGCCGAAGAAGCCATCGGCACAGCACAGATCGCCGGCTTCCCCGAGAAGTGACTTCTCCCGTGCGCACGACCGTGCCGGAGGCGCCGCCGGCCGCGCTGGTGGATGCCGATGTGGCACGCGCGCTGGCCGAAGACATCGGCACCGGCGATGTGACCGCCGCGCTGTTGCCCGATCAGGCCGACAGCGCGTATCTGCTGTGCAAGCAGGATGCGGTGATCGCCGGCCGGCCATGGTTCGATGCCACGCATCGCGCGCTAGATCCGCAGGTGCGCATCGACTGGCAGGTGCACGAAGGCCAGCATGTTGGTGCTGGCACAGTGCTGGCCATCCTGCATGGCAGCAGCCGCAGCCTGGTCAGCGCAGAGCGCACATCGCTCAATTTCATGCAAACACTCTCGGCCACTGCAACCACCACCGCTGCTTACGTTGCTGCGGTGGCCGGTACCGGCACGCGCATTCTGGATACGCGCAAGACGCTGCCGGGCCTGCGCGCAGCGCAGAAATACGCGGTGCGCTGCGGTGGTGGCGACAATCACCGCATCGGCTTGTTCGATACGGTGATGCTCAAGGAAAACCACATTCGCGCAGCCGGCTCGTTGAGCGACGCCGTGCATGCCGCACGTGCACAGCAACCGAAGTTACCGCTGGTGGTCGAAGTGGAAACGCTGGAGCAACTGCGCGAAGCATTGCAGGTGGGCTGCACGCGCATCCTGATCGACGACTTCGACCCGGCCAGGCGCCGTGCAGCGGTGCTTCTCGTTGCCGCCTTGCCGCAAGAACAGCGTATTCCGCTCGAAGTGTCTGGCAGCGTGGATCTGGCCGGCATTGCCGCGATTGCCAACGATGGCGTTGACTGTATTTCCATCGGCGGCCTCACCAAGCACGTGCAAGCGGTGGATCTTTCGCTCAAACTCGGCCCGCCGCCGCACTGATTTCACGTGTGCTCGCACGCAGCTCTGTCAGCCTGCTGCGATTGCTCAGTGCTGGATTTTCGATTACTGTAAAACCGTGGCCGTGGATCTGTCTGTTGTTGGCCGCATGCGGCGGCAGCGCGGCAGCCGCAGAAGTGTGCGATATGCCGCCACGGTTCGGCACCAGCCCGGCCGCAATCGCCATCGTACGCAGCGCCTGCAACGAACACCGATTGTGGCAGCACCCCTTCATTGATGCCAAAGGTCGTCTGGCCAGTCTTGGTGTTACCGAAGCCGAATCGAGCTATCTCGCCGACCACGGCGTGGTGGCGTGGCAACGTGTCGCAGGCTACTGGCGCGACAGCGGCACGCTGGCATCGATGGGCAGTCGCCCCGGTGCATCGAACTGTGCAGCCTTGGATGGCACGCGCTACACCGCCAGCGAATGCCGCGCGTTTCTGGTCGACAATCCATGGTCGGCAGCCTTCATTTCATGGGTGATGACGCAAGCCGGCCTGAGCGGCTTCCATCGCTCCGCGCGGCATCTGGATTACATCCGCAGCGCCTACAACGACGGCGCCAGCGGCCCGTACCAGTTCACCGATCCTGCAGTGGAAAAACCCGCCCCCGGCGATATGCTCTGCCTGCTGCGCGGGCGCACTGCCTCGCTCGGCTATGCCGGGCTCAAGGCTGAGCTTGGCGGTAATGTACCGATGCTGTGGCAATCGCATTGCGATGTGGTGGTGGCCGCCAACGTCGGTGGCGACCGCACGCTGTATCTGATCGGCGGCAATGTGTTCAACACGGTGATGATGCGCAAGATGCCGCTGGATCGCGCCGGCCGCGTGGTGCTGCCGACACCGCAGTCCGACACTGCTCAGGACCAGAACGAAGACCGCCTCGGCATCGCCAGCGAATGCACGCCAGCGCACGAAGAACTGTGCGATTTCAACCGTCGCGATTGGGCGGCTTTGTTGAAGCTGCGTCCTGATGCGGCAATGACCGCACCGCCGCCGATTGAGTCGCTGCCGGTGCCTAGTGCTGCGCCCGCAGATCAAACGATGCCGCCAGGTTTTCCACGCGTTGTGCCACCGCGTCCGGAAACACAGCCTGCGCCGACACAGCAGCCGGGGTGAGGGTACGGAGCTTCGTTTCAACCACACGAGGCTTCGCTCGCACCCTCATCCGCCCCTGCGGCACCTTCTCCTGCATGGAGTAAGGAACAAAGCACGGATTATTACCGAACCGACAACAAAAAAGCGGGCCGAAGCCCGCTTTTTCGTGACGCATCAAACAGCAGCGATTACTCGGCTGAAGCCGGAAGGCCTTCGCCCTCTTCCACGGCCTTGATCGACAGACGGATGCGACCCTGCTTGTCCACTTCAAGCACCTTGACGCGGACCAGATCACCTTCCTTCAGCTTGTCACCGACCTTCTCCACGCGCTCGCTGGAAATCTGCGAGACGTGCACCAGACCGTCCTTACCCGGCAGGATGGTGACGAACGCACCGAAGTCCATGATCTTGGCGACCTTGCCTTCGTAGATGCGGCCCGGCTCCACGTCCGAGGTGATCTGCTCGATGCGCGACTTCGCAGCTTGCGCGGCGATGGCGTTGACCGAGGCGATGATGATCGTGCCATCGTCCTGGATGTCGATCTGCGTACCGGTTTCCTTGGTGATCGCCTGGATGGTAGAGCCACCCTTGCCGATCACTTCGCGGATCTTGTCCGGGTGGATCTTGATGGTCAGCAGGCGCGGCGCGTAGTCGCTCAGCTCCAGACGCGGCGTGGTCAGCGCCTTGGACATCTCGCCCAAGATGTACAGACGGCCAGCCTTGGCCTGCTGCAATGCCTGCTTCATGATCTCTTCGGTGATGCCTTCGATCTTGATGTCCATCTGTAGCGCGGACACGCCTTCTGCAGTACCGGCCACCTTGAAGTCCATATCGCCCAGGTGATCTTCGTCACCCAGGATGTCGGACAGCACCACGAAGCGGTCGTCTTCCTTCACCAGGCCCATGGCGATACCCGCCACCGGTGCCTTGACCGGCACGCCGGCATCCATCAGCGCCAGCGAGCTGCCGCACACCGAAGCCATCGACGAGGAACCGTTGGACTCGGTGATTTCCGAGACAACGCGAATGGTGTACGGGAATTCTTCCAGGCTCGGCATCACAGCGAGCACACCGCGCTTGGCCAGACGGCCGTGGCCGATTTCGCGGCGCTTGGGCGCACCGAAACGACCACACTCGCCCACCGAGTAAGAAGGGAAGTTGTAATGGAACAGGAAGTTTTCCTTGTACTCGCCGCTGACGGCATCGATTACCTGGCCATCGCGGGCAGTTCCCAACGTAGTGACAACGATCGCCTGCGTCTCGCCGCGGGTGAACAACGCCGAGCCGTGGGTACGCGGCAGGATGCCTGCCTGCGCTGAGATCGGACGCACGGTATCCAGTGCACGGCCGTCGATACGCACCTTGGTCTCCAGGACCGAGTCGCGCATTGTGTGGTATTCCAGCTCGCCGAATTCCTTCGACAGCTCGGCGTTGTTCCAACCTTCCGAGGCAACACGGCCGGCCAGCGACTCGAGCACGTCCTTCTTGATCGCAGAGATCGCGTCCCGACGCTGCAGCTTGTCGCGCACCTGGAAGGCACCGGACAGCTGCGCGCCGACCGCTTCCTTCAGCGCGCTGATCAGCGCGGTGTTCTTGGCAGGCGCAACCCAGGTGCTGCGCTTGGTGCCGGCTTCGACGGTCAGCTCGTTGATCACGTTGATGACCTTCTGCAGCTCGCGATGACCGAAGGTGACCGCACCCAGCATCACTTCTTCGGACAGCAGCGCAGCTTCCGACTCCACCATCAGCACCGCATTGGCGGTACCTGCAACCACCAGCTCCAGCTGCGAATCCTTCAGCTCGGTAATGGTCGGATTGAGGATGTACTCACCATTCTTGTAGCCCACCTTGGCGGCGCCGATCGGGTCGTTGAAGGGGGTACCGGCCAGCGACAGTGCGGCCGATGCGCCGATCAGCGCGGCGATATCGCCGTCGATGTCAGGGTTCATCGACATCACCGTGGCGATGATCTGTACTTCGTTCTTGTAGTCCTCCGGGAACAGCGGACGGATCGGACGATCGATCAGGCGCGAGATCAGCGTTTCCTTCTCGGTCGCACGTCCTTCGCGCTTGAAGAAGCCGCCCGGGATGCGGCCGCCGGCATAGAACTTCTCCTGATAATCAACCGTCAGGGGGAAGAAGTCCTGCCCTTCGCGCGCGGTCTTTGCGGCGACGGCGGTGACCAGCAGTACGGTGTCGTCGAACTTGACGATGACGGCGCCGCTTGCCTGGCGAGCGACTTCGCCCGTCTCCAGGGTGACGGTGTGCTTGCCGTACTGGAAGGTTTTGGTGATTTTTGCCACGGAGGTTTTTTCCTTAAGGTGTCGCTATCTTCGTTGGACCGTCGTCGACCCATGCCGAGAACGGGCGGCCGGGAGGCTCCGGCCCGTGAATTGCATCGAGCAAATAACGGAATGCGTATGACCAAAATAAAACCGCGGCGCATCGCTGCACCGCGGTGGTAGGACTCTATTAGCGGCGCAGGCCTAGCTTTTCGATCAGCGACTTGTAACGCTCGCTGTCCTTCTTCTTCAGGTAGTCGAGCAGGCTGCGGCGACGGTTGACCATCTGTAGCAGACCACGACGGCTGTGGTGATCTTTCTTGTGGGTCTTGAAGTGGCCGCTCAGCAGTTCGATGCGAGCGGTCAGCAGCGCGACCTGCACTTCAGGAGAGCCAGTGTCCTGGGCGCTGCGCTTGTTGTCTTCAATCACTTTCTGGGTGTCGACGGACATGTGTTTTCTCGATAGATGCGTGGTCGACAGGAACGTGCATGACGCACCGCCGGACTCGCCGTTTGCTTGGGATGAGCGCGCTTGGCGCTGGAGGTGCCCCGAACGGGGCCGCGAAATTGTAACGTCGTGCAAGCCTGGGGACAAGTTGACTCAAAATTAACAAGCCTGGACTTCGTTCAGTCCATTGAACAACCGCTGGGGCGACAACCGCCCCTCCATGTCCACCAGGCCTAGGCCTGAGGGGATTCCGTCTGGTCCGAACACGGCCACCTGGCCAGCCGGAAATGCGGCATCGCGCAAGCGCTGGCCCATGCGGAAACGGGCCGCATGCGCCTGATCGAGGGTGATCCTCGCAAAATCGGCAAATCCAGCCTGAATCGGCAGCAACAACTCCTGCGCATCGGTGCCTGTTTCCAGGGCTGCCGACAGCGCTTCCAGTGTGATCATCTGCGGGGTGCGGAACGGCTCGACCCATAGCCGACGCAACGACGCGATATGCGCGCCGCAACCAAACACCTCGCCCAGATCGCGCGCCAAGCTGCGGATGTAGGTGCCCGAGCCGCAGGTCACGCGCAGTTGCAGGCGTGGCGCTGCATATCCGATCAATTTGATCGCATGTACATCGACTTCGCGTACCGGTGCCTCGATGATCTTGCCGCGGCGTGCCTTGGCATACAGCGGCTCGCCGCCTTGCTTGAGTGCAGAGTAGATCGGTGCTTGTTGGGCGATACGGCCGATAAATAGCGCCAGCGCCGCACGCAAGGCGTCTTCGCTCAGCTCGGGCACCGCACGCTCACGCAGCGGTTCGCCATCGGCATCGTCGGTATCAGTGGTGACACCCAGCACGACCTCGGCGTCGTAGGTCTTGGCCGAACCGAGCAACACGCCGGCGATCTTGGTGGCCTCGCCCAGGCACAACGGCAACAAGCCGGTGGCCAGCGGATCCAAGCTGCCGGTATGGCCGCCCTTTTCGGCGCGCAGCAAGCGGCGTGCGGCCTGCAATGCAGTGTTGGAACTGAGCCCTGCCTGCTTGTCCAGCAACAGGATGCCGTGTAGCGGGCGATAGACGATGCGGGGTTTCAAAAGATCAATGCTCGAATCGGGCGCCGTGCGTGCCCGTTGAAATCAGGGCCGCGTACAAAGAGGCGGCCGACCAGACAGCGCTTAGCGCTGCTCGGCGTCTTCGTCGCTGGACGTAGCCTCGGGGCCGATATCGTCCTGGTCACGCAACAGGTTGTCGATGCGCTCGCCACGATCGACCGAATCGTCGTAATGAAAGTGCAGCTCGGGCACGTGGCGCAGTTTCATAGCGCGCGCCAACTGCGTACGCAGCTGACCGGCAATTTCCTTGAGCCCCTTGACCGCTTCGACCGAGCGCTCCTGCTGCAGCGCGGTGACGAACACCTTGGCATGCGCGAGGTCGCGGGTGACTTCGACATCGGACACGCTGACCGACGGCAAGCCGTGGTCGCGCACGGCCGCGTGCACGATCGTGCCGAGGTCGCGACGCACCTGCGCCGACACGCGGTCGGTGCGATGGAATGATTTGGTTGGCATGGTCGTGGACCTGGTTGATTCGGAGGGCCAGATGGCAACGAAGCCAAAAACGAACGTGGGCGGCCATGCCGCCCTCGCCTTGCAAAACGTGCTGTACGCAATCGCGCGTTACCGACTCCAGCTTTGCCGACTCCGGGGCCCGCAGGCCCCGGCAGTCGTTACAACGTACGCGCGACTTCGATGCGCTCGAAGCACTCGATCTGATCGCCGGCCTTGACGTCGTTGTAGGCCTTCACGCCGATACCGCATTCTGTACCGTTGCGCACTTCCTCGACGTTTTCCTTGAAGCGACGCAGCGATTCCAGCTCGCCTTCGAACACAACGACGCTGTCGCGGAGCACGCGGATCGGCTTGCTGCGCTTCACAGTGCCTTCGATGATCATGCAGCCTGCAACCGCACCGAACTTGGAGCTGCGGAACACATCGCGGACCTGGGCGATACCGATGATCTCTTCGCGGATTTCCACGCCGAGCAGACCGGAAGCGACCTGCTTCACCTGATCGATCACGTCATAGATGATCGAAAAGTAACGCAGATCTACGCCGTTGGATTCGACGATCTTGCGTGCCGATGCATCCGCACGCACGTTGAAGCCGATCATCGTCGCCTTGGACGCAGCGGCCGAATTCGCATCGGACTCGGTGATGCCGCCCACGCCGGAGTGGATCACGTTGATGCGGATATCGTCATTGGACAACGCCACCAGCGACTGCTTGAGCGCTTCCACCGACCCCTGCACGTCGGCCTTGATCACCAGGTTCAACACCTGCTGACCTTCACCCTTGCCCATCTGCGCCAGGATGTCTTCCATGCGGTTGGTCGCCGAGGAAACCAGACGCGACTCGCGACGCTTGGTTTCGCGCTGCTGCGCCACGTCCTTGGCCAGACGCTCGTCGTCGACCACCACGAAGTCGTCGCCGGCTTCCGGCACGCCGGACAAGCCGAGCACCTGCACCGGAATCGACGGGCCCGCCGAGCTCGGCTGATGGCCGGTCTCGTCGAACAACGCACGCACACGACCGTACTGGATACCGCAGACCAGGTAATCGCCCTTCTTCAGCGCACCCTGCTGCACCAGCACCGTGGCGACTGGGCCGCGGCCCTTGTCCAACGACGACTCGATGACGGTACCGCTGGCGCGACCTTCCGACAGCGCCTTCAATTCCAGCACTTCGGCCTGCAACGAGATCGCGTCCAGCAGCGTGTCCACGCCCTGGCCGGTCTTGGCCGACACTTCGATAAACTGGGTATCGCCACCGAAGTCTTCGGCCACCACGTTTTCGGCCAGCAATTCGTTCTTGACCCGCAACGAATCCGCACCGGCCTTGTCGATCTTGTTCACTGCCACGATCAATGGAACGCCTGCCGCCCTGGCATGCTGCACGGCTTCCTTGGTCTGAGGCATCACGCCGTCATCGGCAGCGACGACCAGCACCACGATATCGGTGATCTTGGCGCCACGTGCACGCATCGAGGTAAACGCGGCATGGCCGGGCGTATCCAGGAAGCTGATGACGCCACGGCCGGTTTCGACGTGGTACGCACCGATGTGCTGCGTAATACCGCCGGCTTCGCCCGAGGCGATCTTGGTTCGACGGATGTAATCCAGCAGCGAGGTCTTGCCGTGATCGACGTGACCCATGATGGTCACCACCGGCGGACGCTGCACCGCATCGCCTTCTGCACCCTCGGCATGCGCCAGCAGCGCATCCTCGAAGTCGGCATTGTCTGCCCGTGAGGCCTTGTGGCCGAGTTCTTCGGTCACAAGCGACGCAGTGTCGTGGTCGATGCTCTGGGTGATGGTCGCCATGACGCCCATCTTGAACAGCGCCTTGACCACATCGCCGCCCTTGAGCGCGAGCTTCTGCGCCAGATCGGCCACGGTGATCGTCTCGCCGATCGCCACTTCACGTACCACCGGTGCAGTTGGACGCTCGAACCCGTGCGGGCCGCTGTTGCCCTGATTGCCGCCACGCCCGCCATCATTGCCACGACGTGAGGAAGACGAACCCGGACGACCGGTCGGCTTGCTGCGCACATTGGTACGACGCGCGCGATCGGCAGCGGACAGATGCAACTGCCCGGCAAATCGCTTGGTCGCATCGTCGTCTTCGACGCCGGCCACCATGACGTGCGAACCGCGCGTCTTGTGCTTGGCCGCATTATTGCGATCATCCGGACGGGCCGGCGTCGCCGGACGCGACGCCGGCGATGCGCCAGCCGGACGGGCCGGACGCGGTGCAGAAGACGGCGAAGAAGGCGCACGCCCTGCAGGAGCGGCAGACGGCGTGGGCGCGGCAGCCACCGGCGCCGGCGCACTGGCAGCCGCAGCGGCTTCCTCGGCAGCCTTGCGCTCGGCTTCGACGCGGTCCTTAGC
The DNA here is from genome assembly GCF_002940065.1 of Xanthomonas populi. Lineage (GTDB taxonomy): Bacteria > Pseudomonadota > Gammaproteobacteria > Xanthomonadales > Xanthomonadaceae > Xanthomonas > Xanthomonas populi. Next base: position 13,270 of record NZ_MDEJ01000007.1, read on the forward strand.
GGCCTGCTCGTCATCGCGCTTGCGCTGAATCGCTTCGTCGCGCACACGGTCGCTTTCGGCCAGGGCCTGCTGCTCGTCGAGATTGCGCTGACGCGATGCGGCAAGCTTGCGCATGATGTCGGCGCGCTCTTCGTCCGGCGTCATCGGTACCGGACGGGTGGCGACCTCGTTATCGGATTTCACGTAAGTACGCTTCTGCCGCACTTCCACGTTAACCGTAGTCTTGGTGCGGCCGGCGCTGACCGTGACTTCCTGCAGCTTGCGCCGATTGAGCGTGATCTTCTTGGCTGCTTCGCTTGCCGCTTCGGCAGGCGTCTCAGCCTTGCCATGCGTACGACGCAGGAAGCCAAGCAGTTTCATCTTCTCGGTGCTGGTCACGACCTGGTCGGGACCGCTGAACTTCATCCCGGCCTCGGCCAGTTGAACCAGCAGTCTATCGACCGGCGTATTGACCAGTTCGGCAAGCTTGCGGATGGTGGTTTGCTGCGACATTCGGATCCTATGATCTGGTTGGCGCCCCCTCGCCCAGAGCAAGGTAAGCGCTGATTCTAAGCCCTGATGGGGTCAGGGCGCGGTTCATTGCCGGCTCATTCGCCGCGCTCCAAACGGGCGATCTCCTCGGCGCGGGCTGCCAGGATCAGCGCCGCAGCGCGCTCCTGGGTCAAACCCTCGATGCCGAAGTCGACGATCTCGTCCGCTGCCAGGTCGGACAAATCCTCGCTGGTGCGCACGCCGTGCTCGGCCAGAGCAAAGGCCGTTTCCTCGTCCATCCCCTCCAGCGCCAGCAGGTCCTCGGTGGGCTGAGTTCCTTCCAGGCCTTCTTCCTCGGCCAGCGCGGCGTTGAGCAACGCATCGCGGGCACGGGCGCGCAACTCTTCGACGATGTCTTCGTCGAAGCCTTCCACCGCCAGCAACTCGCCGACCGGCACGTAGGCGATTTCTTCGACCGTATTGAAACCCTCGGTCACCAGGATCGCTGCGATTTCTTCGTCCACTTCCAGGCGATCCATGAACAACTGGCGCGCGGAAATCTGCTCGGCTTCGGACTTGGCGGCCACCTGGTCGGCGGTCATCACGTTGAGCTGCCAACCGGTCAGGCGGCTGGCCAGACGCACGTTCTGGCCGCCCTTGCCTATCGCCTGGGCCAAGCGATCTTCTGCCACGGCCAGGTCCATCGAATGCTTGTCTTCATCGACGATGATCGACTGCACTTCGGCCGGCGCCATCGCATTGATGACAAAGTTGGCCGGGTTCTCGTTCCACAATACGATGTCCACGCGCTCGCCATTGAGCTCGTTGGACACCGCCTGCACGCGCGAACCACGCATACCGATACACGCGCCGATTGGATCGGTGCGGGTGTCGTGCGCGATCACCGCGATCTTGGCGCGGTCGCCCGGGTCGCGTGCGCAGGCCTTGATCTCGACTAGACCCTGACCCACTTCCGGCACTTCGAGCTTGAACAGCTCGATCATGAATTCCGGCGCAGCGCGACTGATGAACAACTGCGGGCCGCGTGGCTCCGAACGCACTTCGGCCAGATAGCCGCGCACGCGGTCGCCCGGACGCAGCACATCGCGCGGAATGCCCTTGTCCTTCGGAATGAAGGCTTCGGCATTGCCGCCCAGATCGACAAAGATATTGCCGCGCTCGGCACGCTTGACCACACCGGTGATCAACTCGCCGACGCGATCCTTCCATGCGTCCACAACCTGCTGACGCTCGGCTTCGCGCACGCGCTGCACGATCACCTGCTTGGCAGCCTGCGCGGCGATACGGCCGAAATCCGGGTTTTCGATCTGTTCTTCGATGTAGTCGCCCACATCCACGCCGTCGGCTTCGTCGATGGCATCCATCAGACGCATCTGGCGATCCGGCGACTCCATCACCACATCGTCGGCGACCACTTCCCAACGACGGTAGGTTTCGTAGTTACCGTCCTTGTGATCGATGGTCACGCGCGCCAGCACGTCCTGGTCGGGATAGCGCTTCTTCGCTGCAGAAGCCAACGCGGCCTCGATCGCATCGAAGATCACTTCGCGCGGCACGCCCTTTTCGTTGGCCACCGCATCCACTACCAGCAAAAGTTCCTTGCTCATTTAGTCACTCCGCGCGCGGCTTGCCAGCCGCCGACTCGTTGGATGGTTTCTTCTTCTCGTGCCCGGGTTTTTTCGGGCCGGGCTTATTCGGTTTTTGCGGCGCCAGGCCCAAAGCGACCCAATCCGGCAGGATGCGCGCCTTGTCGATGTTGTCGAAGCCGATCTGCACGTCCTTGCCGTCGATCGCGAACACCACGGCGTCGGCCTCAGCCTCGATACGCAGGATCTTGCCCTGAAAGCGGCGCCGGCCATCCTGCGCCAGCTTCAACACGATCTTTGCGGACTCGCCGGCATGACGTGCGAACTGTTCCAGGGTGAACAAAGGGCGATCCACGCCCGGCGAAGACACTTCGAGCGTGTAGTTGCCTGCGATCGGATCTTCGACGTCGAGCTGGGCGGAGACTTCACGGCTCACGCGCTCGCAGTCATCAACGTTGATCACACGCTCGGGCTGTTCGGCCAGCGGCACATCAATGTACAGACGCAACGTGGCGCCACCTGGAGCGGGAAGATATTCCACACCAAGCAGTTCCAAGCCCAAGGACTCAACCGTTGGACTCAGCAGATTCGCGATTTCGGTCGCTTTTTCGCTCACAGACTGCCTTGATCAAATGATTGCCAGTAGAACCCCGGCAACCGGCAGCGAACTTTCCGGTTCCGGAAAAAACAAGGGGCCCGATGGGCCCCTTGCGTGAAAAAACCCCGACCTCTAAGGGCCGGCGCAAAGACGGGAACATGCGTCTTTGCGATCCAAGAAAATGAACTGCTGCCGTAAGGCAAACTGCATTAAAGCAGCAATTCAAACTTGGTAGCGGGGGCAGGATTTGAACCTGCGACCTTCGGGTTATGAGCCCGACGAGCTGCCAGACTGCTCCACCCCGCAGCAGAAGCGGAATTATGAAGAACTTGAGCGTCAATTGCAAGCCCTAAGTTTTTCATCGGTTGAAAACCTTGGGGGTCTTCAACGTCGCGGCAAATGATAACCGCATTGCAACAAAAACGAAACAGCAATCACGACTTTATTTCAGTCACTCGTCAAAGGCGCATCTGACGGACGCGCCTGCAACGTCATGCAGGTACGCGCGTCTTAAGCAAGGCATGCAAATGCGCGCTGGCACCACACCATTATCGGGCTCCAGGCCAGACCGAGTGCCAGCAGTGCAAGTGCGTTGACGCCGAGTACGGTGCCGAGCACACGGTCGTTACTGGCCGGCAACGGCTCACCGACCGGTTCGTCGAAGTACATGACCTTGATGACGCGCAGATAGTAGTAGGCACCGATCACCGCGCAGAGCACGCCGAACAACGCCAGCCACAACATGTCGCCCTTCACCGCAGCGCCCAACACGGCCAGCTTGGTCCAGAAGCCGAGGAACGGTGGGATACCTGCAAGCGAGGCCATGATGCACAGCACCAGCCCCGCCATCCACGGATTGCGAGCGTTCAAGCCCTTGAAGTCGTCGATGTTCTCGGCTTCGAAACCATTGCGCGACAACGCGATGATGGCGCCGAATGCAGCGGTCGACATGATGGTGTAGCTCACTGAGTAGAACATCGCCGCTGCATAGCCTTCTTCGCCACCACCGGCCACGCCCATCAGCAGGAAGCCGATGTGCGAGACGGTCGAATACGCGAGCATGCGCTTGAGATTGGTCTGCGCAATCGCCATCAGGTTGCCGATCACAAGCGACAGTGCCGACAGGCCACCGATCACCAGATGCCACTGCGGCGACAACGGGCCCATACCGACTTCGAGCAGGCGATAGGTCATGCCGAAGGCAGCGAGCTTGGGCGCGGAACTGATGAACAACGCGATCGGTGCGGGCGCGCCCTGATACACATCGGGCAGCCACATATGGAACGGAGCGGCGCCCAGCTTGAAGGCCACACCTGAGATCATGAAGATGGTGCCGGTCAGCAGCAGAGTGCGTTCGTTGGATCCTTCGATCGCGTCATGGATACCCGCAAGGCTCAAGGTGCCGGTAGCGCCGTACACCAGCGACATGCCGTACAGCAACAAACCAGAAGCCAGCGAACCAAGCACGAAATACTTCATCGCCGCTTCGGTGGCCAGGCCGTTGTCGCGGTTGGACGCGACTAGTGCATACGAACACAGCGCCAGCAGTTCCAACCCCAGGTACACCATCAGCAAGCTGCCTGCAGAGGCCAGCAGCATCATGCCTGCGGTGGCGAACAACATCAGCACCGGAATTTCGCCCTGATAGAGATTGCGTTCGCGCAGGTACCTCCAGCCGTAGACCAGGCTCAGACCGCTGACCAGCACGATCACCGTCTTCATGACGTCGGCTGCGGTGTCGCGGACGAACATGCCGTGGAAGGCTTCGCCCTGCCCGCCCGTCCCGGTCGCCAACAGTGCAAACACCATAGCAAGCACGGCCACGGAGAACAGGTGGGTCCAGACTTTGTGCCGCTGGCTCACGAACAGATCGAGCATCAACAGAGCAAAGGCGCCGCCGATCAGCACCAGCTCCGGTGCGAGCAGAGCCATGTCAGCGGTGGTCAACGGCGCGAGCGTTGGCGTGGTCATCATCAAATCCTGAAAATCGGTACGTACGGCAAGCGGTTACAGCTTGGTCGCGGCAATCTGGGTAGCCAGCTTGGCGATTGATGGTTCCATCAGATCGGTCAGCGGCTTCGGATACAGGCCCAGGGCCAGCACGCCAGCGGCGAACACCCCCAGCACGAGTGCCTCACGGCCATTGATGTCCTTCAGCTCGGCCACGTGTGCGTTGGCCACTTCGCCAAAGAACACGCGCTTGTAAAGCCACAGCGTGTAGGCGGCGGTGATTATCAGCGTGGTGGCAGCGGCGAAGGCGACCAACGGATGCTTCTGGAAGCTGGCCAGGATCACCATGAACTCGCCAACGAAACCGCTGGTACCCGGCAGGCCGGCATTGGCCATGAAGAACAGCATGGCGAAGGTGGCAAACCAAGGCATCACATTGACCACGCCGCCGTAATCGGCGATGCGACGGGTGTGCATGCGGTCGTACAACACGCCGATGCAGGAGAACATCGCGCCGGACACGAAGCCGTGCGAAATCATCTGCACCATCGCACCCTGCAAGCCCAGACGGGCGGCATCGGTGCTGCCGTATTCGCGCACCAGGGTGAAGGCGATGAAGGCGCCCAGGGTGACGAAGCCCATGTGTGCGATGGACGAGTACGCCACCAGCTTTTTCATGTCTTCCTGCACCAACGCCACCAAGCCGACGTAGACCACTGCGATCAGCGACAGCGCGATGACAAGCCAGGCGAACTCATGGCTCGCATCCGGCACGATCGGTAGATTGAAACGCAAAAAGCCGTAGCCACCGATCTTCAACGCGATCGCGGCCAGGATCACCGAACCGGCGGTCGGCGCCTCGACGTGCGCATCCGGCAACCAGGTGTGCACGGGGAACATCGGCACCTTGACCGCAAAGGCGATCAGGAACGCGAAGAAGATCCAGGTCTGCTCCTTTGCAGTCAGCTGCAGCGCGTACATGTCGGCAAGCTGGAAGCTGCCACCCTTCAAATACAGATAGACCAGGCCCACCAGCATCAGCACCGAGCCGAGGAAGGTGTACAGGAAGAACTTCATCGCCGCATAGATACGTCGCGGGCCACCCCAGACACCGATGATCAAAAACATCGGGATCAGCATGGCTTCGAAGAAGACATAGAACAGCATCGCATCGGTGGCGGCGAAGATGCCCACCGTGACGCCTTCCAGGATCAGGAAGGCGGCAACGTACTGATTGACGCGCTTGTCGATTGAGCGCCAGGCGCCGATCAGGGCCAGCACCGTCACCAGCGTAGTCAGCACGATCAACGCGACCGCGATGCCATCCACGCCCAGGTTGTAGCCGATGTTGTAGGCCGGAATCCAGGCGTGCAGTTCGATGAACTGCATGGCGTCGTTTGCGGTTTCGTAGCCCAGCAGCGGCAGACTCAGCGCAAAGGTCGCCACCGCCACCGCCAACGATGCCCAGCGGGCAGTTTCGACGTTGCGCAACGCAAGGATCATGGCGCCACCGATAATCGGCAGCCAGATCAAGATAGACAGTAAAGGCCAGTTCGACACGTTTTCTTATTCCGTACAGGTCAACGCCAGAAATGCATCAGTACCGCCAACAAGGCGATCAAACCGATGATCATTACGAAGGCGTAGTGATAGAGGAAACCGGATTGCGTGCGACGCAGCAGATTTGCAGCCAGGTCGATCAGTCGGGCAGAACCATTGACGACGGCACCGTCGACCACATGGGTATCGATGGCACGTGACATCTTGCCAAGAACAACGCCGCCACCGGCGAAGCCATTGATCCAGAGCTTGTCGAAACCGTACTTATTTTCCAGCAGCCACACGATCGGCGCGAACGCCTTGCGCGACTTGGTGGCCAGCTCCGGCTTCCACAGATAGAACAGCGCGGCCAGCAGAAGACCGGCAACCGTCAGGCAGAACGGCGCCGCCATCATGCCGTGCAGTGCGAACGCCACCGGGCCATGGAACTCTTCGGCCAGTGCGCCCACGGTATCGTGTGCCGGATCGTAGAAATCGACGATGCCGGTAAAGAACGACAAGGCCTGACCCTTGATCGCATGCGCTGCGTGGTGACCTTGCCAATCGGTACCGAACAGCATCGGTCCGATGGTCAAGAAGCCGATCGCCACCGAAGGAATCGCCAGCAGGATCAATGGCAGCGTCACCACCCACTTCGACTCATGCGGCTCGTGGACACCGTGATGTCCATAAGCATGGTCATAGTGGCCGCGCGTGTCGTATGCATGCGCATCGTGCGCGTGGCTGTCGTGCGCGTCAGCGTGAGCACTGTCGTGATGTCCGTGCGCGTCATGCGCATGCGCATCGCGGAAGCGCTCCTTGCCGTGGAAGGTCAGGAACAACAGGCGGAAACTGTAGAAGCTGGTGACCAGCACGCCGCCGAGCACCGCCCAGTACCCATAGGTCGCGATCCAGCTATGCGACTCGTGGGCGTGGTGCGCAGCCGCCTCGATGATGGTGTCTTTCGAGTAGAAGCCGGAGAAGAACGGCGTACCGACCAGGGCCAGGGTACCGATCACGCTGGTCCAGTAGGTCATCTTCATGTACTTGCGCAGGCCGCCCATCTTGCGCATGTCCTGCTCGTGGTGCATGCCGATGATGACCGAGCCGGCCGCCAGGAACAGCAGCGCCTTGAAGAACGCATGCGTCATAAGATGGAACACGGCCGCCGAGTACGCGGACACGCCCAGCGCCACGGTCATGTAGCCGAGCTGGGACAGCGTGGAATAGGCAACCACGCGCTTGATGTCATTCTGCACGATGCCGATCAGGCCGGTGAAGAACGCCGTGGTCGCACCGATGAACAGGATGAAGTTCAGCGCGGTTTCCGACAGTTCGAACAGCGGCGACATGCGCGCGACCATGAAAATGCCGGCGGTCACCATCGTTGCGGCGTGGATCAGTGCCGAAATCGGGGTCGGGCCTTCCATCGAGTCGGGCAGCCATACATGCAGCGGCACCTGCGCCGACTTACCCATCGCACCGATGAACAGGCAGATGCAGATCAGCGTCATCACGCTCCATTCGTGGCCGGCGAACAACTGCACCTTGGCGTTGGTCATGGTGTTCGCGTTGGCGAACACGGTGGAGTAATCCAGCGAGCCGAACCACAGCAGCACACCGGCGATACCGAGAATAAAGCCGAAGTCGCCGACCCGATTGACCAGGAACGCCTTCATGTTGGCGAACACTGCCGTCGGGCGCTTGAACCAGAAACCGATCAGCAGGTAGGACACCAGACCGACCGCTTCCCAGCCGAAGAACAGCTGCAGGAAGTTGTTGCTCATCACCAGCGTGAGCATGGAGAAGGTGAACAACGAGATGTAGCTGAAAAAGCGCTGGTAACCCGGATCTTCTTCCATGTAGCCGATGGTGTAGATATGCACCAACAGCGACACGAAGGTCACCACCACCATCATCATCGCGGTCAGGCGGTCGACCATAAAGCCAACATGCGCCGAGTAATTAGCGACATCGAAGAAGGTGTACAGGTTCTGGTTGAACGGGCTGGCGCCCTGCTCCACCAGTTGATACAGCGTCAGGCACGACAGCACGCAGCTGACCGCCACGCCCAAGATGGTGACGTATTGCGCGCCCTTGCGCCCTACCTGGCGACCGAACAGGCCGGCTATGATGCTGCCGATCAGCGGTGCAAGCACCATCGCAATCAACAGACTCTTGGAGAGAGTGATTTCCATCTACAGGTCAGCCCTTCAACGTATCGACTTCGGCCACATTGATCGTGCGGCGCGTGCGGAACAGAGTCACAAGGATCGCAAGGCCGATCGCAGCCTCCGCGGCGGCAACGGTCAGGATGAAGAACACGAACAACTGACCGGCGGGGTCGCCGAGCTCGCGCGAGAACGCAATGAAGTTGACGTTGACCGAAAGCAGCATCAACTCGATCGACATCAGCAACACGATGACGTTCTTGCGGTTGAGGAAGATGCCGGCCAGGGAGATGCAGAACAGCACCGCGCCCAATCCAAGCAGATGGCCCAAGGTAATCAAGACTTCGCCTCCTGTCCGTCGGCCGCATCGCGCTTCGGCGTGACCTGTGCCGGCTTTTCAACCGCCATTTTGACCATGCGCAGACGGTCGCCTGCCTTGACCCGCGATTGCTCACCTGCGTTCTGCAGCTTGATGCCGGTGCGCTTGCGCAAGGTCAGCATCACCGCGGCAACCACCGCCACTGTCAGGATCACTGCGGCAAATTCGAATGGCAGCAGGAACTCGGTGTAGAGGCTCTTGGCCAGCCAAGTCAGATTCGATACGTCGGCGGCTTGCGCGGCGGCGTTGTCGACCGGGACCGGCGTTGCACTGCGCGCCTTGACGCCGATCAGGGTGACCATCTGTGCAAACATGGCAACCGCCACGATGACGCCGACCGGCATGTATTTGACCCAGCCCTCGCGCAGGCGGCTGGTGTCGATATCCAGCATCATCACTACGAACAGGAACAGCACCATCACCGCGCCGACGTAGACCAGTACCAGCGTCACGCCGAGGAACTCGGCGCCGACCAGCAACCAGATGCACGCCATCGAGAAGAAAGTGAGGATCAGGCATAAAACGGCGTATACCGGGTTGCGCACGCTGATCACCGCACCCGCAGAGACGACCGCGACGGCTGAGAACGCGTAGAAAGCAATTTTGACCCAGTCCATCATGACCTCAACGGAAGGCGGCATCGGCAGCGCGACGCTCGGCGATCTCGGTTTCGAACCGGTCTCCGATCGCCAGCAGCTGCGGCTTATTAAGAATATTTTCGCCTCGCTTCTCGAAGTGGTACTCGAGGAGGTGCGTTTCGACGATCGAATCCACCGGGCAGCTTTCTTCGCAGAAGCCGCAGAAGATGCACTTGAACAGATCGATGTCGTAGCGCGTGGTACGACGCGAGCCGTCCTCGCGCTTGGCCGAGTCGATGGTGATCGCCAGCGCCGGGCACACTGCTTCGCACAGTTTGCAGGCGATGCAACGCTCTTCGCCGTTAGGATAGCGACGTAGTGCGTGCACGCCACGGAAGCGCGGCGACTGCGGGAACTTCTCCATCGGATACAGCACGGTGTACTTGGGCTTGAACGTGTATTTCAACGTCAGCCAGAGCCCTCCGAGCAGTTCGAGCAGCAGCAAGCTCTTAAAGTAATGGGTGATCTTGTTCATCGATTACACGCCCTTCTGGATCACGCCGTAAAACACCATCAACGCCGTCACTGCGATCCACACGATTGTGAGCGGAATGAACACCTTCCAGCCCAGACGCATGATCTGGTCATAGCGGTAGCGCGGGAAGCTGGCACGGAACCAGATGTAAGCGCTGGCGAAGAAGAACACCTTCATCAGCAGCCACGGCCAACCGCCCTTCCACAACCAGTCGATCCACGGCGAGATATCCGCATTGACCCAACCCTGGATCGGGCTCAGCCAACCACCGAGGAAGAAGATCGAGATCAGGAAGCTGACCAGGATCATGTTGGCGTATTCGGCCAGGAAGAACAGTGCGAATGCACCGCCCGAGTACTCCACCATGTGACCGGCAACGATTTCCGATTCGCCTTCCACCACGTCGAACGGCGCGCGGTTAGTTTCGGCCACGCCGGAAACCCAGTACACGACGAATAACGGGAACAGCGGGATCAGGAACCAGTCAAAGAAGCCCGAACTACCGCCCTGCGCAAGCACGATCTGGCTCAGGTTGACGCTGCCCGACGCGATCATAACGCCGACCAGCGCAAAGCCCATCGCGATTTCGTAGCTGACTACCTGCGCCGCCGAGCGCATCGCACCCAGGAACGCGTACTTGGAGTTGGACGCCCAGCCGGCCAGGATGATCCCGTACACGCCCAGCGAGGTCATCGCCAGCAGATACAACAAGCCCACGTTGGCGTTGGACAGCACCAGTTGCGCATCGAACGGCACCACCGACCAGGCCGCGAAGGCAGGTGCCAGCGTCAGCAACGGCGCGATGATGAACATCACCTTGTGCGCGCTGCTCGGCTGCACGATCTCCTTGAACAGGAGTTTGAACACGTCGGCGAAGGCCTGAAAAATGCCCATACCCACGTACATCGGCCCGTGGCGTATGTGCATCCAACCGATCAGCTTGCGCTCCCAGACCACAAAGAAAGCCACCGCCACAATCACCGGCACCGCGATCAGCAGGATCTTCAGCACGGTCCACAACACCACGCCACCATCGCCCAGCCCGACGAACCACTGGTGCAGGGGATTGACCAGATTCAACAGCAATTCGTTCATGCAGCCACCACCGTTACCCGACCGGCACCAAGCGGCGCGGTTGCGCCATGGCCGGATTCGATCCACACCGTGCCCGGTGCGACGCGCTTGTCCAGCACCACCGGCAGCGTTGCCTTACCGGCATCGGTACCAACCTTGACCATCTGACCTGCGCCAAGCTGCAACTGCACTGCCTGCTCCGGATGCATCGCCACACACGGCGCGACATTGAGCGGATGCGACTGCAATGCAGCGGCGCGACGTACCACTGCGTCGGTGCGATAGATCGCAGCGGTCGCAGCCACTTCCAACCCATCGCTCGCAGCCGAAGGCTGTGTGGAGTTTGCAGGCGTCACGCTGCGATTCTGCATGCCGGCACGCAGGCCGACCAGATCGATGAATTCAAAACCGGCCAGACCCAGCTCACCACCGAGCGCACGCAACACGCGCCAACCTTCGCGCGCTTCCACCGGCAAGCGGCCGGCGGCACGTGCGGTCTGCACGCAACCGTCGAGATTGGTCAGCGATGCGTCGATTTCCGGCAATGCGCCGATCGGCAGGATCACATCGGCCACATCGCGTGTGGATGCGCAGGCGAACTGACTGAAGGCAACCACTTTCGCACCCGCCAGCGCACCGCGCGCAGCGGCGGCATCGGCGAAATCCAGACCCGGCTCGATGCCATACAACACATACGCCTGACGCGGCTGCGCGAGCATGCCGGCGACATCGCGTGCAGTCGGCAGCACACCTTGCGACACCAGACCCACCGCATTGGCACCCTGCGGGATGCGGCACAGCGATGCGCCGGTTGCGGCGGCAAAATCACGTGCAGCAGCACGTAGTGCAGCAGCCTGCGGATGATTTTCAGCCAGTGCGCCAACCACGATCACGGCACGCGTGGCGCCCTTCACCGCATCACGCAATGCCGCATCGTCCAATACGCCAGCCAGCTGCGACGGCGCAACGACCGTGCGGCTTGTCTGGGTAAAGGCGAAATCGAAGTCGACCGGATTGACCGAATGGATCTGCGTCCCGTTCTGGATACTGGCCTTGCGCAGACGCGCATGGAGCAACGGCAGTTCGTGACGCACATTGGTGCCGAACAGCACCACCACATAGGCTTGCTCGATCTCGGCCAGCGGCGTGGCGAAGGCTTGCGCCACTGCGGCATCGGAAAAATCGCGGTTGAGCAGACGGTGATCCAGATTGCCGCTGCCCAGGCCTTCGGCCAGACGCGCGAGTAGCGCGCCTTCCTCGTTGGAGGTGGACGGATGCACCAACACGCCGAGCGCATCGCCAGCGTTGTCGCGCAAAATCTGCGTCGCTGCTGCCAGACCTTCGGTCCAGCTCACCTCGGTCCATTCGCCGTTGATCTTCTTCAGCGGCTTGACCGCACGGTCGTCGGAGTACAGGCCCTGATGCGAGTAACGATCGCGATCGGACAGCCAGCACTCGTTGACCGCCTCGTTCTCGCGCGGCACGGTGCGCAGCACTTCGCCACGACGCACGTGCAGGAACAGGTTCGAGCCCATCGCGTCGTGATAGCCAAGCGATTCGCGCGCCATCAGCTCCCACGGGCGGGCACGGAACTGGAACACCTTGTTGGTCAGCGCGCCGACCGGGCACACGTCGATGACGTTGCCGGAAATTTCGGTGGTCAGCGGCTTGCCGTCGTAGGTGCCGATCTGCAGGTTTTCACCGCGATACATGCCGCCCAGCTCGTAGGTGCCGGCAATATCTGCGGTGAAGCGCACACAGCGTGTGCACTGGATGCAGCGAGTCATTTCGGTGGCGACCAACGGACCGATGTCTTCGTCGGGCACCACGCGCTTACGCTCGTTGAAGCGGCTGACCGACCGGCCGTAACCGAGCGAGACGTCCTGCAATTCGCACTCGCCGCCCTGATCGCAGATCGGGCAGTCCAGCGGGTGATTGATCAGCAGAAATTCCATCACGCTGCGCTGGTACTTCAGCGCTTTTTCGCTACGCGTGGTGACTTTCATGCCGTCCATCACCGGCGTCGCGCAAGCAGGCGACGGCTTGGGCGACTTCTCGACGTCCACCAGGCACATGCGGCAGTTGGCCGCGATCGGCAGCTTCTCGTGATAGCAGAAGCGCGGAATCGGGATGCCGGCCTTGTCTGCCGCCTGGATGATCATCGAACCCTTCGGCACCACTAAACTCTGGCCGTCGATTTCGACGGTGACATGATCCGGTGGCACGTTCGGGTTCACTGGTTGGGCGCTCATGCGGCCACTCCGACGTGCGTGTCGACGATCGAACGACCGTTGACGATGTAGTACTCAAACTCGTCCCAGAACTGACGCAGGAAGCCCTGAATCGGCCACGCCGCCGCTTCGCCGAAGGCGCAGATGGTGTGTCCTTCGATCTGGCCGGCCACGGTGCGCAACTGATGCAGGTCTTCCATCGTGGCCTTGCCGGCGACGATGCGCTCCAGCACGCGGTGCATCCATCCGGTTCCTTCGCGGCATGGGGTGCACTGACCGCAGGATTCCTTATGGAAGAACTGCGAGATGCGGCAAGCGAAACGCACGCAACAGACGCTGTCGTCCAGGACGACAATCGCGCCCGAACCCAGACCGGTACCAAGCGCACGCAAGGTGTCGTAATCCATCTGTAGACCGGCGACCTGATCGGCCTTCAACACCGGCATCGACACGCCACCAGGCACCACGCCCTTGAGGGTGCGGCCCGGACGCAGACCACCCGCCATTTCCAGCAGTTCGTCGAAGGTGGTGCCGAGCGGCACTTCAAAATTGCCGCCCTTCTGCACGCAACCGGACACCGAGAAGATCTTCGGGCCGCCGTTCTTGGTTTTGCTCAACCCCAGGAACCACTCCGGGCCGTTGCGAATGATCGCCGGCACCGACGCATAGGTCTCGGTGTTGTTGATGGTTGTCGGCTTGCCGTACAGGCCGAAGTTCGCCGGGAACGGCGGCTTGTAACGCGGCTGGCCTTTCTTGCCTTCCAGCGATTCCATCAACGCGGTTTCTTCGCCGCAGATGTAGGCGCCAGCACCCAGCGCACCGTAGATGTCGATATCCACGCCGCTGCCGAGAATGTTCTTGCCAAGCCAGCCGTTGGCATACGCATCGGCCAGCGCCAGTTCGAATTTTTCGAACGGCTCGTGGTGGAACTCGCCACGCAGGTAGTTGTAGCCCACGGTCGAACCAGTGGCGTAGCAGGCGATCGCCATGCCTTCCACTACCGAATGCGGGTTGTAACGCAGGATGTCGCGATCCTTGCAGGTTCCCGGCTCGGACTCGTCCGAGTTGCACAGGATGTACTTCTGCATCGTGCCCTTGGGCATGAACGACCACTTCAAACCGGTCGGAAAGCCCGCGCCACCACGGCCACGCAGATTGGAGGCCTTGACCATCTCGATGACGTCGGCCGGCGCGATCTTCTCTTCCAGAATCTTGCGCAGCGCGGCGTAGCCACCGGATTTGAGATAGCTCTCGTACGACCACGGGGTGTCGTAGTGCAGCGTCGTATAGACGACCTGATGCGGCAACGGCGCTGGACCGACCGGGCCTGAGGGTGCGTGATGATGTGCCATGCCTTACTCCAGCCCGTCCAGCAGCGCGTCGACCTTCTCTTTCGTCAGGTTCTCGTGGTAGTGGCCGTTGATGACCATCATCGGCGCTGCAGAGCAGGCCGCCAGGCACTCTTCTTCGCGCTTGAGGTAGACGCGGCCATCGGCCGTCGACTGCCCCAGCTTGCAACCCAGTTTCTTTTCCGCGTGCGCCAGCAGATCTTCAGCGCCGTTGAGCCAGCAGCTGATGTTGGTGCAGAACGCCACGTTGTGGCGTCCGACTTTTTCGGTCTCGAACATCGAGTAGAAGCTGGCGACCTCGTAAGCCCACACCGGCGGAAGTTCAAGATACTTGGCCACACCAACGATCAACTCGTCAGTCAACCAGCCCTGGTTCTGTTCCTGCGCGGCATGCAAGCCCTGCAGCACCGCCGAACGCTTGCGGTCGGGCGGAAACCTAGCGAGCCAATAATCAATGTGCGCGCGCGTCTTGTCGCTCAGCACTACCTGCGGATCGACGTCGCGCGCCGCTTCGAAATTACCCGTCGCCTTCATCGGTCAACCTCACCGAAAACCAAATCGTAAGTACCGATCATCGCCACGACGTCGGCCAGCAAATAGCCACGCACCACTGCGTCCATCGAGGACAGATGCGCAAAGCCCGGCGCGCGCAGATGCAGGCGGAACGGCTTGTTGGCGCCATCGGACATCAGATAGCAGCCGAACTCTCCCTTGGGTGCTTCGACCGCGCAATAGGTCTCGCCGGCCGGCACGCAATAGCCTTCACTGAACAGCTTGAAGTGATGGATCAGTGCTTCCATGTCGTCCTTCATGCCTTCGCGGCTTGGCGGAGCGACCTTGAAATTAGTAACCATGACCGGTCCGGGGTTGGCCTTCAACCACGTCACGCATTGCTTGATGATGCGATTGGATTCACGCATCTCGGCCACGCGCACCAGATAACGGTCGTAGCAATCGCCGTTGGTGCCGACCGGGATATCGAAATCCACTGCGTCGTACTTGGCATACGGCTGCTTCTTGCGCAGATCCCATTCGATACCGGAGCCACGCAGCATCGGGCCGGTCATGCCCCAGGCACGTGCCAGACCAGGGCTGATGATGCCGACATCGACGGTGCGCTGCTTCCAGATACGGTTGCCGGTCAGCAGCGTCTCGTACTCGTCTACGCGCGACGGGAACGTAGTGGTGAAGTCCTCGAGGAAATCCAGCATCGAGCCTTCGCGCGCGGCGTTGAGCTTCTTCAGCGCCCCGCCCTTGTGCCAACGCGATTCCTTGTACTTGGGCATGCAATCGGGTAGATCGCGATACACGCCTCCGGGACGGTAGTAGGCAGCGTGCATGCGCGCGCCACTGACCGCCTCGTAGACGTCCATCAGTTCTTCGCGCTCGCGGAACGCATACAGCATCACCGCCATCGCGCCCAGATCGAGCGCGTTGGAGCCGAGCCACATCAGGTGGTTCTTGATACGGGTGATTTCATCGAACATCGTGCGGATGTACTGCGCACGCTCGGGCGCTTCGATTCCCATCAGGGACTCGATCGCGCGCACATAAGCGTGCTCGTTGCACATCATCGACACGTAATCCAGACGATCCATGTAAGGAACCGACTGGTTGAACGGCTTGGACTCGGCCAGCTTCTCGGTGCCACGATGCAGCAGGCCGATATGCGGATCGGCACGCACCACGGTTTCGCCATCCATTTCCAGGATAAGACGCAACACGCCGTGCGCCGCAGGATGCTGCGGGCCGAAGTTCATCGTGTAATTGCGGATTTCCTGCTTGCTTTCGACAGGATTGCTAGCGAAGGCGGCAGTCGCCTGGTGGAACTCACTCACTTGGCAGTCTCCGACTTGCCCACTTCACCAGCGGCAGTCTCATAACGGGCATCGTCGCGAATCACGCGCGGCACACCGACGCGTGGCTCCACCGAGCTGACCGGCTCGTACACCACGCGCTTTTTCTCTTCGTCATAACGCACTTCGACGTTGCCGATCAGCGGGAAATCCTTGCGGAACGGATGACCGACGAATCCGTAGTCGGTCAGGATGCGGCGCAGATCAGGGTGACCGTCGAACACGATGCCGAACAGATCGAACGCTTCGCGCTCGAACCAGTTAACGCCTGGCCAGATATCGGTCAACGAGGCCACCACCGGAACCTCCTCGTTCGGCGCGTAGCAACGCACGCGCAGACGCTGGTTGTGCTGGTAGGAAATCAGTTGGGCGACCACCGCAAAACGCTGCTTGGGCATGTGCTGCGGATGCGCGCCATCGGAGCTTTCCTGGCTGGGAAATTCCCCCCAGGCGAAACGGCCGACGGCCTTGCCTTCGACGCCGCGGCTGAAGCCCTGCGACGACACGTCGGCGGTATCCCACTCGTCGCTGCCATAGCCCAGGTAATCGACGCCGCACAGGTCGCTCAACTGCTCGAAACCGAACTCGTCGCGCAAGGCCAGACAGGTGGCGTGCCACTGCGCCGCAGCGACTTCCAGCGTCACTTCGCCGCGCGGCAATGCCACGGCAATCTGCGCACCCGCAAAACATGCCGCAAGTCGGTCAGTGAAGGAGGATGCTTGCTCTGCCATGGTGGCTTGGCTGCTCTCGGTAGAAGAAGACGGGTATCAGCGCGCGATGGTCTGGGTACGCCAGATCTTCTTCTGCAGCTGCAAGATGCCGTAGACCAGCGCCTCGGCGGTCGGCGGGCAGCCCGGGACATAAATGTCCACCGGCACGATGCGGTCGCAACCGCGCACCACCGAATACGAATAATGGTAATAGCCGCCGCCGTTGGCGCAGCTACCCATCGAGATGACCCACTTCGGATCCGGCATCTGGTCGTAGACCTTGCGCAGCGCCGGCGCCATCTTGTTGACCAGCGTGCCGGCCACGATCATCACGTCGGACTGGCGCGGCGATGGGCGGAACACCACGCCGTAACGGTCCAGATCCAGGCGCGCCGCACCGGCATGCATCATCTCGACCGCGCAGCAGGCCAGACCAAAGGTCATCGGCCACATCGAACCGGTACGCGCCCAATTCAACAGCGCATCCACGCTGGTGGTCACGTAGCCCTTATCGAGCAGCGGGTTCTCGCCTTCCGGGCGCAGGATGTCGTCCAACCGACCTTCCGGCATCGGATTGGTCATCAGACTATCAAGGGTCTGAATCACTCCCATTCCAACGCTCCCTTCTTCCAGACGTAGATAAAACCGATAAACAACATACCGACGAACAGCCCCATGGTGACCAGCGAACGTGCGCCGATCTCCATGAACACCTGCGTCCACGGCACGATGAAGATGATTTCCAGATCGAACACGATGAACTGGATCGCGATCAGGTAGTAGCGCACGTCGAACTTCATGCGCGCGTCTTCGAACGCCTCGAAGCCACACTCGTACGGCGAGAGCTTGCGTGCATCGGGGCTACGCGGACCGAGGAACCGGCCGATCAACATCAATGTGATGCCGATACCGGTGGCGACGATCAGAAACAGCAGACTCGGCAAATATTCGGCCAGCACAGCGATTCTCTCTTGCCTTTGCCCGCACGCGCCGCGTGCCGGCATGGGGTATGAGCAGAACCCGCGCGCGGCATCGCCACGATGCGCAGGAACTGCAGCCAAACATATGGTGCCCAAGAGGGGACTCGAACCCCTACGACCTAAATCGCTACCACCTCAAGGTAGTGCGTCTACCAATTCCGCCACCTGGGCATACGTTGCGCCGCTGGGCATCCCAGTGCGCAGCGTATTGTAACCGGCCTCAGCGTTTTTGTGCTGGTTCTGAAGCGTTTTCTTCGCGTGCCTCAGGAGCGGACTGCGCAGGCGCAGCAGCAGGCAACGGCTGAGATGGGGCGCTAGGCACCGCGCCGGCGGCTGGTGCCTGCGACAACGGCTGAGTCAGCTCGCCAGCGGCAGCAGGCGCCGGGGTGGCCGACTGCGACATCACGCCCAGATTCTGATCGGTAGGACGCGCGCCATGGGTGGCGTACCACGCCATGAACAGACTGATGCTGAAAAACACCACCGCCAGCCATTTGGTTGACTTGGACAGGAAGTTCGACGCTCCCTGCGAGCCGAACACGGTGCCCGACGCACCAGCACCGAAACCGGACCCGGCTGCCGCACCCGCACCACGCTGCATCAGGATCAGCGCAATCATCGCCAGCGCAACCAACACGTAGATCACATTGAGGATCAACATCAGCATTTGGAAATCTGTCCCCGGACAAAACTTAAAGGTTTAACAAACGGCCATCGCACGTGCGATGGCCAGAAAATCTTCGGCGACCAGTGACGCGCCTCCGACCAGCCCGCCATCGACATCGGGCTGAGCGAACAGCTCGTTGGCGTTGTCGGGCTTGACACTGCCCCCGTACACAATGGTCAGCGAATCGGCAATTCTAGCATTCGCCTTGGCGACTTCGCCACGCAGGAAGGCGTGGACGGCCTGGGCCTGCTCAGGGCTGGCGGTGCGGCCGGTGCCAATGGCCCAGATCGGCTCGTAAGCGAGCACGGCGCTGGCGAAGCCTTCACTCCCGACCAAGGCCAGCACCGGCTCAAGCTGAGCGCGCAGCACCGCCTCGGTCTGGCCCGCTTCGCGTTGCTCCAGCGATTCGCCAACGCACAGCACAGGGATCAACCCGGCGTGCATGGCGGCGGCAAATTTACGCGCTACCAGCTCACTGCTCTCTTGATGGTACTGACGACGTTCGGAGTGGCCGACCAGCCCGTACTCGGCGCCGACATCGACCAGCATCGTGGCCGAGACCTCACCGGTGTAGGCGCCCTTCTCGTTACTACTGACGTCCTGCGCACCGAAACACAGGTGATACTCCTCGAAATCCTCGATCAGATCGCCGAGATAAGGCAGTGGCGGTAGGATGACGACATCGACATTCTCCTGGGGCATGTGCGCGGCGATCTGGGCCACCAGTTCGGTGGCGAAGGCGCGGCTGCCATGCAGTTTCCAATTTCCGGCAACGAGTTTTCTACGCATCAGGCGCAGGTTCCTGAGTGTAAGACAGGCGATAGAATAGCCCATGCCTTGTCGGCAGCCGGCACACTTGTGTCCATTGCCTGTCCCATTCCTCCCCTACAGGAGCCTGCCATGTCCGTTTCGCCTGTCTTCGCATTGGCCACCGGCGCCTCCAGCGGCATCGGCCGCGAGATCGCGCGTGCTTACGCCAGGCGCGGCGTGCCGTTGATCCTGACCGCGCGCCGGCTGGACAGACTGGAAGCGCTGGCCGAGGAGTTGAGCGCGTTGGTGCGGGTCGAAGTGTTGCAGGCCGATCTTGCCGACCCCACGGCGATAGAAGCGCTGGTCGCGCAGATTCAGCGCAATGACTGGACCGTCGGCACCCTGGTCAACAACGCCGGCTACGGCATACCGGGCCGCTACCTGCACAACGCCTGGGCCACGCATGCGCGTTTTCTGCAGGTGATGGTGAGCGCGGTATGCGAGTTGACCTGGCGGCTGTTGCCGATGATCCGCGCCAGTGGCCAGGGCCGCATTCTCAATGTGGCCTCGTTTGCCGCACTGACGCCGAGTGCCGATGGGCAAACGCTGTATGCGGCGAGCAAGAGCTTTCTGCTGCGCTTCAGCGAATCGCTGGCGCTGGAAAACGCAGATTGCGCAGTGAAAGTCTGCGCGCTGTGCCCAGGCTTTGCATGGTCGGAATTTCACGATGTCACCCGCACGCGCGAAGCGATGTCCACCCTGCCCCACTGGGCGTGGTTGCAAGCCGATGCTGTGGCCGAGTACGGCATCGAAGCGTTGGAACGCTGCCAGGTGCTGGCGGTGCCGGGCTGGCGCTATCGACTGGCCAATGCCGCGTTGCGCATGTTGCCGCATGCACTTGCGTTGCGCCTGATGGCGCGCGGATCGCATCGTGTGCGTCCGCTGGATTGAGGAGGTTGTGCAGTTGATCGGTGCGGGTGCGCAACTGCATGACAGTGCACACGCGAGCGTCAGTGATTGACGATCTCGCCATGCATGGCCGCCAGTCTTGCGAGCAGGCGATTCTGCATGCGGCGCGGGATGCGGCGCTGATCCATTGCCCATTTCAAATCTTCCACCAATGCGTTGAAGTCGCCTTCGCGAATTGCCAGATGCGCATGCGCCTGTTTCATCGACTTGGCAGTATCCGGGCACGGCCCATCGCTGACGTGGCAGAACTTCTGCACCAGACGCGCGTTGAGCATGACGATGTTGACGCGCGCGAACTGATCGACGATGCGTTGATCGTCGGCAATGCGCGAGAGCATGGTTTCCACCAGCGCTTCGATCCCGGCTTGCCCGCCGAGTTCGTCGTAGAGCGTCTGGCGCGGTTGCGTGGTGGCGCAGGCGCTCATCAGGCCAAGCGCGCACAGCAGGCAGCAGCGCAGCCATCGGTTCATCAGAACGCCACCTGCAAGGAAAGATAGGGACCGCGCTGATCGGTGAGCGTGGCGACATCGCCAAGATCCGCCCAAGCCGCAGTGAACGACACATGCTTGCTGGGAAACCAGGCGACGAAGGCGTCTGCCCAGGACTGTTCGCGCGCGAAACTCAGGTTATCTGGTTTATCGCGATATTCCACGCCCACTGCCAGGGAGGGCGACAACATCACGGCAGCGCTGGCCTCGCCCACCAGCCGGTAGCTGTTGCGGCGATCTCCGCCAAAGCCGAGCAAGCCGGTCTGATTGGCGCGGGTGGCGCGCAGTGTGCCGTTTAACAACAGCTGATAACCGCCAACGCCTTGCAGAAATAACCGGCTGGCGCTGAAGTACACATCGGTGCCGTGATCGTCGCGCGCACCGAGCGCCAACGGCAGCGTGCCGTTGCGCAGACGCTTGTATTGCACACCCAGGCTGATTTGCGGCGCGCGCCCGTACACAAGGTCGCCATCCAAGCGCAGCTTTGCGCCGAATACGTCCTGGCCCAGCGCATTCCACGGAAGACCCAATCGATCCTGCAACGTGCCAAGATCCAGGCGTTGCCGCGCGAGCGAGAGTTCCAACCGGTTGCCGACCGTGAGTGCAGCACCCTGCACGTCGAGCCGGTAATCGCCGCTGTCCACGTGGGTGGCGAACACGACGGTGGCGAGTTCATCGCGCGTGCCGTAGCCCGACAACGTGGCCCACGGCACGATGCCGCCGCCGCTGCTGCCTTCGATCATCGATACCCCACCGGTGGCAAGCAGACGTCCTTGTCCAGCGATCGCCAGCACCGGCACAATCGAAAAACCCAACACCGCCGCAGACAGCGTGGCACGCACCCGCTTGCTCATCGTTGTGCTCCTGCCTGCGCGGCGGGTGCCAGATCGAGTTGACGGATGCACCAGGCAACCAGCGGCGCTTCTTCCAGCGGCGGCGCGTACAGATAGCCCTGCACCATGTCGCAGCCGTATCCACGCAGCAGCCCAAGCGCCGTGGCATTTTCCACGCCTTCGGCGATTACGCTCAACCCGAGGTTATGCCCCAGATCAATCGTACTGCGCACGATGAACGCATCGTCGGTGCCTTCGGCCAATTGCATGACGAAACTCTTGTCGATCTTCAATTCGTTCACCGGCATGCGCTTGAGTTGCGCCAGCGAGGAATAACCGGTGCCGAAGTCGTCGATAGACAGGCGCACGCCGACGCTGCGCAACTGATGCAGCATGTGCAGGGCGAATTCGACATCGCGCATCAAGGCGCTTTCGGTTAATTCCAACGTGACAAGCTCGGCCGCCACCGCGTGATGCTCCAGAAGACCGCGCACGTAATCGGGCAAGCCGGGATCAGACAGATCCAGCGCGGAAAGATTGATCGCCATGCCCAGCTCCAAGCCTTGGCTGCACCATTGCGCCTGGCACCGCAGCGCTTCGTCCAGCACATAGCGGGTCAGCGGGTGGATCACCCCGGAGTGCTCGGCGAGCGGAATAAATTCGTCCGGGCCGATCGGACCGAGCACCGGGTGATGCCAGCGCACCAGCACCTCGACCTGCTCGACACGATCGCTGCGCAGGCAGATCTTGGGCTGGAAGCGCAAGGTCAACTCGTTGCTGGCGATGGCCTGGCGCAGATCGCCGGTAAGCCGTAGACGACGCAGATGCTGCTCGTCCTGGCCCAGGCGATACACGCTGCTGGCGCCGATGGTAGTGACATTTCCGCCCTGGCGACGTGCAATGTCGGCGCGACGCAGCAAGGTGTCCGGGTCGGCGCCATGTTCGGGGATCAAGGCGATGCCAATGCTGACTTCCAGCTGTATGCGCGCCTGCGGCAACGCCAGTGGACGACGCAGCTGCAGCAACAATCGCTGCGCATCCTGCTGCACGGTGGTCATATTGGCCTGCGCCACCACCACCATGAATTCATCGCTGCCCAGCCGCCCGACCACATTCGGCTCCTGCACGACCTCGGCAAGGCGGCGCCCTGCTTCGACCAGCACCTGATCGGCGAAGTCGTGCCCCAGGCTGTCGTTGAGTTCCTTGAAGCGCTCAAGATCCAGGATCAGCACGGCGGCGGTACCGCCCGAGGCCACGGTCTGGTCGACCACCTGTTGCAGCCGCTCCAGCAACCAGATCCGATTGGGCAGGCCGGTCAAGGCATCGTGCCGCGCCTGATGCAGGATGTGCTGCTCGCGGCTGGCGATCTGCTGCTGCATGCGTCCGAAGCTGTCGGCCAGCTCGGCGAGTTCGCGTCCGGGCGGCACCTGCACGGCGGTGTGGTAATCGCCGCGCTGGATGCGTCTTGCTGCCTGCACCAATTGCGCAACCGGCTTGCTGACGCTGCGGGCGAGAAAAATCGCCACGCCAAGTGCGGCGGCCGTGGCCAGACCCGCCAATAAGAGAATGCGTAATTTGAGGATGCGATACGGTGCGACCGCACGATCCAATGAGGCCTGCAAGGCGACCCGCACGTTGCTGTCACCCTGGATCGATTGCAGCTTGACCAGATAGCGCGCGTTGGCCAGCGTCAGCGGGATCGCTGCGCCCTGCAAACCTTCGGCAGCAGGAAGCTGCTTGGCGAACTCGGCACGTGCGGCCGGCTCCAACGTGGAGGCCAGTACGCGCACCGGCGGGCCATCGGTGAAGAAAGTCGCATCCAGCCCGGTCGTGCTGCGGAAATCCTGCGCAAGCCCATCGCCGGATTCGTTGCCGATCGCGATCCAGCCAACCCGATTCGGCGCCAGCACTTGCACCACTGCCAGCCGCACGATGCGTGTATCCAATGCCACCACCCCGACCGCGCGTCCGTTGCGCTGCGCCTGCTGCAGCAAGGCCTGCACGGCACGCACTTGCTCGGCTTGCGGCAGATCCGCCACCCCGATCAGGAATTCGCCATCCGGCGACAACAGCAGTGCGGTCTGCGCCGACATGCGCGCGGCATGATTACGCAATGCCGACTGCATGGTCGGCACGTCGCCACTGGCAACCGCCGCACGAAAACCGAAATCGTCGGCCAGTACCGAGGCCGACTGCATCAGCTGCTCGTCGCGGCGCACATTGATGCGTTCCCAGACGCGTTCGCCGATCTGCAATTCTTCGCCGAGCTGCGCCTTGACGCTGCGCTCGGTGGCGACCTGCACTGCCATGAAGGTCAGCACTTGCGTGGCGAGCACCACCAGGACCACCAACGCCGCAATGCGGGTATGCAGGCGCATCGCCTTCATGGATGCGGCTTCTTCGGGTCGGCATGACGGAATTTGTCCTGCAGCAAGCGAGCGCGCTCATCGGGTGGTGCCACGATCGGTGCGCCTCCGGTGGTAGGGAGAGTTATGCGGCGCTGCACTGCATCGCGCGCAAGCACCAACGGCTCGGTGACCGCAGCCCCCTTGATACGCGGATGCCAGACCCGCAGCGTGTACTTGCCCACGGGCGCATCCAGTTGCACGCGGCCGTCGCCACCGGTCTTGCCGAAATATGGCGTCTCAAGCACGACGATATAGCCAAGCATCCAGTCGTGAATATTGCAGCCAATCGTCACCAGGCCCGCCTGATCGAAACGGATCGGCGTGGCCTTGGTGCCCTGGAACAGCGGCAATTCGAAACGTTTGGCAGGCGAAAACGAATAGACCTGGTGGCGGATTTGGTCGTTGTTCGGAAAGCGCACCAAGGTGCCAGTCCGCACCGCCAGGACGGCGGGCACGAACTGCGAATTGACCTGATCCATCTCGGCGGTCTTGGACGCACTGGCTGCAGCGGGACGCGCCGGCTCCAGACTGACCACCGCATCGATCAACACGCCGCTGGCATCGACCACCGTCACACTGACCGGCGTTGCCACCGCAGCGCTTGCCGCGCAGTAAGCAAGCACTACCGAAACCGCACTGAGCTGGCTGAACAATGGCATCCGCATGCGCCCGCACCTCATTGCAATCTGCAGCGGGCGCCAGGCGAGTCCGACGTTGCGCTGAGCATCAGATTGAATTATCGGCTGAGGTGAGCGCAAGCTTTAACATGCCAGGAGCGTAATTTTCTCAACAAAACTGTGGCGTTCGTCATTCCCCATGTTGCGAGCGCGGCTATTGGCTGCGCGCGCTGATAGATACCGCGCACTGGATTACTTCAGCTTGATCTCGCGCAGACGCTCTTCCAGGAAGCCGTGCGCCGTGATCGGCTCGGGAGAGCGGCTGGAGTTATCGGCAGTAATGCACGAAGGCAGCACATCGATCAGAAAGTCCGGATTGGGGTGCAGGAAGAACGGCACTGAATAACGCGGCTTGCGCGCCTGCTCGCCCGGTGGATTGACCACACGATGGATGGTGGACGGGTACACATGGTTGGTCAGGCGTTGCAGCATGTCGCCGATATTGACCACGATAGTGTCGGCATTGGCGGTGAACGGCACCCACTCGCCCTCGTTGGAACGCACTTCCAGCCCGGCCGCACTGGCACCGACCAGCAAGGTGATGAAGTTGATGTCGCCATGCGCGCCGGCACGCACATTGGGAATTTCGTCGCTGGTGATCGGCGGGTAGTGGATCGGCCGCAGGATAGAGTTGCCGTTATTGGTCTTGTCGACGAAATAGTCCTGCGGCAGGCCGATATGCAATGCCAGCGCTGACAGCACGCGTGAGCCCAGCTGATCGAGCTGCTGGTACAGACGATAACCGCGCTCGCTGAAACCATCCACTTCTTCGGGCCACAGGTTCGGCGTCATCACCTCGCGATATGGCGAATCGTCTGGAATCTCGCGGCCGATGTGCCAGAACTCCTTCAGATCGAAATGCTTGGAATCCTTGGCGGTTTCCACCCCGAACGCGGTGTACCCGCGCGCACCACCGCTGCCTTCCACATGATAGCGGCGCTTGACCTCATCAGGCAGCGCGAAGAACGCCTTGAATACCTCGTAGGCGCCATCGATATCGGCTTGCGCAATGCCGTGATTGCGGATGCCGGCAAACCCCCACTGCCGATAGACCGCACCGAGTTCGGCGACAAAGGCGTCGCGGTCGCTGTCGAAACGGGTGATATCCAGGGTCGGGATGCGGGCGCTCATATGGATATCTGCAGTCGAAGTCGAGGATTCGAGAGGAATGCCTGCTGCTCAGGACAGCAAGCGATACAACAAATAGAACGTGACGGCCTTCGCAAAGACCACGCATACACCAATGATTAGCGACTCACGCCGCGTCACGCACGGCACCAGAGAGTCGGTCCAGCGTGTCCTGCATCAGGCCTGCGTCGTCGGCTTCCACCGTCACGCGCACCACCGGCTCGGTGCCGGAGGGACGCAGAAAGGCGCGACCACGGCCCTGCACGGCGGCTTGCGCCTGTTGCAGCGCCTGCTGCACGCCAGCGGCTTCCACAATTGCTTTGGCGGCGCCGCCGTCCAGGCGCACGTTGACGGTCTGCTGCGGCACCTTGCTCAGGCTGCTCAAGGCCTCGCGCAGATTCTCACCATCGCGACCCAGGGCCTCAAGCACCTGCAGCGCGCTGACGATGCCATCGCCAGTGGTGGCGCGGTCTAGGCACAGCAGATGGCCGGAGGTTTCGCCACCCAGCGTGCCGCCACCTTCCACCAACGCCTGATGCACGTAGCGGTCACCAACTTTTGCGCGCTGGAACGGGATGCCCAATGCAGCAAGCGCCTGTTCCAGGCCGTAGTTGGTCATCAGCGTGCCGACCACCGTGCCGGTGAGCCGGCCGCTGGCCTGCCAGGAGCGGGCAAGCATGTAGAGCAGATCGTCGCCATCGACCGGGTTGCCCTGATCGTCGGCCATCAGCACGCGGTCGCCATCGCCGTCGAAGGCGATGCCGAGTTGCGCGCCACTCTCGCGCACCTTGGCGGCGAGATTGTCGATATGCGTAGAGCCGACGCCGGCATTGATATTGAGGCCGTCGGGCGCGGCGCCGATGACGACCACGTCCGCACCGAGCTCGCGGAACAGCATCGGCGCGATGTGATACGTCGCCCCGTGCGCGCAGTCCAGCACCATGCGCAAGCCATGCAGGGTGAATCCGCGCGCCACGCTGGCCTTGCAGAATTCGATGTAACGGCCGATCGCATCGCGCGTGCGGATCGCCTTGCCCAGACGCTCCGATTCCACGGTGTGGAACGGCTCGTCGAGCGCGGCTTCGATCGCCGCTTCGGTCGCGTCGTCGAGCTTTTCGCCTTCGGCGGAAAAGAACTTGATGCCGTTGTCGTAATGCGGATTGTGCGAAGCGCTGATCACCACACCGGCGTCGGCGCGCAGGGTGTTGGTCAGGAACGCGATCGCCGGTGTCGGCATCGGGCCGATCAGCTGCACGTCGGCGCCAGCAGCGACCAAGCCGGCTTCCAATGCGGCTTCGAACATGTAACCGGAAATGCGGGTGTCCTTGCCGATCAATACCAGCGGGCGCTTGCTGCGTCCCTGGCTGAGCACGCGACCGAGCGCATTGCCCAGCTGCAGCACGAAATCGGCCGAGATCACGCCCTGCCCGACCCGACCGCGGATGCCGTCGGTCCCAAAATACTTGCGAGCGCTCATGCGGTGCGGTGTTCCTGCCGACGTGTGGACGCACGCATCAACGCGCGTGCGGCGGTCGCAGCGACCAGGGTCATGCTGCGGCGTCTTGCGGATGCGGCTGGCGCATCATCATCGCGGTCAGATCGGCGAGGCGGTCGCGCATGTCGCGGCGATCGCAGATCTGATCGATGGCGCCATGATCGAGCAGGAATTCCGAGCGCTGGAAGCCTTCCGGCAGCGTTTCGCGCACGGTCTGTTCGATCACGCGCGGGCCGGCGAAGCCGATCAGCGCATGCGGCTCGGCGATGTTGATGTCACCCAGCATGGCGAACGAGGCAGACACGCCACCAGTGGTGGGATGGGTCAGCACCGAGATATACGGCAGACCAGCTTCGCGCAGGCGGCCCAGCGCGGCGGAGGTCTTGGCCATCTGCATCAGCGAGAACAGGCCTTCCTGCATGCGCGCGCCGCCACTGGCGGAAAAACACACGAACGGGGAGCCGACCTCCAGCGCCACTTCGGCGGCACGCGCAAAACGCTCGCCGACCACCGAGCCCATCGAGCCGCCCATGAAGGCGAAATCGAATGCGGCGGCGACCAACGGATTGCCCTTGAGCGTGCCGCGCATGGCAATCAAGGCGTCGTACTCGCCGCTACTCTTCTGGCTGGCCTTGATGCGCTCGCCGTAGCGCTTCTGGTCCTTGAACTTGAGCACGTCGACCGGGCTCAGCTGGGCGGCGATTTCGGTGGTCGGGGCATCCACATCGAACAGTGCGGCCAGGCGTGCGCGCGCGCGGATCGCCATATGGTGGTCGCATTTCGGACACACCTCCAGGTTTTCCTCGAGCTCGGGGCCATACAGCGCGCTGCCGCAATTGCTGCACTTTTCCCACAGGCCCTCGGGGACGCTGCGCTTCTTGGCCGGGGTGTTCTCGGTGCGGATGCCGGAGGGCATCAATTTGCTGAGCCAACTCATGCGTGTATGACAATCCATGCAGGGCGGCCATGTTAGCCGCAGAGGGGCGACAGTCTAACGCGCTGCGGGAAAGCCGAGGTAGCGCGGAGGATGAATGTGGGGCCGGGATGGCCGCAGCCCGCGCTTGCGGCGAGGGCGCTCCAAGGCACGCGCGCCAGTGACGCGCAAGCAGTGCCTTCTCGCCCTGACGGGAGAGGAGCTTTGGTTTCAGGCTTGGTCGAGCGCTTGGCGCAGCGGGGTCAGGAAGACTTCGGCGCGTTCGCGGGCGCTGCGCACGTCGGTAGCTTCGGCCAGGGCGGCGACCAGGGCGCTGCCGACTACTACGCCGTCGGCATCTACGGCCATTGCGGCGGCGCTGGCGGCGTCCTTGATGCCGAAGCCGGCCACCACCGGGGCGCCGGCACGCCGGCGCAGCTGGCGCAGGCGGTCGCCTGCCGCGTTGGTGTCGAGCAGATTCGAGGCGCCGGTGACGCCGGCGAAGCTGACGTAATACAGATAGCCCTGGGCGCTGCTGCACAGCATGTCCAGGCGCTCTTCACTGGTGGTAGGCGATGCCAGCGCGATCAGGGCCAGGCCGACCTCGGTGAAGATGCCGCGGGTCTCGGCCGCTTCTTCGGGCGGCAGATCGACCAATAGCAGGCCATCCACACCGGCGGCGACGGCCGATTCGGCAAAACGCCTTGTGCCGTGTATCTCGATCGGGTTGAGGTAGCCCATCAGCACCACCGGCGTGGTGGCGTCTTCGCGGCGGAATGCGTGCACCGCTTCCAGCACATAGGCCAGGCCGGCGCCACGGCCCAGCGCGCGTTCAGAGCTGCGCTGGATGGTGGGGCCGTCCGCCATCGGGTCTGAAAACGGCACGCCGAGTTCGATGACATCGGCACCGGCACGCACCAGCGCGTGCATCACCGGCACGGTGGCTTCCAGCGACGGGTCGCCGGCGGTGATGAAGGGAATGAGCCCCTTGCGGCCATCGGCACGCAGACGTTGAAACGTTTCGTCGATACGACGCATTGAAAGACCTTGAAAAAGTTAGCTGCGGTGCGACCGCATCAATGGATGCCCTGGTAGATGGGCGTGGGCAGTTCGGTCAACGCCTGTGCGTGGACCTCGACGTCGAAACTGTCCAGGCAACAGCCGCAGCCGCTGTTTTCCGTGCACGTACGAATCTGCGGCGCCCAGCGGTCCAGCCAGCGAACAGCAGGTCCTTATCGCCGGGATGGTCCGCCAGCGCGGTTACCGTGCCGTGCCGCAGCGACATCAGACCTGCAGGCCTTCGCGCGCGGCGATGGTGTGCATGTCCTTGTCGCCGCGGCCGGACAGGTTGCACAGGATCAATGCGTCCTTGGGCAAATCGCGCGCCAGCTTGATCGACTGTGC
The DNA here is from genome assembly GCF_002940065.1 of Xanthomonas populi. Taxonomy (GTDB): domain Bacteria; phylum Pseudomonadota; class Gammaproteobacteria; order Xanthomonadales; family Xanthomonadaceae; genus Xanthomonas; species Xanthomonas populi. The sequence continues at coordinate 43,030 of NZ_MDEJ01000007.1, forward strand.
CACCGCATGGCTTGATTCGAGTGCGGCCAGAATGCCTTCGGTATGCGCCAGCAGATGGAACGCGGCCATCGCTTCGTCATCGGTGATGCCCTGGTACACCGCACGACCGCTGTCGGACAGGAACGAATGCTCCGGGCCGACGCCCGGGTAATCCAGGCCGGCGGAGATCGAATGGGTTTCGGTGATCTGGCCGTCGCCGTCGCAGATCACATAGGTGCGGTTGCCATGCAGCACACCGGGGCGGCCGGCTGCGATGGAGGCGGCATGACGGCCGGTGGCGATGCCGTCGCCCGCCGCTTCAGCGCCGTAGATCTTGACGCCCGGGTCGTTGAGGAATGCATGGAACAAACCGATCGCATTGCTGCCGCCGCCGACGCAGGCGCTGAGCGCATCCGGCAGCCGACCGTAGTCTTCCAGCATCTGCGCGCGCGCCTCACGACCGACGATCGCGTTGAAGTCGCGCACCATGCGCGGATACGGATCCGGGCCGGCAACGGTACCGATAATGTAGAAGGTGTCCTGCACGTTGGTGACCCAGTCGCGCATCGCTTCGTTGAGCGCGTCCTTGAGCGTGGCCGAGCCGGAGGTCACCGGTATCACCGTCGCGCCGAGCAGCTTCATGCGGTAGACGTTGATCTTCTGCCGCTCGATATCGGTGGCGCCCATGTAGACCACGCACTCCAGGCCCAGCCGCGCGGCGACCGTGGCACTGGCCACGCCGTGCTGGCCGGCGCCGGTTTCGGCAATGATGCGGGTCTTGCCCATGCGGCTGGCCAGCAAGGCCTGGCCGATGGTGTTGTTGATCTTGTGCGCGCCGGTGTGGTTGAGGTCTTCGCGCTTGAGCAGGATCTGCGCCCCGCCTACTTCCCGGCTCAGGCGCTCGGCGTGGTAGATCGGGCTGGGCCGGCCGACGTAATGCTTGAGATCCTTGTCGTATTCGCCCATGAAGGCCGGGTCCTGGCGCGCCTGGTCGTAGGCGGCGGACAGTTCCTGCAATGGGCCGATCAAGGTCTCGGCGACGAACCGACCACCGAATTTGCCGAAGTGGCCGGCAGCGTCCGGATAGGCGTAAAAGTCACTGATAGGCTGGGCCGACATGGGAATCCTCCGCAGCGATGCTGTCATACGAGAAGCAAGCACTTTAGCGCAGCCAGCCAGTGCAATAAATCGATAAGATTGCCGCAACCTGTGACCTGGACTCACATATGAGCATATTGCTTCCGCCGCTGGCAGCGCTGCGCGCCTTCGAGTCCGCCGCGCGCCTGCAGAGCGTCAGCCGGGCCGCGCAGGAACTGCACGTGACACATGGCGCAATCAGCAGACATATCCGCACGCTCGAGCAATCCGTCGGTGCGGCATTGTTCGCCAAGCAGGGTCGCGGTCTGGTGCTGACCGCTGCAGGCACCCGACTGCGCGAGGCCAGCAGCGAAGCGTTCTCCTTGCTTGGCAGCGCCTGGGCCGAGCTACGCCAGCGCAGCGGCGATGCGCCGCTGGTGCTGGGCTGCTCCGGCAGCCTGCTGGCGCGCTGGATCATCCCGCGCTTGGCAAGGCTAAACATGGATCTGCCGGACATTCGCTTGCACCTGGTCGCGCAGGAGGAAGACCCAGATGACGCGCTTTCGGGCTTGGACGCAGTAATGCTGTTGGCGACACCGCCTTGGCCTGGCAATTGGCAGGTGCAAACGCTTGGCGATGAGCGCATTGGACCGGTCCTCAGCCCGCGCCATCCGCTGGCAGCGACATTGCACAACGCATCGCCGCAGGCATTGCGCAACGCGCCTTTGCTGCAAGTGCGATCGCGGCCGCAGGCATGGTCGCAATGGGCGAAGCAGGCAGGTATAGAGTTGCATGACAGCGCATTCGCCGCAGAATTCGAGCATTTGTACTACTTGCTCGAAGCGGCAAATGCCGGCCTGGGCATCGCGATCGCACCGCAGCCACTGGTCTCGGAAGACATCGTAGCTGGCCGACTGCTGGCCCCATGGGGCTTCTTCGCGACTGGCGGCCAGTGGTTGCTGGCGAGCCCACGCCGCGGCAAGGACCCGCGCGTAGATCGGTTAGCGCAATGGTTGCAACACGCTATGGAGTCTCCTGCGCAACCCGACATCGACGGAGGATGAGTGCGCGTTGCGCATGCCCGATAGCACGTTCGCACAGGCCAACGGGCCGGCAGCGACGGCGCCTACAAGCCTGAACGCAAGGTGCTGCACGATGCACGCAATGCGCCCAAGGCGGATTACGTCTGTCATGCCTGATATTAAGCAAATTCAGCCGACCTAACTCTCAAGTTTTTTCGCTTCTGAATGCATCAATTCGTCGCAACACATACGCTTCTCGAAAAATCTCCGAAACTCCAAGTGCCAGATGTTAATTGCGAATCGCAATAAGCAGCATAGATTCTATGAATGCAGCAAGCAGGAAACGCAATTTCCTGGCCGTCCTTTGATGCATTTGCGCGACGCAGAGAGCGTCTACAGAGCAGGCTTGGCGCGACGATGACGCATGGACTTCCTTGGCTTTGTTGCGCCCCCTGCACGGGACTATCGGCGGATCGACCGGGGGAGCATTCAACCGATGCAGCGTTACACCGGCACGTCAGCAGGATAAATCCACAACCAGGGAGATGCAGCGGACTTCATTACTCACATCGCATTGTGCCGGTGCCGATCATATGCACCATGCGCCACCATCGTCGGCGTGGCCGACGTATCGACCGGAGCTGAAATGATGAAGGCAGCACAACCCTCAACAACGTTGCGATCTGCTCGCAACTCGCAGCCGGAAAATGTACATGAGGAGGCAGACCAGACCAACACCGTGGACAACACAACAGAACACTTGCAGGCCACAACAGCGGGATCCAGCCGATTGCCGAGCACCCGCCCTCCGCGCAGGCCAGCATCTGGCGGCGAGTCCGGCTCTGCCGGTCACATCACGCAGCCGTCCCTGGAGAGGCTGCCGACAATCGATCTAGAAACCAGCCAAGACTCGTGGCCGCCGCCCTCGCCGAGACAAGCGCAAGGCAGCACCAGCAGCACGCAGCAACAAAGTAGAGAACTGGCAGCGCGCACAGGAGCTTTGGCGCGTATGACGGGAACCGGTTGGTATAACGATCTTAAAAATTGCGGCGAAGAGATAGCCAGCCAATCCAGAAACGCGGCGCAGAGCGCCCATGACAAACTCTTCACAGGCATGAATCAAACCTCGCCCGCTCTCATGATAGCGGGCGATGCGATAAGGGCCATCGCCCAGGATTTGCTGCTGGACCGGCTACCCAGCAGTACCGCCTTGGGAGCCTACGCCGGCCACTCCCTGCAGCAACTGGCGAGCTGCGGCATTCCCACCTTCGCGCGCGAAGTGACAATGTTGAACATCTACAGACTCCTGGCCAACTCCAAATTCGCCAAGGAAAATCCGTTCGCCATCGTCGGGATGCAGAGCATGGTGTCGATGATGGCGATCCTGGCGCATGCCAAGGTGCGTCAACCACGCATGCGACGCGACCAGATCGCTGCGGTTAAAGGCCATTTCGGCATGAGCGATGCGCAATGGGACGCGCTGCCCGAAGCGGAAAAAACCAAAAATATGGCGATTCAGCGCGCCGATTCGCGCCGCGTGACCGCCAATCAGGTCATCGCCGAAAGCGGATTTCTGACGATGAGTTCGCTAGCTGCAGCAGCTGGCGATTGCACGATCCCCTCGCAAGTATTAGCGACTCAACTGCGCAATATCGTCTATGCGGGAATGCGTGAACTCATACAGGCCAGCATGAAAATGGTAGCGACCCGAGGACCGTCGACCAGCGGGGTCAATGACAACAACATGAGTGCAATGGCAACTTCTTACACGCTCACCAGCTTGCTGTCCACATCCGCCGCCAATATAGCGGTTGAGAGCATCGAGCAGAATAGAGAACCGCGGATGCCCGAGGACATGGACATGAGTGGATTTGGAGAATCCGCCGCCATTGCCGCAGTGCGGGCGCTGTTCAATACTGCCGTGGAAGTAGTAGACGCGGCATTGACCAAGCACTACGAGACCAGTCAGGTCGGCGGGGAACAAACCTTCAACGTCGGCGACAAGCTGCCGATGACCGACCATGATCGCTTACTGGACAACTCTATCGCACGTTTTTCGTGGAATCAATTGGCCGGTATGATCAATCTCGCGATGTCTAAGGTTGCCGAGTCCAGCAACTTGGCAGCGCGAAGTGATTCAGCCTCAGTTTTCCTGTCCGCCACATCCACGGCCGCTGGGTTCGGGCTGTCTTATCGCAATACGAACCAGACCTATCAGGCACACGCCAGGGTGCGCAGTGCGGTGGCCGCGCAACGGCAAGTTGTCGCTCTGGAGGCAATTAGCGAAACGCCGGGAGCCGTTGCGCCTAGCAGCGAGCAGTGGACGCGGAGTCAACCGGATCAACCGCCTGCTGACAGAATGCAGGAAATTGGCAGCTCCTTGACGACGATCAGTGAGTCAATTGAGCCCCCGCTCGGATAAACCCTGTGGCAGATGCCAACGGGAACGCGCGGGCGAATCGCTGCGCTGCGAGAACTAGCGCACGAATGCATTGCAATACACGTTCTCCAGCGCCCCGTAACGAAACCGGCATGGCGTCCCGCTACAGCTTCGCACGGGCATGGGCACGGAGCCTTGGCGCTTGTGCGTGGGACGCAACGTGGCCTAGTGTCGAACAGGACTGGGCGTTGACGCACATGAAATCGCCGCGCAGGCGAGGCCGCGAAGTGCATGGCAATCGGCTGTTGGCTGTTGGCTGGATCAGCTCATTTCGTGGCAGTCAGCGCGGCGCACTTCGTCAACGAACTTGCGCATCATGTGGCCGTCCTTGATCCCGGGCGCCAGTTCCACGCCGCTGGACACATCTACGCCCCACGGCAGCGTCGCCACGATCGCATCGAACACGTTGTCGGCGTTGATACCGCCGGCCAGCAGGAACGGGCGATGAAGGCCGGTCGGCAACCGCGACCAGTCGAATGTCTTGCCGGTGCCGCCACCAGCGCCGGGCGCATGGCTGTCGAACAGGAAACCGGCCGTATTGGGATAGGCGAGCTGCAAGGTGCGCGCGTTGGCGTCTTCGCCATTGACGGGGGTGCTGCCCATCGGCACGGCCTTGAGATAGGCAAGATTGAAACTGCGGCAGAACGCGTCGTCTTCTTCACCATGGAACTGCAGCAAGGTCGGACGCACGGTGCGCACCACTTCGCGCACTTCTTCCTTGGAATTGTTGCGGAACAACGCCACCACATCGACCATGGGCGCGGTGGCCTGGCGCATCGCGCGTGCCTCGGCCGGCGCCACGCGGCGCGGGCTGCCGTGCGCAAAAATGAAACCTACCGCGTCCACACCCAGCTCGCCGGCCAGTCGAATATCGCCGGCGCGGGTCATGCCACAGAACTTGATGCGGGTGCGATACAGCGATCGATTCATTGGGTGACCTCGGCGGGCAGATGCCACTCTGCGGTATACAACGGCCCGATAAACACCAGGCCTTGTGGCGGCGCTGTCGGCCCGGCCATAGTGCGGTCGCGTCCGGCAAGCAACGTCGCGATCCAATCGACCGGTTGTTCACCGGTTCCGACCAAGATCAGCGAACCAACAATATTCCGCACCATGTGATGAAGGAATGCATTGGCCTGGACCTGCACCTCCACCACCTCGCCAATCCGCTGCACGCTGATGGCCTGCAAGCTGCGGCGTGCATGCGGCGCCTGGCATTGCACACTGCGAAATGCGTTGAAGTCATTCTCGCCCAACAAGGCCTGCGCGGCTGCGTGCATGGCGCCTGCATCCAACGGGCGACGCTCCCAGCTCAAAATCTGCCGATACAGCGCAGGGCGTATCTGACGATTGAGCAGGCGATAGCGATAACGGCGTGCACGTGCAGAAAACCGCGCATGGAAGTCGGCCGCCGCCGGCACGCACCAGCGCACCGCGATCGATGGCGGCAGCCGCGCGGTGGTGCCCAACATCCAGCTGCGCGGGTCGCGGCGGGCATCGCTGTCGAAGTGCACCACCTGGCACTCGCCGTGGACGCCGGCATCGGTGCGGCCTGCGCAGACCACCTGCACCGGGGCATCGGCGACCGACGACAAGGCCGCCTGCAACCTGGCCTGCACCGTTGGCCCGCCGTGCTCGCCCAATTGCTGCCAGCCTTGAAACTCGCTGCCGTCGTACTCCACGCCCAGCGCGTAGCGCATTGGAACCTGCCTATTGTTGAATCGATTGAGTGTGCGGACCAAGAGCGGCCGAAAAAACTTGGCGAACGGTCGTCACGGAGGCGCACATGGCGCGAAGGAAGCGCAGTGCACGAGTGGTGCTGCCGCACCGAGCACCGGCCGCGCGCGCCCGATGGTGAGCGCAGCCGTTCTGTCAGTCGCCCTGAGCGGCGGCGCGCTCGGACCACACTGCCAGCGTCGTGCCACCCGGCTCGCGGAAATGGAACCGGCTGCCACCAGGGAAACCGAACACCGGCTTGACGATCTCACCACCGGCGGCACGGACGCTTTCAAGCACTGGCGCCAGATCGTCGGCATACAGCACCAACAGCGGGCCACCTTCGGCCGGTGTCGGCACAGTTGCACGGTAGAAACCACCGTCAAGGCGCCCGTCGTTGAAGGCCAGGTAGTCCGGGCCATCGGCCTGAAATTGCCAGCCGAACACGTGTTCGAAAAAGGCGCGGCTGGCGTTCGGATCGATCGAGGCGAACTCCACGTAATCGATGCGCCGCTCGCGTGCAGCGCTCTTGTCTGCGGCAAGGCTGTCCATGGCCGGGCTCATGTCAGCTGCTCCAGCAATTCAGCCGCTTCGGCGCGGGTGGCTTCATCGCCGGTGGCGGCGACTTCCAGCAACAGGCCACGTGCGGTGTCCCTGTCGCCCAGATCCATGTAGGCCACCGCCAGCTCAAGCCGGTCGCGGCCTGCGCACGCGAACTCCCTGCGCGTCTGTGCGCTGGGCGCGGCGACGGGAGCCACGGGGGCTTGCTCGACATCCAGGCGGTCCTGGGTGACAACCGCTGCGTGCGGTGCTACCGGTGGGAGATCGCTGACCGCGTGGTCTGGCGAAATCTGAGGCTCGGACGCAACATACTCGGGTACCACCACTGGTGCTGGCAGCGGCGTTGCACGCAGCGAACGCCAGTCCTCGCTGGTGACCACGACCGGCGCAGGCGCTGGCTCGGACAACAATGGCTCGCGGCGCAACGCCTCCGACAGCGGCGGCTGCGCTTCGTAAGCGCGCTCTTCTTCGCGCAGATCGGCCTGCTCGAATTCGGTCTCATGCACCACATCGTATTCGCTGGGCTGCGTAGCGGGCTCGGCATCCTGCGGCTCTGCCGTCTCAGCAGCGGCGCCGGCAGGCACGACGTCGAACTGACGACGCGGCAATGGCGGCAGCGGGGAAGGTTTGCGGCGACGCGCGGCCAGCCATGCGACAACCGCCGCAACGATCAACACCAGCCCACCGATCAGCCACAGCGGGAAGCCGCCGCCCTGATCCGCCGCAGCCGGCGTCTCCGACAGGCGCTTCTGCGCGGCCGCCAAATCGGTGTTTTTCATGGCGATCAAGGCTTGCTGTTGCTGTTTGAGTTTTTCCAGATCGGCCACGCGCGTGCGCAGATCCTGCAATTCGGCATCGCGGGTAGCGATGTCTTCTCTGGCCTGTTGCAACTGTTGATTGGCCGCCATCTCGCCCTCGCCTTCGGCACTGGTACCGGACGTGGCGCCGGCCTTGTTGGTCTGACTCGCCACTGCAGGCGCGATTTCGAGCCGCGCGCCAGCGCCCGCAGTGGTGGGCGCAGCAGATGTTGCGGGTGTGGGCGGTGTTGCGGCCGCTGCGCCGGCCTCGGCCGGCTGCGGAATCGCCGAGCGCGCCTGCCGCCACTGGTTGACCTGCTCGCGCACCATCACCGCCGCTTCGGCGGCACCGACCTGTGCCAGCGCATCTTCCTGCGGGGTACGCAGCACCGCGCCCTGCTTCAGGCGGTTGATATTGCCGGCGATGAAGGCGTCCGGATTGGTGCGCAACAACGCCAGCATGGTCTGATCCAGCGAATGCCCGCTGGAGCGCGCCACTGCGGCGGCGATTTGCGACAAGGTCTGGCCGGAGCGCACCGCCGGCAACGCATCGCCAGACTGAGCGGAAGCGGCAGCGCTTGCACTGCGGCGCGCAGTTGGTGCGGCGGCGTTTTGATCGGCGCCTTCGGCAGCCGGCACCGAGACTGAGGACTGGCGTGTGATCGTATTGCTGGCCCCGGCGCGCGGCGCTTCGATGGCCGGCTCGGCAAGCCCCGCGTCGGTGTTGGGCGCATCGACCAGCGCGGAATACTCGCGCACCAGACGCCCCTGACCCCACTCCACTTCGATCAGGAAGTTGATCGCCGGCTGGTCGACCACCTGGCTGCTGGTCACACGGATCACCGCACGCCCGCGCGCGTCCTGCGCGAACTTGAACTGCAGGCTGCTGACCAATCCCTGCGGGCGCTCCAGGCCGACACGCGCGAAGGTGGTCGCAGATGCCAGCGCCACGCGTGCGTTGTCGAGTTCGCCTGGGTCGTTGGAGATGACCGGAATCTCAGCCACCAGCGGTTGCCCAGGCTTGGACAGCACCCGGATATCGCCCAACCCCAATGCCATGGCAGCACCGCTGCACACCATCAGCAGCAACGCACCTATCGCTTGTATCGGACGCATCGCGCCCCCGCCCCTATGTTTCATGTGCATCAATATAGCCGCTGGATGAGCGAAAAAGTCGGCCATCTCGCGCAGAGTGCCACTGCGGGCGCGCTGCCGCGGTGCGGCAATGTGTATGGCGATCTATGCGCGGTCATCTTGTGCGGCCATCTTTGCAGGGCAACGACTGGCCGCATCAAACGTTGAGGCTTGCATTGTGTGCGTGCGTGCCGCGCTGCGCGCATGGCAGGCGCATTGCATTGGGCATTGGGCATTGGGCATTGGGTGCTGTCTAGCAGCGCAACCGATGTGATCGCTAGCGAATTGCAGCTCTACGCAAAGCGGGCTTGCGCGCGCTCAGGTCTTCCGAAGAAAACCCCATCGCAGGCAAGCCCGCTCGCGCACATCAAGCCTTCGGGCAGCGTTGGATCACAACCGGCGAGCCGGCGCATGCTCCAACGTCTGGCCCTGCTCAGCCTTCGTGTGCGACCAGCTCGGCCAGCTGCACGGCGTTGAGCGCGGCACCCTTGCGGATGTTGTCCGAGACGATCCACAGATTCAGACCACGCGGATGCGACAGATCCTCACGAATACGGCCGACGAACACCGCGTCCTTGCCTGAGGCGTGCGTGACCGGGGTCGGGTAGCCGCCGGGCTTGCGCTCGTCCACCACCTCGATGCCGGGCGATGCTTCCAGCAGCGCGCGTGCCTGCTCGGCAGTGATCTTGTCGCGCGTCTCGATCGCCACCGCTTCGGAGTGACCGTAGAACACAGGCACGCGCACTGCGGTTGGATTCACCATGATCGCGTCGTCGCCCAGGATCTTGCGGGTCTCCCAGACCAGCTTCATCTCTTCCTTGGTGTAGCCGTTGTCCTGGAAGTCGTCGATGTGCGGGATCAGATTGAACGCGATCTGCACCGGGAAACGCTGCGGTTCGATCTGCTGGAAGCCCAGCAGTTCGCTGGTCTGCTTGCCCAGCTCTTCCATCGCCGAACGCCCGCCGCCGGAGACCGATTGGTAGGTCGCCACATTGATGCGCTCGATGCCGTACTTGCGGTGGATCGGGCCGAGCGCGACCAGCATCTGCATGGTCGAGCAATTGGGGTTGGCGATGATGCCGCGCGGACGCTGCTTGAGCGCTTCAGGATTGACTTCCGACACCACCAGCGGCACGTCGTCGTCGTAACGGAACGCGGAAGAATTATCGATCACCACCGCGCCGGCAGCGGCGAACTTGGGGCCGTATTCCTTGGACACGCTACCGCCTGCGGAGAACAGCGCGATGTCCACGCCGGTGGGATCGAAGTCGGCCAGATCCAGGACATCGACCTTGCCGCCATTGAAATCCACTTGCCCGCCGGCCGAACGCGACGAGGCCAGCGCGTACAGGGTGGCGACCGGGAAATTGCGCTCGGCCAGGATGCTCAGCATGGTCTCGCCGACAGCGCCGGTGGCGCCCACGACCGCGACGTTGAAACGACGGTTTTCGTTGCTCATGAGATTGTCTTTATCGAAAGAGGAAAGAGGGGAACGCGCTGCGCAGTGGGTTCGGGGAACCTCCAAAGCTGGCCGCGGAGGTTCCCTATCGTTTGGTCGAAATGGTTTTGGTCGCGCCGGTTTTGATCGCGTCACTCTCGCTCTCGCCGACATTCGCGGCGCCCTGTTTGGCAGCGGCAACCGCATCGGCATTGAGTGCACTTGGCGGATGCCGTGCATTGGGGCCCTGGCCAAGCGCAGCGATCAGGTTGTCCACCGCCAGCTGCACCATGGCCCGGCGCGTGGCCAGGCTGGCGCTGCCGATATGCGGGGTGAGCACCACGTTGTGCAAGGCCAGCAGCTCGGGGCGTACCACGGGCTCGCCCTCGTAGACATCCAGGCCGGCACCGGCCAGGCGCCCGTTGGCGAGCGCATCGGCTAGCGCGATCTCATCGACCAGGCCACCGCGTGCGATGTTCACCAGCGTGGCAGACGCGCGCATCTTGCTTAGCGCTGCGGCATCGATGATGTGGTGCGACTGCCTGGTGTAGGGCAACACAAGCACGAGATGATCGGACTGCGCCAGCAACGTGTCGAAGTCCACGTATTGCGCGCCAAGCACCTGTTCGGTCTCTGCCGGCAACTGGCTGCGATTGTGATACAGCACGCGCATGCCGAAGCCGTGCGCGCCGCGGCGGGCGATGCCCTGCCCGATCCGGCCCATGCCCAGAATACCAAGCGTGCTGCGGTGGACATCGGCACCGAGCATGGTCTTGAACGACCACTGCCCCCACTGCCCGTCGCGCAGCCAGCGCTCGGATTCGGTGATACGGCGCGCAGTGGCCATCAGCAATGCGAAGCCGAGATCGGCAGTGGTGTCGGTCAGCACATCCGGCGTATTGCTGGCCAGGATGCCGGCTGCACTGAGCGCGCCGAGATCGAGATTGTTGTAACCCACACCGACATTGGCGATCGCGCGCAACTGCGGTGCGGCGGCGATTTCTGCCGCGCCGATGCGCTCGTTGAGGGTGATCAAGGCACCGTCCAGCGATGCCAACCGCGCGGCCAGTTCAGCCGGCGAATACGCAGTAACGCGCTCGGTGGTGGTCAGCTCGAAATGTTCGCCCAACTGCGCGACGACATCATCGAACAGGGGCTGGCTGACCCACACCTTGGCGCGCCGCGACTCAGACATCGAGTTGACCGGGAATCCGCGGCGACACTTCGCCGACATCGCCGCACTGGGCGCGATGACGCAAGGCCTGATCCATCAGCACCAACGCCACCATCGCCTCGGCGATCGGCGTGGCGCGAATGCCCACGCAGGGGTCATGCCGACCGGTGGTGATCACATCCACCACTATGCCGTCGGCATCCACCGTGGCGCCGGGCAGGCGCAGGCTCGACGTCGGCTTGAGCACCATCGAGGCGGTGATCGCCTGGCCGGTGGAAATGCCACCCAGGATGCCGCCGGCATGATTGCTGAGAAAGCCTTCCGGGGTGATCAGATCGCGGTGCGCGGTGCCCTTCTGCGCCGCACTGGCGAAGCCGTCGCCGATCTCCACGCCCTTGACAGCATTGATGCTCATCAGTGCGGCGGCCAGTTCGGCATCGAGCTTGCCGTAGATCGGCTCGCCCCAGCCCGGTGGCACGCCACCGGCCACCACGTCCACGCGCGCGCCGACCGAATCGCCGGATTTGCGCAGCGCATCCGTGTAGGTTTCCAGCACCGGTACCTGCTCGGCATGCGGCCAGAAAAACGGATTGTCCTCGACCGCATGCCAGTCGAAACCGGTCGGGCGAATCTCGCCCAGCTGCGACAGGAAGCCGCGCACCAGCACGCCGTAGCGCTGCTTGAGCCACTTCTTGGCGATCACGCCGGCGGCCACGCGCATGGTGGTTTCGCGCGCGGACGAGCGCCCGCCACCACGCGGATCGCGGATGCCGTACTTCTGCCAATAGGTGTAGTCCGCATGCCCGGGACGGAACTGCTGGGCGATGTTGCTGTAGTCCTTGCTGCGCTGATCGGTATTGCGGATCAGCAAGCCGATCGGCGTGCCGGTGGTGCGACCTTCGTAGACACCGGACAGGATCTCGATGGCGTCTGCTTCGCGGCGCGCCGAGGTGTGTCGGCTCTTGCCGCTGGCACGCCGCTGCAGATCATGCGTGAATTCTTCCGGCGCGATTTCCAGACCTGGAGGGCAGCCGTCGATGACGCAGCCGATGGCCGGCCCATGCGATTCGCCGAACGTACTCACCGTCAGCAAGCGACCAAAACTGTTACTGCCCATGACGGCATCCTCTCAACATTGCAGCAGGCGGCGTGGTGCGCAGGATGCGCGGCAGATGACGTGCCGCCACCAGCATCGGTGCCACTGCCAACAAGACGCCGAACACCATCGGAAACACGTACAGCTCGTCCTGCCCACTGATCAGCCAATCGGCGAGCAGGTAGAGCGCAACGCCGATCCCGCACAGCAAGCCGAGTGCAACGATCAAGGTACGACGCCGATGCGCGCGCAAGGTCGCATCCGAACTGGCAACCCCGATCCACGCCGAGACAAGGCCGAAAAACGCCATCCAGCCAAAGACGATCTCTGCCGCCGTACTCAGCCAGCGCTGTGGCGAGGAGCTAACGTACATCGGGTCGAACAAGCGAAATACCACGTCGAGCAAGACCAGCGGAATACCAACACCGAAGATGGACACCGGCACCAGCAACAGGATATCGCTCAGCTGCGGGCGCGTTGTGGACGACTCAGCGCGCACTGGCCAACTCGGCGATGCGCGCGCCGTGCGCAATCAACTCGCGGCATTCGACTGCAAAGATGCCCATTTGCCCGACCTTGAACTCGACCCAGGCCAACTCCACTTCCGGCAGCAACTTGATCAGGTGCTGCTCGGACTCGCCCACTTCGCAGATCAGCAAACCGTCTTCGCTGAGGTGCTGCGGCGCATCGCGCAGGATCTTCAGCACCAGGTCCAGGCCATCGTCGCCCGCACGCAGACCCAGTTCCGGTTCGTAGGAATACTCCTGCGGCAGCGCGTCGGTTTCGTCGTTGGTGACGTACGGCGGATTGGTGACGATCAGGTCGTACTGGCGACCGCCCAACCCGGCGAACAGGTCCGACTTGAGCAGGGTGACGTTGTCGGCATGCAGGCGCGCCTTGTTTTCGGCAGCCAGTGCCAGCGCGTCGTCGCTGATGTCCACGCCGTCGACCTCCCACTGCGGGTTGTAGTGGCCCATGGCGATGGCGATACAGCCCGATCCAGTGCACAGATCCAGCGCACGGCTCACCTCGCGGCCGCCCAGCCAGGGCTCGAAGCCGGCGTCGATCAGTTCGGCGATCGGCGAACGCGGCACCAGCGCGCGCGCATCGCTCTTGAAACTCAAACCGGCAAACCAGGCCTCGCCGGTGAGATACGCCGCCGGCACGCGCTCGACGATGCGGCGCTCGAACAAGCCCAGCACCTGCTCTTTTTCCGAGCGCAACAGACGCGCCTGACCATAGGCCGGGCCGAGATCGTGCGGCAGATGCAGGATGTGCAGGGCTAGCTGGGTAGCTTCGTCCAGCGCATTGTCGTAGCTATGGCCGAAGGTCAGACCGGCTGCATTGAAACGGCTGGTGCCGTAGCGGATCAGGTCGATGATGGTGTGCAGTTCGTCGGCCGCGGCGGCAGTCATGGCAACAACTAAAAGAGGAATCGGCTCCCGATTATAGAGGTCGGATCGGTATCATGAGCGTCCGTTTCAGTGGAAACCGCCATGTTCAATCGCAATACCGGCATTGTGCTGCTGGTGGCGCTGGCCGCCGGCCTTGGGCTGTTGCTGGGCCAGAAGTTCCTCGGCGCCGCGCCAAGCTCGCCCTGGCCACCCACCAAAACCATCACCTTCTATCCGCAGCCGCGCACCCTGCCGCAGTTCGGCCTGCGCCAGTCCGACGGCACCCAGTTGGTATCCGGTGAGTTGAAGGGACATTGGACGCTGGTGTTTCTGGGCTTCACCTTCTGCCCGGACGTCTGCCCGACCACGCTGACCGATCTGGCGATGGCGCAGCAGCAATGGGAAAGCATTCCCGACGGCTTGCGCCCGCGCGTGCTGTTCGTCTCGGTGGACCCGCAGCGCGACCCACCAGCGCGCCTGGGCGAATACGCGCATGCCTTCCACAAGGACACGCTGGCTGCTACTGCCGACGTGCCGGCGCTGGAACGCTTCGCTACGGCGCTGGGCTTCGTGTTCCAGAAGGTGCCGGGCAAGGGCTTTGCGCAAAATCCCAACAACTACAGCATGGATCACTCTGCCGGCATCGCCGTGCTCGACCCGCAAGGCCGCCTGGCCGGCCTGATCCGTCCCCCGCTCCAACCGAAGGCGATCGCCGCCGACCTCCAACAGCTGACCAAGGGAACCGCTCCGTGAGTCTCGTCACTTCCCTGACCTACGTGCTGCCGCACCGGTTGTTGTCTTCGTTGGCACGCGCGCTGGCCTATTCCGACACGCCGTCCACCAAGCAATGGCTGATCGACACGGTGACGCGCAAGTTCGGCGCGGACCTGAGCGAGGCGCTGGAACCGGACCCGCGCGCGTATCCCACCTTCAATGCGTTCTTCACCCGCGCCCTGAAGCCGGGCGCACGCGTTGCCGACGCCGATCCTGCGGCACTGTTGATGCCGGCCGACGGCCGCATCAGCCAGCTCGGCCCGATCGAAAACGGCCGCATCTTTCAGGCAAAGGGGCAGTCGTTCACCGCTGCCGAATTACTCGGTGATGCGCAGGCCGCGCTACCGTTCAACGATGGCCTGTTCGCCACCGTCTACCTCTCGCCCAAGGACTACCACCGCGTGCATATGCCGTGGACCGGCACCTTGCGCGAAACAGTGCACGTGCCCGGCCGCTTGTTCAGCGTGGGCCCGGATGCCGTGCGCAACGTGCCGCGGCTGTTCGCGCGCAACGAGCGCCTGGTGTGCCACTTCGATACCGACTTCGGACCAATGGTCTCGGTGATGGTGGGCGCGCTGCTGGTGTCGGGCGTGGAGACGGTGTGGAGCGGCGTGGAGATTCCGCGCTATGGCGATCGCATGACGCGAAAGGATTATCGCGGCCAAAACATTCGCTTGGAGCGGTTTGCGGAGATGGCGAGGTTTAACTATGGCTCGACCGTCATAGTTTTGCTGCCCAAGGGCGTGGCCACGCTCGATGGAGCACTTGCCGCAGAAACATCGGTGCGTCTGGGACAAGCGCTCGCATATCGGCAAGTGGTCTAAAGCGCGGCGGCGCGCTTGGTGCATTGGCACTTCACTCGAATGAGGCGCAGCAGGGCACCGGTCACTTGGATGCCCGTTAACGCTGCTTGCCAGATTTACCGATCACAACCAGCCAGCTTGATGCTCTGCCCCGGCTTGAGCGCATACGACGGCGCTTTCAATCCATTGGCCTTGGCAAGCGTCTTGATCTCGCACTGGTACTTCTGCGCCACGCGGCCCAGCGTGTCGCCCTTGGCGACGGTGTAGCTGCGCGCCTGCTTGGCCTTGGATTTGGCGATCGCCGGCTGGCCGGTGGCGACCGTGGTCGGCACGCCGGCCATCTGGCTGACATCGCCCACCGCCACGCTGGGCACGTATTCGATGGCAGTGCTGCGTACGATCGCACTGTTGAGGTCGGCAGTGATCAGCGTGCGTGCCAGGTCCGCGCGGGGGCCGTTGACGCAGTAGCGCGTGTACAGGCTGGCGATGCGGTTGGTGGCATTGATGACGATGCCGGCAGGAATCCAGCCATCGGATTCATAGCGCGGGTTGAGATTGCGTAGCGCGCGCATATAGCCGTCGCGCGTGCCCATGCTGCCCAGGCAGATGGTGAGTTCGTAGATGGTGGTCGACTTGGCCAGCTTCAGCGTGGCCGGCTGCGCGTCGAGCTTGGCGAAATCCACGCCGTACTGACGCGGGTGCAGGAAGATCCATGCCGCCGCGATCACCATCGGCACGTAGTCCTTGGTTTCGGCCGGGAACTGGTTGTAGACGTCCTGCTCCCAGAACCCGCGCCCGCCGCTCTGCGAGAACACGCGCGCCGCGCGGCCCTCGCCACCGTTATAGGCTGCCAGCGCCAATTCGATGTTGCGGTTGAGCTCGGCCATGCGCTCGTTGAGGTACGCGGCGCTGGCCTCGGCGGCGCTGCGTGCATCGAAGCGCGTATCGAACCCGGTACCGTCCGGGCCCAGCCCGAAACGACGCCCGGTGGCCGGCATGAACTGCATCAGCCCGGCAGCACCGGCACGCGAACTGGCGTGCACCTTGCCATTGGATTCCTTGGCCATGATGCCGAACAACAGCGCTTCAGGCAGACCACGCTTCTGCCATTCCGGCCACATCACCCCGCGCAGGCTGCTGTAATTCTCGTAGCTGGTCAGTAGCGCAGGGCGCATGTCGGTCAGCCAGCGGCGGATACCGGCCTGCACCGCCGGGTTGTACTGCACCATCTTGTCAAAATCGTGGCGTTGGTCGTTGAGCAAAGTGGCGGCACGCGCGGCCTCGGGCACGCCGTTCGCCGCCGGGCCAAGGTGGTCCGGGTCGGCTTGCAGCAGGGTGTCGTCGTCTTCCGGATCTTCAGCGGCCGGCGCTTCGGCATCGGCACGCGCCTTCAGCAGGCGCTTGTAGGTGGCCAGTTGATTGGCGACCATGCAGCCACGCTGCTTGATGCAGGCGTCGATGACGTCTTCCATGTCCTCCAGCGCCGCGTCGCCTTCGGCAGTGCCTTTGGGGTCGGAGTTGTTCACCAGCACCAGCGCAGCGCGATAACGATTTTCGGCGGCGGCCATGCGGGTATCGAGCACGGCAGTCTTCTCCGTGTCGCGTTTGGAGATGGCGTGGGCAGCGGGGACGACGAACATCAGCGCGAACACGGCCAGGACCGGCCATGGGCGCGAAGCAAAATAAGCGAGCGGCATCGTAGGCAGTACAGCGGAAAGGCAGGCAGGGTAGCCGCCGGGGCGACACCGGGGCAAGGCGGTGGGGCCGGCAGGGTCAGTGGGCCGTTAGATTGGTCGATGGATTGGGTGTGTGGAATGCCTGTTTGGTTACCGGACGAAATTCGCGCGCAGCGCTGCTGCGCGTTTTACGGCTTGCTGGCTTTCCCGCTCCCGCATGCGAGCTGGATTTGCCCACCGCCAGTGACTGCCGGTCATTGCCGGATGGAATTGCCGGATAGAATCGGGCCTTTACTATCGGATCTGCGCAATGGCCTCGTTCCTGCTCGGCAAAGGCGTTACCGACGACATCCCGGTGATGCTGGAAGGACGCTTCGGCAACCGCCACGGCCTGGTGGCCGGTGCCACCGGCACCGGCAAGACTGTCACCTTGATGACCCTGGCCGAAGGCTTCTCGCACCAGGGCGTGCCGGTGTTTCTGGCCGACGTGAAAGGCGACGTCGCCGGTCTGGCCGTTGCTGGCGACGGCGCACCCGGCGTGCTGCAGCGCGCCACGGATGTAGGCATCGCCGACTACGCGCCCACTGCCAGCCCGGTGGTGTTCTGGGATCTGTACGGCCAGCTCGGGCACCCGGTGCGCACCACCGTCAGCGAGATGGGCCCTACCCTGCTCGCGCGCATTCTGGAACTCAACGACACCCAGTCCGGCGTGCTCGACATCGTGTTCAAGCTGGCCGACGACCGCGGACTGCTGTTGCTGGACCTGGACGACCTGCGCGCACTGCTCGCGTTGGTGGTGGAAGAACGCAAGCAGCTGTCCACCAGTTATGGCCTGGTCTCCAGCCAATCGGTGGCAGCGATCCAGCGCTCCTTGCTGCGCCTGGCGCAGGACGGCGGGGAGCACTTCTTCGGCGAACCGGCGCTGGAGCTGGCCGAACTGATGCGCGTTGCACCGGACGGCCGCGGCGTGATCGGCATCCTGGCGGCCAACCAGTTGGTGCTCAAGCCGAAGCTGTATTCCACGTTTCTGCTGTGGCTGTTGTCGGAACTGTTCGAGCGGTTGCCCGAAGTGGGCGATCTGGAACAACCCAAGCTGGTGTTCGTCTTCGACGAAGCGCACCTGCTGTTCGACGACGCACCCGCCGCGCTGGTGCAGCGTATCGAACAGGTGGTGCGGCTGATCCGCTCCAAGGGCGTTGGCGTGTATTTCTGCTCGCAGTTTCCCGACGATATTCCGGACAATATCCTTGGACAGCTAGGCAATCGCGTGCAGCACGCGCTGCGCGCCTACACCCCGCGCGACCAGCAGGCAGTCAAGACAGCGGCGCAGACCTTCGTCGCCAATCCCAAGCTCGACGTGGCCACTGCGATCTCCAGCCTGGGCACCGGCGAGGCGCTGGTGTCGCCGCTGCAAGGCAAGGGCGTGCCCGCGCCGGTGCAGCAGACCCTGATCGCCCCGCCGCGCTGCCGCATGGGCGCCATCAGCGCACCCGAACGCGCACAGGTGCGCGCCGCCAGCCCGGTCGGCACCCGCTACGACACCGCGATCAACCGCGAATCGGCCGCCGAACGACTGGCACGCCGCGTCGAACAGGTCGCCGAACACAACGCCGCACCACCGGCGCGCACCCGCGCAGAGGACGACGCCCAGGACAGCGGCTTCGGCAAGGCTGTCAAGGACGCCGTGTTCGGCACCAGCCGCCGCCAAGGCATGCTCGAAGCGATGGCCAAGCAGACCTCACGCACGGTTGGCAACAAGATCGGCCAGCAGATCGTGCGCGGCATCTTCGGTAGCATTTTTGGTGGCAAGCGCTGAGCACAGTGTCACCACAGACGTGCTTGCTTACGACGAAGCGTTACCAGCGAGGCATTGCATGCAAGCGCGCTCTTGCAACACCAAATTCGCACAGCAAGCAGACTCGTAAGCTGCAAGGATATGCATCTGCCATCACGACATTAATCTTATTTTCAACACGGGCACAGCGCTCGCTGAGCAGAAAGCAAATCAAGACGACCCACCCACCGCGTGGCTAGCGAGCAGGCAACATCTACCCGCTGGCCACTACGTCGGCAAGCTGCACCCAGACAGCACGCAGTGTCAGGCCGTCCGCGCAGAACTCTGGATTAAAGCCACTAAAGGAAACAAAGAAAGCCGGCGATATAGTCTGAAGACGACATGTATCGCACCCGAAACGCAACGCAGCACAGCCACCACGACCGAACGCGGACCGTGGTGGCTCGATAAAGTGGGAGACGAGTGCCTGATGCTCTCGCGCGACGACGTCTCTGATCTCTCGCTCAACCCGAGTATGTATGGATTTCGGATCAACGAGGACACTGCTCCGAAGGGACAGCAAGCCAGTTTTTCATTAACTCAAGACGGCCACGACTGCCATAATGGCAGTCCGCCAGAACGCCGCGAGAAGGTATTGAGACGCGTCCGCTAAGCGCGAGCCCGTGCGTCAGCGCGCTGCGAGCTTGCTGACTTGCATGGCGTAGGCAGCTCGAAACGCTACCCCAACACGCCATGCAACTTGACGTACTGCAGCACATGATGGTCTTGGCATCGGCGATTTCGCCGGAATCTATCATCGCCAGCGCTGTATGCAGCGGCAGTTCCAACACTTCGATCTCTTCGCCATCCTCTTCCAGTCCGCCGCCCTCGCTGACCTTGTCGCCGTCGAAGTATTCGCCGACAAAGAAAGACAGACGCTCGGTCACCGAACCCGGGCTCATGAATGCCTCGAACACCTTGCGTACGTTGTCGATCCGGTAGCCGGTTTTCTGTTCGGTTTCCTTGCGGATGCAGGTCTATGGATCGTCGCGATCGAGCAGGCCGGCACAGGCTTCGAGCAACATGCCGTCGGCGTTGCCGTTGAGCAGCGTGGGCAATCGAAATTGGCGGGTCAGCATCTGAGGTATCCCCACGTTTTTCAGCCCATGACCATCTGGTTGTAGACGTGTTCGGGCAGTGTGCGTAATCG
>NZ_MDEJ01000008.1 GCF_002940065.1 Xanthomonas populi
AGATCGCTGATTTTTTGAAGGTATGGTCATCATCCAGTGCGTGTCACCACGGCTACGACTTGGTTGTTCGAGGTGCCCCTCAACCTTCATCGACAAGCCAATGCGCAGCGGGTTACCCGCCAGTTGCTTGGCATCCACCGCGATGCGCACCGGCACGCGCTGCACGATCTTGATCCAGTTGCCGCTGGCGTTTTGCGCCGGCAGCAGCGAGAACGCGCTGCCGGTGCCCAGGCCCAGGCTTTCGATGCGGCCGGTATAGTCAACGCCGCCGCCGTACAGATCCGAATGCAGCTCCACCGGCTGACCCAGACGCATGTGCTTGAGCTGGGTTTCCTTGAAGTTGGCTTCCACCCACACCTGCTCCAGCGGCACCACCGCCATCAGCACGCTACCGGGCTGCACACGCTGGCCCAGCTGCGCCGAACGACGCGCCACGTAACCGGATACCGGCGCAATCACACCGGTGCGCGCATGGTTGAGATAGGCCTGACGCAGCTGCGCGGCGGCGGTCTGCACGTCCGGCTGATTGGCCACCGTGTTGTCGTCTACCAATGCACGATTCCGCTCGAAGCTCTCGCGCGAACCGCTGACGGCGGCTTCGGCAGCGGAGAGTTCGTCGCGGGCATGCGCCAGTTCTTCGTTGGAAATCGCGCCGCTGGCAGCCAAGTTCTTACGCCGTGCGACGTCGGCGCGTGCACTGCGCAACGTGACCTCACGCGAAGACAATTCGGCTTGCGCACCTTCCACGCTGCGATACAGACCACGCACCTGACGCACGGTCTTGGCCAGGTTGGCTTCGGCCTGCTGCAACGCGACCGCGGTGTCGGCCGGGTCCAGCTGCACCAGCAACTGGCCACGCTCCACGCGCATGCCGTCTTCGGCGCCGATGCTGACCACGGTGCCACCCACCATCGGGGTAATCTGCACCTGGTTGCCCTGCACGTAGGCGTCGTCGGTGTCCTCGTGCCAGCGGCCGATCAGGAAGTACCACGCCACCACCGCGATGATCGCCAGGATCACCGCAATGGCCACGATGCGCAGCAGCATGCGGCGCCTGCTCGGCGCGGCCGGCGTGGGTGGGGGAGAAGTTGCAGTGGTCTGGCTCATTGTCGCTGTCTCAGAAAATTCGGTTGTGCGGAAGTGGTCGCGGCGTGTGCGGTATCGCGCGCAAATTCCGGCGTGAATCCGCCGCCCAGGGCGCGCTGCAACCTCACCGAGGCCAACAGGTGTTGCGATTGCAGGCTGGCCATGCGCTGGCGTGCGGTGAGCAATTGCTCCTGCACGCTGAGCACTTCCAGCTAGCTGCCGATGCCGGCGCGGTAGCGCTGCTGTGCGAGATCGAAGGCGGCAGTGACGGTCTGCACGGCCTAGTCCTGCGCGCGTGCGCGCTGCCCCAGCGAACGCACCGCGTTGACCTGGTCGGCCACCTCGCGCAGCGCATCGAGCACCTTCTGGTTGTAGTCGGTCACCGCCAGGTCGTACTGCGCATCGCTGCCGGCCAGATTGGCGCGCAGCTTGCCGCCGTCGAAGATCGGTAAACTCAATGCAGGAGCGACCACGCCGAACAGAGACGCGTTTTCCAGCAACTGGCCGACATCCCGGTTCACCAGCCCGCCCAGCGCGGTGATGTTGAAGCTGGGATAGAAGCGCGTCTTGGCGGCCGCAATGTTCTTGTCGGCAGCCTCCACGCGCCAGCGCGCGGCGACCACATCCGGGCGCCGCCCCAACAGTTCGGCCGGCAGCGCGCTTGGCAATTGCAGCGCGCCTGCGCTGCTCAAGGTGGGACGGGCAGGGCCCAGCCCGCGGTCCGGGCCCTGCCCGACCAACGCGGCCAGCGCCGTGCGCGCCTGGTCGATCTGCTGCTGCGCCGATTGCAGCTGCTGTTGCGCAGCCGGCACGCGCGCCTGCGACTGACGCACCTGCAGTTCGCTGTCGATGCCGGCGCCGCGACGTTGCCGGGTGAGGTCCAGTGTCTTCTGCGCGCGCGTCAACTCATCGTTGGCCACATCGTGCAGGCGCCACGCGTAGTCGAGCTGGGCATAGGCTTCGGCGATTGCCGCCGACAGGTTCAGGCGCGCCGCCTGCGCATCCACCTCGGACGCATGCGCCTGGTCCACCGCCGCTTCCCAGGCGGCGCGCTTGCCGCCCCACAGGTCCACGCCGTAGCGGAAATCCAGCACCACCTGGCCATTGCCGCCGAATTTGCCGCCGCGTTCGTCGCCCACCATCGATTCGGGCAACTGCACGCCGGCATAGCCGCCGGACACCGACAGGCTCGGGCCGCGATCGGCCTGCGCGGTGCCGATGCGTGCCTGCGCCTGGCGCAAGCGCGCATCGGCCGCGGCCAGGCTGGGGCTGTGTTGCAGGCCTTCGGCAATCAGCGCGTTCAATTGCGGATCGCCCAAGGCACGCCACCAATCGCTGGCCGGCCACGCTGCCGGGCTGAGAGGGGCCTGTGCCAAGGTGCGCTCGGCATACAGCACGCCCGGTTCCAGCACGGCGCCCTATCTGGATCGAAGAATTAGCAGCGTTCATGCGTTGAGTGCATCGCGGACACGGATGAGAAGAGAGGTAAGTTGCTCGCGCTCGGGCGCGGCCAGATCGCGCAGGCCGTGCTCGATGGCGCGTTCGCCGCGCAGCTTCAGTCGCTCCCACAACGCCACGCCCTGTTCGGTCATGACGATCTGCAGCGCGCGCCGGTCCTGCGCATGCGGCTCGCGGCGCACCGCGCCGAGCGCTTCGAGCTTGTCGAGCAGGCGGGTGACCGCGCTCGGGGTCTGGTCCAGCGCCAGCGCCAGTGCGTTGGCCGTGCATGGCGAACGCACCGCCAGCATTTTTAGACCGACGTAGTGGCTGAAACCGAAGTCGGGCAGTTCGCCCTTGATCTCGGTATCGAGCTGCCGCATCAGCGCGTCGCGCACCTGGCGCAACAGCAGGCCGAACGATGGCCAGGAGGAAGAGAGGTCACTCATGGCGGGTCATATTGTTCCGAAAAATATATTTGTCAACGACAATATATTTAAAGGTATTAAAATGCCAACAAGGATCGGCACGATACGCGGAGGGTTGGCTGACCTTGTAATAAAATTTCGCCAATGAATATCGAAAACTCGCCAGCGACGGTCGATACCCTGCCGCCGGGCGTGCGCGCCAGCTTCGAGTGGGCAGATGGCCCGGAAGTGATCGCATTTCTGGCCGATCTGCACGCAGTGTGGGCGCCGGAGACCGCCCAGCACGCGCATGTGCGCGGCCAGCTGATGTAGGTGGAGCACGGCATGCTGACCGTGCATACCGAGCAGGGCAACCTGTCGCTGCCACAGGGCTGCGCCGGCTGGATGCCGCCGGCCAGCAGCACACCGTGGAACTGGCAGGGCCGATGCGCGGCTGGGGTTTGGTGGTGCGGCCGGATGCCTGCGCCGCCCTGCCAGCACAAGGCAAGTTGATCCGACTGACCGGGCTTGCGCGCGAAGTCATCATGCGCGCATCCTGCTGGCCTCTGGACCAGCCGCTGGATGCCGCCCGGCAACGACTGGCTGCGGTGTTGCTGGACGAACTATGCCATGCGCAGATCGACCACCTGCACCTGCCCATGCCGGCCGACCGCCGGCTGCTGCGCATCGACCGCCAGCTGCTCGACAACCCCGCCGACCCGCGCCCACTCGACGCCTGGGCCGACTGGGGCGGGCTGTCGCCGCGCAGCCTGAGCCGGCATTTCCGCGACGAGACCGGGCTGAGTTTTGCGCAATGGCGTCAACAGGCGCGGCTGACCGAGGGCCTACGCCGGCTCAGCCAGGGCAGCGCAGTCGCACAGGCTGCCGACCAGCTCGGCTACAGCAGCCCAGTGCTTTCGTCAGCGTCTTCCACCGCCATTTCGGCGCCCCGCCCACGCGATATCTGGCCGGCACCCACGCGCGCGGCTTGGCATCCCCCGCCGCATCCGGATAATCGGCGCTCTTCGAGCTCGCGCCTGGCGCGCGGGTTTCTCTTTACGTAGGACCTGGCTTCGCAATGACCGATCTGACCCGCCCCACCTTCCATGGCTTTGAGCAGTTGCCGCTGCGCGAATACGCCGAACGCGCCTATCTCGACTACTCCATGTACGTGGTGCTCGACCGCGCCCTGCCGTTCCTGGGCGACGGCCTGAAGCCGGTGCAGCGGCGCATCATCTTCGCGATGAGCGAGCTGGGCCTGAACGCGGCCGCCAAGCCGAAGAAATCCGCGCGTACCGTGGGCGATGTGATCGGTAAGTACCATCCGCATGGTGACAGCGCCTGCTACGAGGCGCTGGTACTGATGGCGCAGCCGTTTTCGTACCGTTACCCGCTGATCGAAGGCCAGGGCAACTTCGGCTCAACCGACGACCCCAAGTCGTTCGCGGCGATGCGTTACACCGAATCCAAGCTGACCCCGATCGCTGAGGTACTGCTGGGCGAAATCAGCCAGGGCACCACCGATTGGGCGGCCAACTTCGATGGCACCCTGGAAGAGCCGACCTGGTTGCCGGCGCGCCTGCCGCACCTGCTGCTCAACGGCACCACCGGCATTGCGGTGGGCATGGCCACCGACGTGCCGCCGCATAACCTCAATGAGATTGTCAGCGCGCTGCTGCGCCTGCTCGACAACCCCGATGCCACGGTTGCCGAACTGTGCGAGCACGTGCTCGGCCCGGACTACCCCACCACTGCCGAAATCATCACCCCCATCGCCGACCTGCGCGCGATCTACGAGACCGGCCATGGCAGCGTGCGTGCACGCGCCACCTACAAGAAAGAACACGCCAACATCGTCATCGACGCGCTGCCGTATCAGGTATCGCCATCCAAGGTGATCGAACAGATCGCCCAGCAGATGCGCGCCAAGAAGCTGCCGTGGCTGGAAGACATCCGTGACGAATCCGACCACACCAGCCCGGTGCGGGTGGTGATGGTGCCGCGTTCCAACCGCGTCGATGCCGAACAGCTGATGGGCCACCTGTTCGTCACCACCGATCTTGAGCGCAGCTACCGCGTCAACCTCAATGTGATCGGTCCGGATGGCCGCCCGCAGGTCAAGAATCTGCGCCAGTTACTGAGCGAGTGGCTGACCTTCCGCAGCGACACCGTCACCCGCCGCCTCAACCATCGCCTGCAGAAGGTCGAGCGTCGCCTGCACCTGTTGGAAGGCTTGTTGATCGCCTTCCTCAATCTGGACGAAGTGATCCGCATCGTCCGCAGCGAGGACGAACCCAAGCCGGTGCTGATGGCCAAGTTCGCACTCAGCGAGGAACAGGCCGAATACATTCTGGAAACCAAGCTGCGCCAGCTGGCGCGCCTGGAAGAAATAAAGATCCGCGGCGAGCAGGAAGCGCTCGCCAAGGAGCGCGCGCAACTCCTGGCCATTCTCGAAAGCAAGACCAAGTTGAAGAAGCTGATCAAGGACGAACTCACTGCCGACGCCAAGAAGTTCGGCGACGCGCGTCGCTCGCCACTGGTGCAGCGTGGCGCGGCGCAGGCGATCGACGAAACCGAGATGGTCGCCAGCGAACCGATGACCGTGGTGTTGTCGGAAAAGGGCTGGGTGCGCGCGGCCAAGGGCCATGAAGTGGATCCGGCCGGCATGTCCTACCGCGATGGCGACAGCTTGCTCACCGCAGTGCGCAGCCGCAGTACCCATCAAGTGGCGTTCCTGGATTCGGAAGGCCGCGCCTATTCGACTGCGGTGCATACCCTGCCCTCGGCGCGTGGCAATGGCGAACCGTTGACCGGACGTTTTTCGCCGGCCACCGGCGCTTCGTTCCAGGTCATGGCCAGCGCCGACAACACCACCCGCTTCGTGCTCGCTTCATCGCACGGCTACGGCTTCGTCACCCGCTTCGAAAACCTCACCGGCCGCAACAAGGCCGGCAAGGCGATGCTCAACCTGACCACCGGCGCGCAGGTACTCACGCCGGCACAAGTCACCAACCCGCAGACCGACCGCATTGTCGCTGTCACCAGCGCCGGCAATCTACTGGCGGTGCCGGCCAGCGATGTGCCCGAGCTGGACAAGGGCAAAGGCAACAAGATCATCGAGATCCCCAAGGCCAAACTCGGCACCGAGCGCGTGGTCGCGGTGGTGGCGGTGGCACCGGGCAACACGCTGTTGGTGCGCAGCGGCGCACGCACCATGAGCCTGTCGTTCAAGGATCTGGAGACGTATGTGGGCACGCGTGCGAGTCGTGGGGCGTTGTTGCCGCGCGGGTGGCAGAAAGTAGATGGACTGGAAGTGCAGTAACGCTTGTTCACCTAAGCGACGCGCGGCGGCGCGTTCGATGCTGTCGTCGCGCCCTCGATTAGTTCGGCTTGGAACATCAAAACGACGCTGAAGCTCAAGCTCTGCGTCGCCTTGAGAGGTCATCGAACGGTGCGGATGCGTCGGTTGTAGAGCGGATGATCTGCGGCTTGGCTGCAGGGCCCTTGCC
Source organism: Xanthomonas populi (assembly GCF_002940065.1). Taxonomy (GTDB): domain Bacteria; phylum Pseudomonadota; class Gammaproteobacteria; order Xanthomonadales; family Xanthomonadaceae; genus Xanthomonas; species Xanthomonas populi. Next base: position 6,440 of record NZ_MDEJ01000008.1, read on the forward strand.
CGCCCACCATCGCGGGACACGCCGCAAGTACATCCATGTAGGCTCTTACGCGGCATCCATGCCGCGTAAGGTCCCGCGACGGTGGGCGGGCAAGAACCAATCAAGATGGTCGGTGTGCGTGGTTGCGCGCGGTGTCTGCCAGGCAGCTGTGCGATGCGTTGCGGTCTGATCGGCTCCTTTCGAGCGGCAATATCACTCCTATTTTCGCCATCACATCACTGGTCAACGCAAGACAACAAGACAACATCATGGACACAGATTTCTGGCTGCAGCGGTGGCAGGACGGTCAGACCGGCTTCCATCAGGACGAGGTGATGCCGCTACTGCAAAAGCATTGGCCGGCGTTGCAGTTGCCGAAGGCTGCCCGCGTGCTGGTGCCGTTGTGCGGCAAGACACTGGATATGCATTGGTTGGCCGCGCAAGGCCATCGCGTGCTGGGTGTGGAAGTATCGCCGTTGGCCGTCACGCAGTTCTTCGATGACGCAGGCCTGCGACCGCAGCGACACACCAGCAGCGCCGGCGAGCACTTTATTGCCGGCCCGATCGAAATCATCTGCGGCGATGCCTTTGCACTGGACGCAAGCGTGCTGGCCGATTGCAGCGCTGTCTATGACCGCGCTGCATTGATCGCCCTGCCTGCGGCGCTACGTCGGCGCTATCTGGAGACCGTCTATGCGCGCCTGCCCACCGGCTGCTGCGGTCTGCTGATCACGTTGGACTATCCGCAAGCCGAAAAAGCCGGCCCACCCTTCTCGGTGGATGCCGCCGAGGTACACGCATTGTTCGACGCGCAGTGGCAGGTGCAGGCGTTGGAACACCGCGACATCCTGGATCAGGAGCCGCGCTTCCGTGCCGATGGCGTTACCGCACTGTCGACCGGGGTGTATCGCCTGCAACGTAACTGACGATCGCGTTCGAACGCGCTGTCGCGCCCGAACGCTGCTGCCTTCGCATCAGTCGGCCGTTGCATGCGTCGCACAATGCGCAAGTCGCAAGCCGATCAAGACCGCGTGACCTTGCACCACGCGGTGGTTCCGCACACGCGCGTAATGCGCAAAGCAACACCGCAGCAGACTGCCGGCAGATGACGCAGGCCGCGCAGCAATGCGATGCACAGCGAGGCACCTGCCGACTGCGAACCTGTGCTGCGCCAGCTCTTCGGCTGCGCAGCGCCCAGTCGCCCGACTCAGCCGGCCACGTGGCCCTTGTCGATCTTCGAGGTCTGGTACAACTCCAGGCCAATGCGCTTGATCAGGCCTAGCTGCTGCTCCAGCCACCAGGCGTGATCTTCTTCGGTGTCCTGCAGCTGCTTGAGCAGCATGTCGCGGCTGACGTAATCGCCATGCTCTTCGCACAGCTTCATGCCGGCGGCCAGATTGGCGCGCACTTCGTATTCCACCACCAGGTCGCGCTCAAGCATCTCCACCACGGTTTTGCCTGGCGCAAACTCCGACGGCCGCATGTCCGGGTCGCCTTCCAGAAACAGGATGCGCCGCAGCAGCGCGTCGGCGTGCTCGGTTTCTTCCTGCATCTCGTGATTGATGCGCTCGTACAGCGCCATCAGTCCCTGATCTTCGTAACGGCGCGAATGCAGGAAATACTGGTCGCGTGCCGCCAGCTCGCCGCGCAGCAGCTGCTTGAGGTAATCGACGACTTCGGGATGGCCTTTCATGGTGTGCTCCAGCAACGCAATGCGCGCATGGTGCCCTAAGCCGCCGGACAATGATCTAATCGGAATCACTTTCAGTTGCGTTGCGACCAGACCCGCCACGGTCATGACGGCGCGCCACACTTCGACCGAGCTCAAGGAATCGACAATGCGCACATGGCTGGGCCGGCTGTTGCTGGGAATCGTGGTGCTGGCGGTGGTAGCCACGTTGACTATTTATCTGCTGCTGCGTGGCAGCCTGCCGCAGCTGGATGGCGACAGCGCCCTCACCGGACTGGCGGCGGTGGTCAGCGTGCAGCGCGACCGATTGGGCGTGGTCACCATCGATGCGGCCAGTCAGGTCGATGCCATGCGCGCGCTCGGCTATGTGCACGCGCAGGAGCGCTACTTCGAGATGGATCTGATGCGCCGCGCGCCGGCCGGCGAGTTGTCCGAGCTATTTGGCGCGGCAGCGTTGGACCTGGACAAACGCAACCGCGTGCATCGGTTGCGCGCACGCGTGCATGCCAGCCTGGACATCGCTGCAGGCAGCCAGCGCGCAGCATTGCAGGCCTATACCGACGGCGTGAATGCGGGGCTGGCGGCCTTGCGCGTGCGTCCATGGCCGTACCTGCTGCTGCGGCAGACGCCGCGCGCCTGGACGCTGGACGATTCCATCCTCACCGGCATGGCGATGTACGCCGACCTGCAGGACAACGACAACCAGACCGAACTGGCCAGCGCACGTATCCGCGCGGTGGTGCCGCCCGCGCTGGCGGCGCTGCTCGATCATCAGGGCTCCAGCTGGGATGCACCGCTGTTCGGGCCGGCACTGGGCGATGCGGTACTTCCGGATGCGGCGACGCTGGATCTGCGGCGTTTGCCGCATCCAGCCGCTGCACCACGCGCCGAACAACCGACCCCGGGCAGCAACAACTTCGCCGTGGACGGCAGCCTCACCCGCGACGGCCGCGCCATCGTCGCCGACGATATGCATCTGGGCCTGCGTGCGCCCAACATCTGGTTCCGCGCGCGCTTGCGGTATCCGGATATCAGCGCGCCCGAGGGCAAGGTGGATGTCACCGGCTTCACCCTGCCCGGCCTGCCGGCGGTGGTGGTCGGCAGCAATGGGCACGTGGCCTGGGCGTTCACCAACAGCTATATCGATACGGCGGATTTCGCGCGGATTGCGCCAGCCACGCCCGGGCATCCGCAAGCGCTCACCACGTATGTCGAAACGATTCATGTGGCCGGCGCTTCGCCGGTGCGCTTTCCAGTGCGCGAGACGGTCTGGGGGCCGGTCCTGCATCAGAACCTTGATGGCAGCCTGCTCGCACTGCGCTGGGCAGCACAGCTTCCCGGTGCGATCCGTCTGGATTTCGCGCAGATGAGCAGCGCGGCGGATCTGCAGGCGGCTTTTGCGGTGGCCGATCGCTCGGGCATTCCCGCGCAGAATCTGTTGCTGGCCGACCGCAGCGGGCGCATCGCCTGGCGGCTGATCGGCGCACGCCCGCTGCGCAATCCGGGGTGCAGCCCGAGTGGCATTGCCGAACTTGCGACCTCGGCGCAGGAGTCGAACGAGGCGTTGCCTTCGACTGCCGGCGCGGTCGCCTCCGAACCTGCGCCCACTGGCTGCGTGCCATGGCCGGTGCGCAGCGACGATGCACCCGCCTTGATCGACCCACCCTCACACCGGCTCTGGACCGCCAACAGCCGCATCTTCGCTGCGCAGCAGCTGGCCACACTCGGCAATGCCGGCTACGACCTGGGCGCACGCGGGCAGCAGATCCGCGACGATTTGTTCGCCAAACAGCGTTTCAACGAACTGGATCTGCTTGCCATCCAGCTCGACGATCGCGCCGTGCTGCTCACGCGTTGGTGGCAGTTGTTGCGCAGCATGGTCGAACACAGCAAGGACCCGGCGCTGCAACAGATCGAAGTCGCCACGCGGCAGTGGGACGGGCATGCGTCCACCGGCTCGGTGAGCTATCGCATCGTGCGCGGTTTTCGCAGCATGACCATCGATGCCGTGGAAGCCGGCCTGCTGGCACCGGCAAACGCTGCGCTTGGCGATGACTTTCTGCCGCCGCGTCGCGCGCAGTTGGAAGGCATCGTCTGGCCGATGCTGCAGCAGCGCCCTGCACATTTGTTGCCGCCCACGTACACCAGTTGGGATCAGTTGCTTACCGATGCTGCACGCAGTGCGCAGACGGATTTAGCTGCTCAGGACGGCCCCTTGAGCGGGCGTACCTGGGGCGAGCGCAATACCGCCGCGATCTGCCACCCAATCGCGCGCGCCTTGCCTGACCTCGCCAAGCGCTGGCTGTGCATGCCGCCCGACCAACTCCCCGGCGATCGCGACATGCCGCGCGTCCAAGGCCCGGCCTTCGGCGCGTCCGAACGCATGGTGGTCTCCCCCGGCCACGAACGCGACGGCATCGTGCATATGCCGGGTGGCCAGAGCGGACATCCGTTGTCGCCGTTCTGGGGCGCCGGGCATGACGATTGGGTGCATGGCCGGCCCACCCCATTTCTGCCGACTGCTACCCGCTACACGCTGCGATTGCAGCCAAATTAGGCATCGATACGGGTTTTGACGGTCGATACGGGTTTCGACCAAAGCAAAAAGCTTAGTTGAGCTGCGTTAGCCCCTCTCCTGCTGCGGGAGAGGGGGTTGGGGTGAGGGTACGGGCGCCCGCCATGCGACCGATGGCAGGCGATGCGGCTCATCCTGCACTAGCTTCACGCGGCTTCCTGCATGACAAACGGCACGAGGCTTCGCCCGCATCCTCATCCACCCTTCGGGCACTTTCTCCCGGTGGGAGAAGGGATGCCTCTGCACTTCTGCACTTCTGCGTTCTGCGTCTTGCACATCTGCATGTCTACACATCCACAACTGCGCACATCTGCCAATCCATGTGATGAAGCGAGCACCTCATGCTAAGATGCATTTGATAACCATTCCCATTAGTGACCAATGCGCCCCACGCTCCTTGTCACCGCGCTTACCTGTGCGCTCGCCCTGCCTTCGCAATCCGCTTTCGCCAAACACACCAGCACCTCGCCCGCCATCACCGAACTCGATGGCGTCGACGTCATCGGCCGTGCACAGACGCTCTACAAGTCTGAAGACGCGGCGGTGGCCACGCGCACCGACACGCCGCTGGCGCTGGTGCCGCAATCGGTGCAGGTGCTGCCGCGCGAGTTGATCGACGACCAGGCAGCACGTCAAATCACTGATCTGTATCGCAGCATCAGCGGCATCAGTTTCTTCAGCTATGCCGGCGTCACCTTGCGCGGATTTCGCCAGGGAAACGTGCTGTACGACGGCCTGCGCGGCGACCCGTATGCCGGCTTCTCGGTGCCGCAGCTGTTCAACATCGAACGCGTGGAAGTACTCAAAGGCCCGGCCGGTGCGTTGTACGGCGGCGGCGAACCCGGTGGCGTTATCAATTACGTCACTCGCAAACCCGGCCATCAGGCCGCGCGTCGGGTGGAGCTGCAGGTGGGCAATCAATCCTTCGGGGCGGCCTCGTTCGAAGCCACCGGCCCGGCACGCGAAGACGGCCGCATTCGTTACCGCATGGGTGCCTATGCCGATGGCGAAGATGGCTTTCGCTGGAACACCGATGGCCAGAGCCAGATCGGCGATGCGTCGGTGGCGTTCGACATCGGGCAGACCGGCGAGCTCACCTTGCAGTACACCGACATCACCCAGAACCTGGGCGGCAATCGCCTGCGCGGCGTGCCGGTGGATGACGATGGCAACTTCCTTACCGACCGCCGCTGGAACCACAACGCGTCCACCGACTTTCTCGACATGCGCGCCAAGGTGGTGTTCGCGCAGTATCGCTTTGCGCCGTCGGATGCGTGGGATGTGGACATGGCGCTGCGCTGGTTCAAGAACGACGAGCATCAGATCTATCACGAGCCGATGGGCTTGATCGACCGCGATGGCGACGGCACCGCCGAATGGATGACGCGGCAGTTACGCAATCAGTTCCGCGACAACGATGCGATCTCCAGCAACGTCAACGCGATTTTCCGCACCAGCATCGGCGCGATCGAGCACAAGCTGTTGATGGGCGCGGACTACTATCGGCTGGATGCGGATTTCCGCGCGCAGACTGCAGATACCGCCGACACCGGCCGCGTCGGCGGGCCAGTGCCGGGCATCGATCTGTTCAACCCGGTGTACGGGCGCAGCGGCTTCTACGACTACGGCCTGGACCGCCTGCCCTGGCGCGCCACCAGCATCCGCAGCCAGCGCTACGGCGCATATCTGCAGGACGAACTCACGCTGACGCCGCGCTGGTTTGCGATGGCCGGGTTGCGTTGGGATGGTTTCAAGGACGACAACCGCCTGGACGGCTCGCGCGTCACCGGCAACGATCTCAGCTGGCGCGTGGGCAGCACGTTCGTACTGCGCGATGGCATCAATGCATACGCAAGTTATGCCAGCGGGTTTCTGCCGCAGGATGGGGCAAATCAGGACAGCAGCGTTGGCGGCCTGTTCGATCCCGAGCGCAGCAAACAATGGGAAATCGGCCTGAAGACTGCGCTCAACGATGGCGGGCTGACCCTCAACACCGCGCTGTATCGCATCGAACGCAGCAATATCGTGCAAGCCAACGGCAGCATCGTCGATGGCGTCAATCAACTCTCCGCCCTCGGCCTGGTACGCAGCGAAGGCCTGGAAGTGGATCTGCTGGCCGACCTCACCGAACGCTGGGTGCTCAACCTGACTTACGCCTACAACGATGCGCGCGTGCTCGATGCAGGCACCAATGGCATCACCAATGCCTCCGGCGACCGCTTCGCCAATGCACCGCGCAACACCTTCGGCCTGTGGACGCGTTACGACCTGCCGGCCTGGAACTCGGCGATCGCCTTTGGTGCCGATTACGTGGGCGAGCGACTCAGCCTGGAAGGGCAGCGCGTCAAGCCGTACGCCATCTTCGACATCAGTTGGCAAAGGCAGTGGGATGCGTGGAAGCTGCAGGTCAATGTCAAGAACCTGTTCGACAAGGTCTATGCCGTCAGCGGTTTCACCGAGCGCACCGGTCACTTTCCCGGCGAACCGCGCCGCATCTATGCGCAGTTGGCCTACAGTTTTTAAGCGTGGCGAACGCGCCTGCCTAGATCTTGATGGCTGCTTCAAGTGTGACGTTCGTCGGCCGCAGCGGTGTGCCGCACACACCGCTGCGGCCTCAACAACCGCAATGCACTGAACCTGCGCCGAATCACGCATGCCGGAATCGGCCAGACCTTAACGTCCGGTGGGACACACTAGAGGCCGTCGCGATGTGGAACTCATCTCCACAACATCGCCCCCTCCCCCCACTGACCGGAATCCGCATGCCTCAGCTTGCCCGCTCCCTTTCCGCCCTGTTGCCACTGCTTATTGCTGCGACCGCCTGCTCGGCCGCGCCACCCGCCAAATCCGGCCCGCCGGATGCGCCCGTCGCCGCCTGCACCGCCAAAGTGCGCCCCGGCCAGGATCTGCAAAAAGCCATCGACACGCTCCCGCAAAGCGATACGCCTGCGGTGCTGTGCCTGGAAAAAGGCGAATTTCCGCTCAATGGCCTGGTCTCGATCCACCGAGGCAACCTCACCCTGCGCGGCAAGGGCCTAACCACCGTGCTGCGCATGGCCGATGGCGTGCAGCAACCGGCGCTGGTTGTCGGCGATTACGAAAATCAACAGCCGATCGGCGTGATCCGCAACGTCAGCATCGAAGACATGCAGATCGTCGCCAGCACCGGCGACAAGGAGTTCATGCCCGAGCGCCAGTATCTGAGCAATAGCGCGGTGGTGGTGCGTTCCGGCCAGGGCATCCGGCTTGCCGGCTTGCAGGTCAACAAGTGCCGCAGCGCCTGCCTGTTAAGCGAGTACGACACGCGTGAGATCACCATCGAAAACAACGACGTCTCCGGTGCGATCTGGGATGGCGTGTCGTTCAACCGCACCGCCAAGGTCACGATGGTCAACAACTATATCCACGACAATGTGGCGGCAGGCCTGACCACCGAGCACCTGGAAGACAGCGAAATCCGCAACAACCGCTTCGAGCGCAATGGCAGCCAGGGCATCTATCTGTCGGATGCGCGGCGCAACCGCTTCAGCAACAACCAGTTCGACGGCAACAAGGTCGCCGGCATCTTTCTGGCCTGCGCCATTCGCTATCGCACCCCGGAAATCCTGTGCTGGGACAACAGCATGAGCCAGGACAACGTGTTCGAGAACAATCGCTTTTCCAGCAACCCGTTCACCTACACCATCGGCGTGGACCGCGCCGCCAACTGCACTGCGGCGGACTTCAAGCCGAACCTGTGGCGCAGCAACCAGGCCGATGTGGCTGGCGTGGATATCGAGCCGCAGCGCTACGGGTACTGCGTGCGCCACGAGTGATCGCAACAGCGGCCGGCAGTGCGTGAGCGCATGCCGGCCGCTGCATTCGATCTAAGGTTACGAGGCCAGCGCCTGTTCGTGCACGCCGGCAATCGCACGGCCGGACGGGTCGGCCATCGCGGCAAAACTCGCATCCCAGGCAATAGCGGTCGGCGACGAACACGCGATCGACTTGCCACCCGGCACCGTCTCCGCAGCCGCCTGGCTGGGGAAAAATTGCGCAAACAGCGTGCGATAAAAATACGCCTCCTTGGTCTGCGGCGGGTTGACCGGGAAGCGTTTGTCGGCAGCCGCCAGCTCGCGGTCGCTCACATGCGCGGCAGCATGCGCTTTCAGTCCATCGATCCAGCCATAGCCTACCCCATCGCTGAACTGTTCTTTTTGCCGCCACAGAATCGACTCAGGCAGATAACCGGCGAATGCTTCGCGCAATACGCCCTTTTCCATGCGCGTGGCGTCACTGCTGGTCTTGTCGATCATCTTGAAGCTGGCGTCCATGCGCATCGCCACGTCCAGGAACTCGCGATCCAGGAACGGCACGCGTGGCTCCACGCCCCAGGCCATCATCGATTTGTTGGCGCGCAGGCAATCGTAGTTGTTGAGCGCATCCAGTTTGCGTACCAGTTCCTCGTGAAATTCGCGCGCGTTCGGCGCCTTGTGGAAATACAGATAGCCGCCGAAGATCTCGTCGCTGCCTTCGCCGGAGAGCACCATCTTCACGCCCATGGCCTTGATGCGTCGCGCCAGCAAAAACATCGGCGTGGAGGCGCGAATGGTGGTGACGTCATAGGTCTCGATATGGCGGATCACCTCGGGCAGCGCATCCAGGCCTTCTTCGAAGGTGTATTCGAAACCGTGATGCACGGTGCCGAGCGCGGCGGCGGCGACTTCGGCGGCGGCAAGATCCGGCGAGCCCTTCAAGCCGATCGCGAACGAATGCAGGCGCGGCCACCAGGCCTCGGTGGTGTCGTTCTCTTCGATGCGATGCCGTGCGTAGCGCGCGGCCACGGCGGCGACCAGTGACGAATCCAGCCCGCCGGACAGCAGCACGCCGTAGGGCACGTCAGTCATCAATTGACGATGCACCGCGCGCTCGAACGCCTCGCGCAATTCCTGCAACTGCACCTGCACGCCTTCCACTTCGGTGTATTGGCGCCAGGGGCGCTCGTAGTAGCGGATCAATACACCGGTGGCGCTGTCGTACCAATGACCAGGCGGAAATTGCGCGGCATCGGCGCAATCGTCCACCAAGGCTTTCAATTCCGAGGCCACACGCAAACGGCCTTCGCGATCGTGGCCCCAGTACAGCGGCACCACACCGATCGGATCGCGCGCGATGATCACGCGCCCGGCGGCCTTGTCCCACAGTGCAAACGCAAAGATGCCGTTGAGGCGATTGAGGTACGAGGCCGGCGCATCTTCGCGATACAGCGCGTTGATCACCTCGCAATCGGACCCGGTCTGGAATGCGTACGGCTGCTTCAATTCCTGTTTGAGCTCGCGATGGTTATAGATCTCGCCGTTCACGGCGAGCGCAAGCTCTCCATCTTCGGACAGCAACGGCTGCGAGCCGCCGGCCGGGTCGACGATGGCCAGCCGCTCGTGCACCAGAATCGCACCGGTATCGACATACACGCCGCTCCAGTCGGGGCCGCGATGGCGCTGCCGCTGCGAACATTCCAGTGCCTGCCGGCGCAATGCCTGCAGATCGTCACCGGGTTGCAGGCCGAAAATACCGAAGATGGAACACATGGAAACACTCCTGATGAAACTGCGGGGATTGGCGGCCGGTGGGAGAGCGTGCTGCACGAGAATGACACCCATAAAAAAACCCGCATCGGCCGATGCGGGTTTTCTGATTCCTAGGCGTTTGGTGTACGTCGCCTAGTCGCAGACCCGCATCGGCTGCGCACGATTATTCGCGCGCAGCGTGGTGCGGTTGGCGTTATTGAGGTTGGCTCGGTGGATGACCATGGGTTGGACGCTAACCGTTCGTTTTCGATGGCGCAACTGTTTCAGCGGCAACGACGGTGGCAAACGGTCAATCATTCGACCAGTAGCCGCTCGATCAATGTGCGATACAGCGCCGGCAAAGCCTCCAGATCGGCCACGCGCACATGCTCATCGACCTGGTGGATGCTGGCGTTGACCGGGCCGACTTCGATGCATTGCGCGCCCAGCGGCGCGATAAAGCGCGCATCCGAAGTACCGCCGCCCGTGCTCTCTTCCGGCAGCGCGCCAGCAAACTGGCCCAGCACCTCACGCGCAACGCTGCGCAAGCGCCCTTCCGGGGTGTAGAACGGCTCGCCGCTGCGATGCCAGCGCAGCGAATACGCCAACGCGTGGCGATCCAGCAATGCGGCGATCTCCGCTTCCAGTCGCGGTGCATCCCAATGCGGGGTGTAGCGAAGATTGAAGGCCACCTGTAGCTCGCCCGGAATCACGTTATTGGCGCCGGTGCCCGCATGAATATTGGAGATCTGCAGGCTGGTCGGCGGAAAACTCTCAAAGCCCGCGTCCCATTGCCGTGCCACCAGCTCGGCCAGCGCAGGTGCTGCCAGATGGATCGGATTGCGTGCCTTGTGCGGATACGCCACATGCCCCTGCACGCCCTTGACGGTCAACGTGCCGGACAAACTGCCGCGACGGCCGACGCGCAGCAGATCGCCCAGTCGCTCGGTGGACGACGGCTCGCCGGTGATGCACCAATCGATCGCTTGCCCACGCGCGCGGAATAGATCGGCAACGCGCCGCACGCCATCGATGGCATCGCCTTCTTCGTCGGAGGTCAGCAACACCGCAAACGTACCGGTGTGCTCTGGATGGGCGGCGACGAATTGTTCGGCAGCGACAACGAAGGCGGCGACGCTGCCTTTCATATCGGCCGTGCCGCGCCCGTGTAGCAGACCATCGCGGATCTGCGGGTCGAACGGATCGCTGGTCCATGCCTCGCGCGGACCCGGCGGCACCACATCGGTGTGCCCGAGCAGCACCAGCACCGGCGCACCGCTGCCATGCGTGGCCCACAGATTGTCGACCTCGCCCAGGCGCAGGTGCTCGCAGGCGAAGCCGGCCGCGCTCAGACGCTGCGCAATCACAGCCTGACAGCCGGCATCGTCCGGGGTCACCGAGGTGCGTGCGATCAGGTCGCAGGTCAGTTGCAGTACGTCGCTGGTCATGCTCGTCCTTCCGATAAAGAGATGCACCTGTGCTGCGGGCATTAGCAGCTAGCATGCCTTCGACGCGCTCGCCACGCACACGTATGCGCGAGCCGATGACGCGATGGCGCTATCAGGCGATGCCGAACCTTGCCTTGAACCCGTTGTCGGAGAACCCCTGAATGAGCGCACCATCGTCGGTCACCACCACCGGGCGGCGGATCAATTGCGGGTATTCGCGCAGCAGCAGCTTCCATTCGGCATGCGAACCGGGCGTCTTTTTGTTATCGTGCAACTGGCGCCACGTGGTCGACGACTTGTTGATCAGTGCACTGAATCCGCCAGCCTTGCCAGCCCAGTCCAACAGCGTCTCCGGCGCGGGTTTGTACTCGCGGTAATCGACAAACGTGTAGGCCACGCCGAAGCGGTCCAGCCACTTGGTCGCCTTCTGGCAGGTGTCGCAGTTCTTCAATCCGTAGAGCGTGGTCATGCGAAATATCCGAGAATGCAGTATGCAAAGCCCCTCTCCCCTAAGCGCACCACGGCACGCGCGGAGCGGGGGTGAGGGTACGGCGGCGAAGCGATCGGTGATTCACCCCTGATGGCGCGTGGCGACGCGTTTGTCGTTGCAGGCACTGACACGTTTCTGAGGCGCTACTCATCCGGCGCTACGCGCCACCTTCTCCCGGTGGGAGGGGAGAAGGGAAGAGAGCTGCAAGCAGTTGTCATGCGGGCGAATCGCTCAGGCATCTGGGCGCTGACCTTAATCCGCCAACCCACGCAGCAACTCATTCACGCTCGTCTTACTACGCGTTTTCGCATCTACCTGCTTGACGATCACCGCGCAATACAGCGAATGCGAGCCATCCTTGGACGGCAGCTGCCCGGACACAACCACGCTATACGGCGGCACATAACCATAGGAAATTTCGCCGGTTGCACGGTTGTAGATGCGCGTGCTCTGGCCGATGAACACGCCCATGCCGATCACGCTGTGATGGCCTACCACCACGCCTTCAACCACTTCCGAACGCGCGCCGATGAAGCAATGATCTTCGATGATGGTCGGGCTGGCCTGCAGCGGTTCGAGCACGCCACCGATGCCGGCGCCGCCGGACAGATGGCAGTGCTTGCCGATCTGCGCACACGACCCTACTGTGGCCCAGGTGTCGACCATGGTGCCTTCGCCGACATACGCGCCGATGTTGGTGAAGCTCGGCATCAGCACCACGTCCTTGCCGAAATAGCTGCCGCGACGCGCGACCGCGCCCGGCACCACACGCACACCGGCCTTGCGGAACTCGGCCTCGTTGAAGCCGGCAAAACGCGACTCCACCTTGTCCCAGAATGGCGCTGGCTGCGCCTCGATCACCGCCATCTCATTGACGCGGAAATACAGCAGCACGGCCTTCTTCAACCACGCGTTGACGGTCCAGCCGCCCTGCCCGTCCGGCTCGGCGACGCGGAACTCGCCGCTTTCCAATCTGTCGATGACACGGGTGACGATAGCGCGGGTGGAGCCGTCGATTTCGTCGCTGGTCAAGCTGGCGCGGCGCTCGAATGCGCTCTCGATCCCGAACTTGAGCTCGTCATTGCCCACGTGCGTTGCAGTACTCTGTACCGCCTTTTCGGCGATCGGCAGTTTCTTCGCAGCCGCCGCCTTTTGGGCGAGCGGCGCGGACACCACGGTGGTCGGCTGCTTGGCCACACGCGGTGCGCTGGCGACGACATTTTTTGCAACGCGTTTCTTGGCAGCAGCCTTGGTGTCGGCAGCTGCGACAGCGGTGGCCTTGCGCGCGGCAGGCAGCTTGCCCGGCTTGCTGACCGACGTGCGGTCACTCGGCTTTCCGTTCGCCTTGCTGCTTTTCGTGGTCGCGCGCGCGGGCGCTGCGCTGGTCGTGGTCGCGCTCTGCTTGGGCGCAGTCTTCTTGCTAGCCATGGGGGTCTCCAAAAGATGCTAGGTGGGGTCGAGACAGGCGCACAGCGCATCGCGCAGCGCCTGCCGGGCGGATTCGGACAACGGGAGGTCGTGCTCGTCGGTGATCTGGAGATGGTCTTCGGCGCGCTCGCCAAACGTGGCAATGCGCGCATCGTGTACGCGCAGGTGTTGCATGCGCAGCACGTTGGCCACATCGGCCAGCAAGCCGGGGCGATCGGGCGCCACCAGACTGATGCGGGTGCGGCGGCCGCCAGCGCTTTCACTGAATTCCACGCGCGGCGCAAAGCGGAAATGGCGCAGCTGGCGTGGCACCGAACGCCGCGAGGGACGCACCTTTTGCAGATCGCCGGCCAGCACCTGTCGCAAGGCCGCAGCCAGACGCTGCGGGTCGCCATCGGCAGAGCTGTCCTGCGGCAGCACTTCGAACACGTCGAAGATGGCATCGTTCGGCGCGTCCAGCACGCGTGCGCGGTGGATGCCATAGCCCTTGCGATCCAGCGTGGAGACAATCGCCGAAAACAAACCATCGCGGTCGCGCGAGTAAACGAACACCTCCAATGCGTCGTTGTCCGGCACTGCGCGGCGCGCCTTAACTGTGGTCTGGCCGATCTGTACTTCGATCAGCGAAACCGCCTGCCAGGCCAGTTGTTCGGGACGGAAGCGCAAAAAGTTCTCGTCAGGCATGCCGGCGAACTGGCGGTCGATGGTGGCATCGTCGTGCCCTTGCGCCTGCATCAGCGCGCGTGCGGACTCACGTGCTTCGCGCAAGCGCTCTTCGCGCGGCGGCGGATGTTCCAGACCTTCGCGCAGCGCGCGGCGCGCAGCGAAATACAGATCGGCCAGCAGCCGGTCCTTCCACGCATTCCATAATTTTGGACTGGTGCCGGCAATGTCGGCGCAGGTCAGCAGATACAGATAATCCAGCCGCTCGCGTGTGCCGACCAGCATGGCGAAACGATGGATCACCTCCGGGTCGGAGATGTCCTGCTTCTGTGCGGTCACCGACATGCGCAGATGCTGTTCCACCAGCCAGGCCACCAATGCGGTGTCGCCTTCGCTGAGCCGATGCGCCTGGCAGAACGCGCGCGCATCCACCGCGCCCAGTTCGGAGTGATCGCCGCCACGGCCCTTGGCGATGTCGTGAAACAAGCCCGCCAGCAGCAGTTCCGGCTTGCGCAACCGCGGCCAGACTTCGTGGGTGATCGAAAAACGCTCGTCGGCGCGACCGGCGGCAAACAGCGCGATATTGCGCAGCACCATCAACGTGTGCTGGTCCACTGTGTAAACATGGAACAGGTCGAACTGCATGCGCCCGGACACGCTGGCGAATGCGGGAATCCACTGACCCAACACGCCCAGGCGCGCCATGCGATTGAGCGTCTCCATTGCACGCGGACCGCGCAGCAGCGCCATGAAACGGTCGCGCGCGGTCGCGTCAGCCACGTCGTAGGCCGGCAACTCGCGCAGCACCTCGGCCAGCGCGCGCGCGGTCAGCGAATGCAATCCGCGCACGTCGCGATGCGCCGCCCACTGCGCAAACAACGCAAACACCTGCAGTACATCGCCGGCCGGCCAGTCGTCGGCATCGGCAGCCAGGTAGCCGCGCCGCACGCTGAAGCCGCCACCGAGCGGCTCCGGCACCGCTTCACCATCGAATTGCTCTTCGAAGCGCTGCAACAGACGGTCGCTGATCCGGCGGATTAACGCAGCGCTGCGATAGAAGCGCTGCATCATCTTTTCAACGCCCAGGCTTTCCGGGTCGTCGGCAAAGCCCAGCCGCTGCGCCAGGGCCTTTTGATAGTCGAAACGCAGGCGTTCTTCCGGCCGGTTGGCGACGATGTGCAACCCGAAGCGCAGCCGCGCCAGTTCTTCACGCTCGCGCCGCAGCGCTGCTGCCTCGTCGAAGCCGACATGGCCGAGCCCGACCAGCGCTTCCAGATCCTTGACGCCGAACGCGCGCAGCGCCATCCAGCCCAGTGTCTGCAGATCGCGTAAGCCGCCCGGGCCGTCCTTGATATCCGGCTCCAGGTTGTCGGCGGTATCGCCAAAGCGCTGATGGCGCGCCAGCAGTTCTTCGCGCTTGGCCTGGAAGAATTCGCGCGCCGGCCACACCCGTTGCGGGGCGATCGCCGCCGCCAATGCCGCGCGCGCCTGGCTTCCCGCAACCAGCGGGCGCGATTCGATCAATGCGGTCAGCACGCTCTGGTCGGCAGCCGCAGTGGTGCACTGCGTGGGCGAGCGTACTGCATGACTGATCGGCAATCCCACATCCCACAGCAACGCGAACAAACGCGCCAAAGCCTGCTCATGCTGTTGTTGCACAGCGCTTTCGCCCAGCACCAGCACATCCACGTCCGAACGCGGAAACAGTTCGCCGCGTCCGTAACCGCCGACGGCGTGCAACGACAGACCGGCATCGGCCGGGATGCAGCGCGTCCACGCACTGCGCGTCAATTGATCGACCGTGCGCGCGCGCAACGCCACCAGGCGCTCGATCGGTTCACCCTGATCGAAGCGCTTGCAGAGCCGCATGTCCGCATGCACCAGCAGCGGGCGCGCTTGCGCGGCCCACTCGGCATCGCCGGCGACACCCGGGTCGGGTCGGTCCGCCGGCGTGACTGTCATACCAGAGCAGGCGCGTTCGGCGACAGCGTCAGCACATCCACACCGTCTTCGGTCACTGCGACCATGTGTTCCCACTGCGCGGACAACTTGCGGTCCTTGGTCACCACCGTCCAGCCGTCGGGCAGCGTCTTATGGTGGTAGGTGCCTTCGTTGATCATCGGCTCGATGGTGAAGGTCATGCCCGGCTTGAGTACCAGGCCTTCGCCCGGACGGCCGTAATGCATCACCTGCGGCTCGTCGTGATAGACCTTGCCGATGCCGTGACCGCAGTAATCGCGCACCACGCTGAAACGCTCGGCTTCGGCGAACTTCTGGATCGCGTGGCCCACATCGCCCAACGTCGCACCCGGCTTGACTGCACGGATGCCGCGCCACATCGCCTCATACGTCGTGCCCACAAGGCGTTTGGCCATCACCGACGGCATGCCGACGCAATACATGCGGCTGGTATCGCCGTGCCAGCCGTCCTTGATGACGGTGACATCGATATTGACGATGTCGCCTTCCTTCAGGATCTTGGCTGCGCTCGGGATGCCGTGACAGATCACGTTATTGACCGAGGTGCACACGCTTTTGGGGAAGCCGCGATAACCGACGTTGGCAGGAATGGTGCCCTGCACGTTGACGATGTGGTCGTGGCAGATGCGGTCCAGCTCGGCAGTGGTCACGCCCGGTTGCACATGCGGGGCCACGATATCGAGCACCTCGGCGGCCAGGCGGCCGGCGACGCGCATCAGTTCGATTTCTTCTTTGGTTTTCAGATTGACGCTCATGGGGTGGATTATCGCCGATTCGGGCTGAATCTGAACGACCTGCGCAGTCGTTTTTTACAAAACACGCTGTCATGGCACAAGCGGACGGTGCAGCAGAAAACTGACATCACAGCGCATTCATGTGTGAAGCAGTGTAGAGAGCGTCAAAGTCCCCATTAACGGAGTCATCCGAGAGACATCGCATTTTTGCAAAAATAACCACTCTAAACAGGTAGATAGCGCGTGAATTAGGCGTTATCTTTTGGCACAGCTGATGCATTTCAAACAGGGCGACACGTCGTCGCGTCATCGATGACCAGACCGGTCAAGGAAATGTCCATGCGTACTGTCCTCCCTGTCCTGCTTTCCCTCGGCATGCTCTCGACCATTGGCGTTGCCACCGCAGCAGATACCACCACGTTCAACGTCAAGATCGCCGTCACCAAGGCCTGCACCATCACGGCGGCGTCTGCGACGGACGTCGACTTCGGCTCGGTGCTGTCCACCTCCACCGCCAATGCCGACGCCAACGGCAGCGTGACCGCGCAGTGCACTGCGCTGACGCCGTACAACATCGCGTTGAGCGCGGGCAGCAATGCCGGCACCGCCAACGACGTCACCACTCGCCGCATGAAGAACGCCGACCCGCTGGTCACCACCAACAACTTCATCGCCTACCAGCTGTATCAGGACCTGGGGCGCAGCACGGTGTGGGGCAGCACCAGCGGCACCAACACGCTGAGTCGTACCGCCACCGGCATCAACCAGGTCTATCCGGTCTACGGCCGTGTGACCAACCCATCCGCCAACAATCCGGCGACCGGTGCGTACCAGGACACCATCACCGCCACGATCTTCTACTGAGTGAGCACGACGCATGATGCTGCACCACCGCCTGCCGTCACGTAGTCCAACGCCGCTCATCCTGGCTGGACTGGCGCTGGCGCTGATCGGCGGATGGCCGCTGCAGCCGGCGCGCGCGGCCAGCCTGCAATTGGCACCCACCTCGCTGACCCTGAGCGCGGAACAGGCCGCCGACGGGCTGTGGCTGAGCAACAGCGGCAGCGTGCCGGTGCAAGTACAGACCCGCGCCTATCGCTGGACCCAGCGCGACGGTCAGGACCAGCTCGACCCGACCCAGGAACTGCTGGTCAGCCCACCGATGCGCACCTTGGCCGCCGGCGAGCGCCAGCTGATCCGGGTGATCCGCGCCGGGCCTGCGCCCACCAGTCAGGAAATCTGCTACCGCATCATCGTCGACGAACTGCCTAACGCCGATGCCGACCGCAAGGGCATGCAGTTCGTGCTGCGCTACTCGGTGCCGATCTTCGTGCTGCCGCCCGGCAAAGCCGAGCCTACACCGACCTTGAGCACGCAAGTGATTGCTGGCAGCGACGGCAATGCGCAGATCCAGATCAGCAACACCGGCAACGGGCACGCCCAGGTCGCCGACCTGCAACATCGGGTCGATGGCGCGACCAAGACCGCATTGAACGGGCTGGTGGGCTATGTGCTGCCCGGCCAGATCATGCGCTGGTCGCTGGGTGCACCGCTGGCGCAATTCGGCCGCGGCACCATCATCGCAAGGATCAATGGTGAGGCTGACCAACGTACCTTGTTGGCAACGCCGACAGCCCCGTGACACGGCCCGGCTGGCGATGACGCTGCTCGCGACCGCCACCTGTCTGGGAACCGCTGCGGCCGTCGATCTGGCCGACGTTGCCTCGCAGCCCGATCAGACACCGCAAAGCGCCGGCGTACTACCGCAGACGCTGTATCTGGAGGTCACCCTGAATCAGGCTGACCGCGGCCTGGCACCGTTCGAACTGGTGGACGGCCACCTGCGTGGATCGGTCGAAACGCTACGCAAACTCGGCTTCATCCTGGCCGACCGCAATGCCGGCGAACTGGTCGATTTGGATCGCTTGCTTGATGTGGAGGTGCGTTACGACGCCGCGCTGCAGCGGCTCGCGCTGCAGGTGCCGCTGGCGCAACTGTCGCTCTCCACCACGGTATTGAAAGCCGAAGAAATCGCACCGCCCAGCGCCATCGCATCACCGGGCATGCTGCTCAATTACGACGTCTATGCCACGCGCAATGCCGGCGCCAGCAGCGTGTCGTTGGCGACAGAATGGCGCGGCTTCGGCATCGGCCGCGGCATGGTCGATACCACCGCTGTGTTTCTGGCTTACGACCGTCCGCAGGACGACCGCTGGCGCAGCGAAGCGGTGCGCCTGGATAGCGCCTGGAAGATGGATTTCCCGGACACCGCCACCAGCCTCACCGTTGGCGATTTCTACAGCGGCTTCGTCGACTGGAGCCGTTCGATCCGCCTGGGCGGCGTGCAAATCGGCCGCAATTACGCCTTGCAGCCCTACTGCGTATTAACGCCGACGCCGCGTTTTCTGGGCGAAGCGGCAGTACCTTCGACCATCGAGCTGTATGTCGATGGCCTGCGTCAGTACAGCGGCCAGGTGCCGGCCGGGCCATTTCAACTGGCCGCCCAACCGGGCATCAGCGGCACCGGGCAGGCACAGATCGTGGTGACCGATGCGTTCGGCCGCGTGCGTCGGCTGGACTTCGCGTTTTACGGCACTCCCCAACTGTTGGCGCGTGGCATTTCCGAATGGTCGGCCGGTATCGGCCATCTGCGCCAGGACTACGGTGTGCGCTCGTTTTCCTACGATGCGCGCACGGTCGCCAGCGCCACGCTGCGCAAAGGCCTGCGCGACGATTTCACCCTCGAGGCGCACGCCGAGGCCGGCGGCGGCGTAGTCAATGCCGGTGCCGGCGGGATCTGGCTGCTCGGCGTGGGCGGCGTGTTCAATCTCGCCTATGCGCATAGCCAGATGGACGCGCTGCGCGGCGGCCAGTACGTGCTGGGCTATGCCTGGAACAATCGTCGCTTCAACTTCAATGTCGGCACCCAGCGCACCCACGGCGACTATCGCGACCTGGGCGCGCTGCAGGGTGCGCTGCCGGCACGCATCAGCGACCGCGCCGTGTTCGGCGTCAACGTCGACCCGATCGGCTCGCTCGGCACCAGCTACGTGCGGCTGAGCTATCCGCAGGGCGACACCTCGCGCTATGTCAGCGTGTTCTGGTCGCGCAGTTTCGGGCGCAACTGGGCCGCCAATCTGTCCGGAAACCAGAACCTGGACGTGCGCAGCGATCGCAGCCTGTATCTATCGCTATCGACCACCTTCGGCGAGCTGCGTCAGGCCAGCGCCTCGATGCAGCGCAACGGCAATCGCACCGGATTTGTGGCCGATATCAGCCAGCCATTGCCGGGCGACGGCGACCTGGGCGGCATCGGCTGGCGCCTGCAGGGGCGTGCCGGCGACGATGCCAGCGGCGGGCTGGCCGAACTAGGCTGGTTGAACCGGGTCGGCCGCTACAACCTCGGCGCCGCCAACCAGGACGGCGACAACTTCGGCTATGCCAGTGCCAGTGGCAGCCTGGTGTGGATGAACGGGCGCGGCTTTGCGGCGCGCGATATCCAGGATGCGTTTGCGGTGGTGTCCACCGACGGCCAGGCCGGCATTCCGGTACGGCTGGAGAATCGGCTGATCGGCGTGACTGATGCGAGCGGCACGCTGTTGGTCACGCCATTGCAGTCGTGGCAGCGCAACCAGTTGTCGATCGACACCTTGAACCTGCCGGCAGATCTGCGCGTGGACCGCGTCGATACCGTAGTGACGCCGCGCCAGCAATCCGGGGTGCGGTGCGCTTCGGCATCACCCGCGTGCGTGCGGCGATCATCGTGTTGCACGACGCACAGGGCGCCCCGCTGCCGGTCGGCAGCGTGGTGCAGCGCGAAGGCGATACCGAACGCGTGGTGGTCGGCTACGACGGCGAAACCTATCTGGACAATCTGCAGAGCGACAACCGCCTGCTGGTCGACTTGCCGCAGGGCCGCTGCAGCGCCCGATTCACCTATCCTACCAATCCGAGCGGCATTCCGCGGGTGGGGCCGCTGCAATGCGTCACCGAGCAGAAAACGCCATGAACATGCACCGCATCTGGCGCTTGGTGTTTGCACTGGCAATCGCGATGCTATGGCTGGCACCAAGCCAGCGTGCGCATGCCGACACCACGTGTACCGTCACGCTGGGCACGCCGTTGGCGTTCGGCAATGTGGCAGCCAATGGCACCACCGATGCGGTGGCAACGCTCAACGTCTCCTGCGCAACCGCCGCGCTTAGCGTCGCGGGCTATGCACAAGTGAGACTTTGCCTGGACCTAGGGCCGGGAAGCGCCAGCAGCGGGCTGTATGCGCCGCGCCGCATGCTCAACGCCACCAGCGATAGCCTGGACTTCCAGATCTACAGCGAAGCAACGCGCACCCAGATCTGGGGAGCCACCGGGTCGGCGGCGCCCTCGCCGCGTACGTTGACGCTTTCCTACGGCGTTCCGGTGATCACCGGCGGCTCGCAAACGGCCACCATTACGCTGTACGGGCGCATTCCGGCCAGCCAGATCCTATCGGTCGGCAACCACACCAGCAGTTTCGGCGGTGCCGATACCGTGCTGCGCTACGCCTACAACGAGAGCATCATCGGCATCCCACCGCTACCGGGCAGTTGCACGGCCGGCAGCAGCGGTGCCAAGACCGCCAGCAACGCCTTCCCGTTCACCGCATCGGCCAACGTGCCGGCACGCTGTAATACCTATGTCACCACCGATCTGGATTTCGGCAGCATTGCCGGCACCATCGACACCGCCATCGACCGCAGCTCCACCATCAGCCTGTCGTGCACCAATCGCACCGCCTGGAACATCGGCCTGGGCGATGGCATCAATGCCACCGGCAGCATCCGCCGCATGCGCCACTCCAGCAGCGCCAATTACATCGCCTATGAGCTCTACAAAGACGTTGGCCGGGGCAGCCGTTGGGGCACCACGATCGGGCTCGAAACCCTCAGCGGCACCGGCACCGGCGTCGCCCAGACGGTGACCGTTTACGGCCGCGCACCTGCGCCACAACTCCCCATTGCGGGTGACTACAACGACACGGTGACCGTTTCTATCACTTACTGACAGTTAATAAAGTTCGCATCGGGGGCGTCGCTACTTGTTACGTCCTCCAATGCAAACGATTGCCTTCATGATGCCGGTCACCCTTCTGAAGCGCCTGATGCTGCTTGCTCTGTTCTGCAGCGCGTCTGTGGCCAATGCCGCCACCAGTCGCGGCCCGGAAAATTTCACCCTGCACATCGGCTTGCGCCTGCTCAGCGGTTGCGAGTTGAGCACCACGCCGCCGCGCGCCAGCTGCTCCAGGGGCACGCCGATGGCGATCGCCCAGCCGGCCCGTGCCGCCGAAACGCCCGCCATCATCAGCACCGGCCAGGACGCCAGCGCACTGGCAGGCCCGGCGCCGGCCGCCGCCGCGCGCATCACCACGATCGCGTTTTGACCATGACCACGCGACGCTCCCTCCTTTGCTGGCTCGCGCTTGCTCTGGCCTGTGTCGCAGTCGATGGCGCGGCCATCGCCGCCGAGATCGCCATCGCACCGACCACCGCGCATATCCCTGCCGATGGCGATCAGGCAACGGTCTGGCTTTACAACCAGGCCGCGCTGCCGTGGCGCGCCGAAGCCAAGCTCTACCGCTGGCGGCAAGAGGGCGAGCGCGAGGTGCTGGAGCCCGCCACCGGCGCCACGGTCAGCCCGAATCATTTCGAAATCCCGTCGCAAGGTCGCCAGCTGTTGCGGGTGATCCGGCTCGGCCCCAGCCCGGTGCAGACCGAAGACAGCTATCGACTGGTGGTGACACAACACGCCACCGGCGACGCAACCGAGTTGCTGCGTTATTCCACCCCGGTGTTTGCCCTGCCCAGCCAGCCCACCGAACCGCAGCCGGTGCTGCAAGCCAGCTTGTCCGGCCAGGGCAACGGACGCGCGCTGAGCGTGCACAATGCCGGGCTAAGCCATGCACGGCTGGCCGACCTGGCCTACATCGATGCCGGCGGCAACCGCCGCCACATCCGCGATGATCTGGCCGGTTACGTGTTGCCGGGCCAAACCCGGCAATGGGCACTGCCAGCCAACCTGCCCACCGGCAGCGGCCGCTTTGTGGCACGCATCAATAGCGACATCGAGACCACGCTGGCGCTTGAGCCGTGAATCGGGAATAGGGCAGTTTAGAGTGGCTGACGACACCGCTCAAACGCAGTATCGATGGCGACAAAGTGTTGGCTACACTCGCCTTCATTGACGCGTGGAGTGGTGTCGGAAATAGCAGTGACATTGGTCTGATCGAACCGAGCTGATCAGACCCGCACCTCATAGAACGGTGGCGCTGCATGCCTGCTCGCAACCATGCACACGGCGATCTCCACTGGTCCTTGCCCGCCCACCGTCGCCGGACCTTACGCGGCATGGATGCAGCGTAAGAACCTGCATGGACGTACTTGCGGCGTGTCCCGCGATGGTGGGCGGGCAAGGGCCCTCCAGTCAATCAACGGATCAGCCGCCCTGCCCCCCGACGGATCTACACCTCCAATGGACCTCTCAAGGCGCCCAAGTGACTGAGCCTCAGTGCGGTTGGATGTTACCAAGCCGGCCAATTGTGCAGACGCGCATTGGCCGGCTATACTCCTCACGCTGTTTTGCGCCTTTACGCATTGCGTCGTTCACGTCGGACGTCACCGACGAATTCTCACCTGCCGCCGCCATCCGTGCCGGGGTGCCCTGCGAGGGGTTCGACACGGAGGCGACAGGGAAGCCCAACCCCGGAATCGTTTGTGCGTTCGATGCGAGTCCCTCGCAAAAGCCCGCACATCCATGTGCGGATTTTTAAACAACAGCCGCGCACGGCGATTCCGCTACCAGGAGTTACTTCAATGCCCCAAGTCACCATGCGTCAGATGCTGGAAGCAGGCGTCCATTTCGGCCACCAGTGCCGTTATTGGAACCCGATGATGGCGCCTTACATCTTCGGCGCGCGCGGCAAGATCCACATCATCAACCTCGAGAAGACCGTTCCGCTCTTCAACGACGCGATGAACTATCTGTCCTCGATCGCTCAGAAGCGCGGCACCATCCTGTTCCTTGGCACCAAGCGCAGCGCGCGCGAGTCCATCAAGGAAGAAGCCGAGCGTTGCGGCATGCCGTTCATGACCCAGCGCTGGCTGGGCGGCACCCTGACCAACTTCCGCACCGTCAAGCAGTCGGTTGCCCGCCTGAAGGAACTGGAAGCGGCCGAGACAGATGGCACCTTCGATAAGCTGGTCAAGCACGAAGTGCTGGGCCTGCGTCGCGAGCGCGAGAAGCTGGACGCCTCGCTGGGCGGCATCAAGGAAATGAACCGCCTGCCCGACGCGATCTTCGTGATCGACATCGGCCACGAAGACATCGCCATCAAGGAAGCCAAGAAGCTCGGCATCCCGGTGATCGCCGTGGTCGACACCAACTACAACCCTAACCTGGTCGACTACGCCATCCCGGGTAACGACGACGCCATCCGCGCCGTGCAGCTGTACGCACGCGCCGCCGCCGACGCCGTGCTGGAAGGCAAGGCCGCTGCGCCGAACTCCGCATCCGTGCGCGAAGAAGAGTTTTCGGCCGACTCCGCCGACGAAGGCAAGGGCCGTCGCGCTCCGGCCAAGAAGGCTGAGAAGACCGAGAAGAAGGCTGACGCTACCGCCGCCGCTGCTCCTGCTGTTCCTGCTGCCGAGTAATCGGCCTGCAATGCGGCCGCACCATGCTGTGCGGCCGCAGCCCCGACGGAACCATGGCGTCCCGTCGCTCGGGCCACTGAAGACATCTACGGGGGCGGCCAGCACGCTGCGCCGTCTCCTAATTGGCGGAACATCTCCGCCGCATGCATTCGTCCAAACGAGGTAATTCCATGGAAATCACTGCTTCCCTGGTCAAGGAACTGCGCGAGCGCACTGGCGCCGGCATGATGGAGTGCAAGAAGGCACTCGTCGAAAACGCGGGTAACATCGACGCCGCTGCCGAATGGCTGCGCAAGTCGGGTCTGGCCAAGGCCGACAAGAAGGCCGACCGCGTTGCCGCCGAAGGCCGCATCGCCACCGTACAGGCTGGCGGCAAGGCGGTGCTGGTCGAAATCAATTCCGAGACCGACTTCGTCGCCAAGGACGAGAATTTTCTGGCCTTCACCGAGACCGTGGCCACCGCCGCGTTGCACTCGGAGGCAGCCGATGCCGAAGCGCTGAAGAGCGTCAAACTCGACAGCGGCGAGACCATCGAAGAACGTCGCGCTGCGGTCATCGCCAAGGTCGGCGAGAACCTGCAGGTGCGTCGCCTGGTCCGTATCGACAGCGCCAACAACGTTGCGGCCTACGTGCACGGTGGCCGCATCGGCGTGCTGGTCGAGCTGAAGGGTGGCGACATCGAACTGGCACGCGGCATCGCCATGCACATCGCTGCGATGAATCCGCCGCACGTCAAGGCGTCCGATGTTCCGGCCGAGTTCGTTGCAAAGGAAAAGGAAATCGAACTGGCCAAGATGTCCGAGAAGGACAAGTCCAAGCCGGCCGACATCCTGGAAAAGATCATCAGCGGCAAGATCAGCAAGATCATCAACGAAGTGACGCTGTACGGTCAGCCGTACGTACTGAACACCGACCAGACCGTCGAGCAGGCCGTCAAGGCTGCCGGTGCAGAGGTGATCGGCTTCCAGCGCCTGGCCGTTGGCGAAGGCATCGAGAAGGTGGTGGAAGACTACGCCGCCGAAGTGATGAAGCAGGCCGGCCTGGCCTGATTTTCCGCAACCGTTGACGAAAAAAGCCGCGGCTCGCTGCGGCTCTTTTCGTTCCAGGCAACGCACTGCGACGCAGAGCAGCCAACAAAACGTGGCGAGCTGTCGTCAAGTTGGGCGCGGACGGCGCGCTCAGGATCCCAGTGCACACGTGGTACATGCCGCACCGAGCACCGGCCGCGCCCGTCTGGCGGTGAGCGCAGTCGTTTATTAGCCGATCGAATAGCCGATCTAAATGAACGTCCCGCCCGCGCGCCGCTTATTCGGCGAACCCGGCTGTATGCTTGCAACAAACGACGGCGATGAATCATGCAACCAGACCTCCAAGCCGCCCTGCACTACTGCCGCAACCTGCCATCGCCTCCGGGCGTCGCGCTGCGCATCATCGAACTTGCGCAAGACCCAGACGTGGACATGACCACCACGACCAATGTCATCGGCATGGACATGGCATTGAGCGCACGCATGATGCGCGTGGCCAATTCGCCGCTGTATGCCAGCCGTCGCCGCATCGACAACCTCGGCCAGGCGCTGACCATGCTCGGCCTCAACGCCACCTTGAGTCTGGCACTGGGATTTTCGATGGTGCATGGCGTGCGCAGCACCTTCACTGCGCATCCGCTGCACGATCGTATCTGGCGTCGTGCCGGCTTGTGTGCACTGGCCAGCCGCATCCTCGGGCAGGCCTACGGCATCCGCAAACCCGAAGAATTGATGCTGGCCGGCCTGCTGCAGGACATCGGCAAGCTTGCCCTGCTGCAAGGCGCACCGGCGCTGTATGCGCCGCTGCTGGAACAAGCGCCAGACAACACCTCGCTGCTGAAAGCAGAACGCGAGCACCTGGGCGCGACCCACGCCGAAGTCGGTGCCTGGCTTGCGCATCAATGGCAGTTGCCGCCGTATCTGCAGAACGCGATCGCGCAAAGCGAACAAGAGCCGGCCAGCCTGGAACCGTTCATGGCCTGTGTCGCGCTGTCCGGGCGACTGGCCGATATCTGGCAGTCGGCCAGCGCGGTCACCGCCACCGAACACGCGCAGCAGCAGGCCCAGCAGGTGTTGGAGCTGGACGCAGAACGCTTCGAAAAAGTGATCGAACGCATCGCAGAATCGCTGCCCGAACTGGAAGCCTTGTTCGACATCCGCGTGCCGCAGCCGGAGCACATCCAGATGATCTTCGAGCAGGCGCGCGAGTTGGCGATGCTGCGCAGCCTGCGCGAGTTGCAGGATGTGGCCCAAGCGCGCAGGCACGCCGACGAATCTGAAAACCGCATGCGTCATCTGGCCGAACAGGCCAACCGCGACGCACTCACCGGCGTGTTCAATCGGCATCAGCTCGGCACTGCGCTCGAGCACGAATTCGAGCTTGCCTCGCGCCAGAGCTGGCCGCTGTCGATCGCCTTCATCGATCTGGACGACTTCAAGCGCGTCAACGATGCGCATGGCCATCTGATCGGCGATGAAGTGCTGCGCAACTTCGCGCAGACACTGCAGCGCATGGTGCGTACCAGCGATCTGGTCGCACGCTATGGCGGTGAAGAATTTCTGGTGATCCTGCCCAACACTGCAGCCGAAGCAGCGTTGATGGCGATCGAGCGCATCCTGGTCGAAACCGCACGCACGCCGATGGCGCAATTGCAGAGCGGACCACTGCATATCACCTTCTCCGCAGGACTGGCCACGCATGGCGGCGGCGACCGCCAGTTCGAGAGCATCGAGCATTTATTGCACGCTGCCGACAGCACGCTGTATCGCTCCAAGCATCACGGCCGCAACCGTGTCACCGCCTACGATGCGACCGATGTACCGGCACCGCAGCCACCGCGCGCGCACTGAGCAACGCATCACGTCACCACCGACAAGCGAATTTTTACCACGCCCGGTGACAGGCTTCCGCTAGACTTGCCGGCGTTTGCCGATTCCCCACACCGAGGTTTCCCCATGTCTGCACTTCCCTATCGTCGCATTCTTCTCAAACTTTCCGGGGAGGCGCTGATGGGAGACGGGGATTACGGCATCGACCCCAAAGTCATCAATCGCCTCGCCCATGAAGTGATCGAAGCGCAGCAAGCCGGCGCGCAGGTTGCGCTGGTAATTGGCGGCGGCAACATCTTTCGCGGCGCCGGCCTGGCCGCCAGCGGCATGGACCGCGTCACCGGCGACCACATGGGCATGCTCGCCACCGTGATCAACGCACTGGCGATGCAGGACGCGTTGGAAAAGCTCGGCGCCAAGGTGCGCGTGATGAGCGCCATCAAGATCAACGATGTCTGCGAAGACTTCATCCGCCGTCGCGCGATCCGTCATCTGGAAAAGGGCCGCATCGCGATCTTCGCCGCCGGCACCGGCAATCCGTTCTTCACGACCGACTCGGGCGCGGCGCTGCGCGCGATCGAGATCGGCGCCGACCTGCTGCTCAAGGCAACCAAGGTCGACGGCGTGTACGACAAGGACCCGAAGAAGCACCCCGATGCGGTGCGTTACGACAGCCTGACCTACGACCAGGTCATCATGCAGGGCCTGGAAGTGATGGACACCGCCGCCTTCGCCCTGGCACGCGACAGCGACCTGCCGCTGCGCATCTTCGGCATGAGCGAGCCCGGCGTGCTGCTGCGCATTCTGCATGGCGAGCAGATCGGCACGCTGGTTCAGGGCCGTAGCTGAGGTAGGGAATCGGGATTGGGAAATCGGGGATCGTAAAGCGCAGCGCCAGGGACTGGGACTGGGTTGACGCCTGACCGATAGCGGCTCCCGGTGTGAAGCGGCGCCACGGGTGAACCGGCTGCGCAGGACTCTGCCAGCCGGCAAGTCTCAAAACGCAGTCCCGGCTATAATCCCGGGATTCAGCTCCACACGGATTCCGGCGATGCTCAACCAGATCAAACAAGACGCGCTCACGCGCATGACCAAGAGCATCGATGCTCTGCGCCATTCCCTGACCACCGTGCGCACCGGCCGCGCCTCTCCGGCGCTGCTGGACAACATCAAGGTGAAGGCATACGGCACTGACACCCCCCTCAATCAGGTCGCCAGCATCAGCGTCTCCGAAGGCCGCTCGCTGGTCATTAGCCTGTTCGACAAGGGCATGATCAAGGACGTCGAAAAAGCGATTTATGCCTCGGATCTGGGCCTGACCCCGACCGTAGTGGGTACCGTGATCCGTCTGAACCTGCCGCCGCTGACCGAGGAGCGCCGCAAGGAGCTCAGCAAGTCCGTGCATGGCGAAGGCGAAGACAGCAAGGTGTCCATCCGCAACATCCGTCGCGATGCCAACCAGCAGATCAAGGATCTGCTCAAGGACAAGGCGGTCACCGAAGACGAAGCGCGCAGCGCCGAAGACGACATCCAGAAGCTCACCGACAAGGCCATCAAGGATGTGGATGAGGTCGTCAAGGGCAAGGAACAGGAACTGATGACGGTCTGATCGTGGCATCGCCTGCCATGCATCCAGAACCCTCCGCTGCGGCCGTGCCACGCCACATTGCCATCATCATGGATGGCAACGGGCGTTGGGCGCAGCGTCGGCTACGTCCGCGCATGATCGGTCATCGCGCGGGCGCGCGCGCGGTCAATCGCACCATCGATTTCTGCCTGGAAAAAGGCGTCTCCGCACTCACCCTGTTTGCGTTCTCCAGCGAAAACTGGGGGCGCCCGCAGGAGGAAGTCGACGCGCTGATGAAGTTGTTCCTGCATGCGCTCGATCGCGAGGTCGACGAACTGCAACGGCGTGGCGTGCAAGTGCGCTTCATCGGCGATCGCAGCCGCTTTGACGCGCAGCTGCGCGAGCGCATGGCCGGCGCCGAACGCATCACCGCCACCAACTCGCGCCTTGTATTGAGCATTGCCGCCAGCTACGGCGGCCGCCAGGACATCGCGCTGGCCGCACGTGCGCTGGCCGAAGAAGTGGCTGCCGGTCGCCTGCAGCCGCAGCAGATCGACGAAGCCCTGCTGGCCAGCCGGATCGCATTGGCCGACCTGCCGGCGCCGGATCTGTTCATCCGCACCGGTGGCGACACCCGCATCAGCAATTTCCTGTTGTGGCAGCTTGCCTACACCGAACTGTGGTTCACCGAAACCCTGTGGCCGGAGTTCGATGCCACTGTGCTGCAGCAGGCACTGAACGACTACGCCGGGCGCGAACGTCGCTTCGGCCTGATCAGCGCCCAGATCGCCGACAAGGCGACTGAGAGCTCCTCCGCATGACCAAGACCCGCGTGATTGCCGCGTTGATCATGGCGCCGCTCGCCATCTGCGCGATCGTGCTGCTGCCGACGCAATGGCTGGCAGCGCTGGCGGCGATCCTGTTCCTGACCGGCTTGTGGGAGTGGCTCAAGCTCTCCGGCATCGACGACAGCCTGCCGCGCACCGTACTGCTGATGCTCAATCTGCTGCTGATGGTGCTGCTGGTGTGGGCTTCGGCCGGCTCCATGGTGCTGTTCCAGATTGCCGCGCTGGTGGGCGTGGCCTGGTGGCTGCTGGCGTTGCTATGGCTGCGCTTTTTCACCTTTGGCGCCGACCACAACAACGGCCAGGCGCGTGCAATCAAGCTGGCCGCCGGCACGCTGGCGGTGTTGCCGGGCTGGGCCGCGCTGGTACTGCTGCATGCCAATCCGGACAAGGGCAGTCTGTGGTTGCTGACCGCGCTGACCATGGTTTGGGCGGCCGATTCAGGCGCTTATTTCGCCGGCCGCGCGTTCGGCAAGCACAAGCTGGCGCCGCGGGTCAGCCCGAACAAGACCATCGAAGGCCTGCTCGGCGGGATGGTCGCCGGCATCGCGGTGGCCTGCGCGTTCGGCTGGCTGGCCGGTCTGACGCTTGCGCATGTGCCGCAGCTGATTCTGGTCTCCGCCATTGCGGTGCTGGCCTCGGTGCTGGGCGATCTGTTCGAGAGCCTGCTCAAGCGCCACGCAGGCGCCAAGGACTCGGGCACGATGATTCCGGGCCACGGCGGCGTGCTGGATCGCATCGACGGCGTGCTCGCCGCTCTGCCGGTGTTCGCACTCGGCAAGGAAATTCTCGGATTCTAGGCATGGCTGGCTCCTCTCTCCGTCAGGTCGCCGTGTTCGGCGCAACCGGCTCGATCGGTGCGTCGGCATTGGACGTGATCGCGCGCCACCCGGAGCGGCTGCGCGCCAGCGTGCTGTCGGCCGGCAGCAAGGTCGACGAGTTGCTGGCGCTATGCGTCACGCATCGGCCCGCGCATGCGGTGATTGCCGAGGCAACGCTTTACTCGGCGTTGCGCGATGGCTTGCGTGCGGCAGGTTTGGCGACACAGGCGCATGCCGGCAGCGAAGCGCTGGATGCATTGGCCGGTAGCGATGCCTGCGATACCGTGGTCGCGGCGATTGTGGGAGCGGCTGGACTGCCGTCCACGCTTGCCGCCGCGCGCGCCGGCAAGCGCCTACTGCTGGCCAACAAGGAATCGCTGGTGCTGGCTGGCGAGTTGCTGACCAGTACTGCAGCGACCGCTGGCGCGGAGATCATCCCGATCGACAGCGAACACAGCGCGATTTTTCAGTGTCTGCGTTCCTGCGATGCCAGCCGCGGGGTGCGGCGGGTGATCCTGACTGCCTCCGGCGGCCCGTTCCGTGGTTGGGACCGCGCCGCGCTGGCCGCAGTCACGCCCGCGCAAGCCGTCGCGCACCCCAAGTGGTCGATGGGCCCGAAGATTTCGGTGGACTCGGCCACGCTGATGAACAAGGGCCTGGAAGTCATCGAGGCGCATCACCTGTTCGGCCTGCCCGGCGCGCAGATCGATGTACTGGTACACCCGCAAAGCCTGGTGCATTCGCTGGTCGAATTCATCGACGGCTCTACCCTGGCCCAGCTTGGCCTGCCGGACATGCGCACCACCCTGGCGGTCGGTCTGGCATGGCCGGAGCGGGTCGAATCGGGCGTTGCCGGGCTGGACCTACTGACCCAGGGGCGACTTGATTTCGAGGCGCCAGACACGGCCGCCTTTGCGTGCCTGCGGCTGGCCTGGGAAGCGCTGGAGGCCGGTGGAACCGCGCCAGCGATCCTGAACGCGGCCAACGAAGTGGCTGTTTCAGCCTTTCTTCAGGGCAAAGTGGGTTTCCTAGCGATCCAAGCGTTGGTCGAACACACACTGACAACGCTCCCACGGCACAATGCCGACACCCTCGACACCCTTCTTTCTGCCGATGCCCAAGCACGGCAAATCACTGAACGCGCCCTCGCCCATCATTCCTTTCATGCCTGATCGATCCACGCAGCCGAGTTGCATCCATGGGTGATTTCATCGGTTCGGTCTGGTGGATGATCGTCAGCCTGGGCGTGTTGGTGACGTTTCACGAATTCGGACATTTCTGGGTCGCGCGCCGCTGCGGCGTCAAGGTGCTGCGTTTTTCGGTGGGCTTTGGCAAGCCATTGTGGATGCGCCGCGACCGCCACGGCACCGAGTTCGCGATTGCCGCGATTCCGCTGGGCGGCT
The DNA here is from genome assembly GCF_002940065.1 of Xanthomonas populi. GTDB lineage: Bacteria > Pseudomonadota > Gammaproteobacteria > Xanthomonadales > Xanthomonadaceae > Xanthomonas > Xanthomonas populi. Next base: position 38,149 of record NZ_MDEJ01000008.1, read on the forward strand.
ACGTCAAGATGCTCGACGAGCGCGAAGGCGAGGTGCATGCGGCTGAGCGCGACCATGCCTTCAATCGCAATACGGTGTGGCAACGCATCGCCATTGTTGCCGCCGGGCCAATGGCCAATCTGCTGCTGTGCATAGCGATGCTGTGGGCGATGTTCGTGGTCGGCAAGCAGGATTATTCGGCCACCGTCGGCCGCGCCGATGGCCTGGCCGCCGAAGCCGGGCTCACCCCGGGCGAGCGCATCGTGCGCATCGACGACCGCAGCGTGACGAGCTGGAGCGATGCCAGCATGCAGCTCACCACCGCAGCGATGGACAGGCGCGATATCCGCCTGCTCACCGCCGCCGAGGGCGCCGGCAACAGCGAGCACACCCTGCGGCTGTCGCAGCTGCCGGCCGGCTTTGACGAACGCCGCGTGGCGGCGCTGGCCGGTATCGGCTGGCAATTCATGCTGCAGCCGCCGGTGGTGGGTCAGGTAGTGGCAGGCTCTGCCGCCGAGGGCCTGCTAAAGCCAGGTGACCGCATCGTGGCCATCGCCGGCCAGCCGATCCGCTCGGCCGACGAGATTGCTGCCCAGCTGCAGACGCTGGGCGCGCAGGGCGGGACAGGCATGATCGAGGTCGCGCGCGGCGAAGACCGGCTGGCGCTGGAAATCGCCCCGCGCCGATCGCCGCCGGGGCAGTGGATGCTGGGGGTGGGGTTTGCGGCCGCGCAGGCACCGGCCTACGACAGTCGCCAACAGTACGGTCTCTTCGCGGCCGTGCCCGCCGCCATCCGTGAAACCGGCAGGATGACCTCCGATTCGCTGGGCATGATGAAGCGCATGCTGACCGGCCAGGCCTCGGTGAAAAACATTTCCGGCCCTGTCGCGATCGCGCGCGCCGCAAACGCCTCGGCCGAACGCGGGCTCGACTGGTTCCTGTATTTCCTGGGATTGCTGTCGCTCAGTCTGGCGATCATCAACCTGATGCCCATCCCGATCTTGGACGGTGGGCACCTGCTGTATTACCTTATCGAGTTGGTCAAGGGCAGCCCGATCAGCGAACGGGCCATGATTGCCGGGCAATATGTCGGCCTGGCGCTGCTTGCCGGGTTGATGGGACTGGCGTTCTACAACGACATCCTCGGCCTGCTTCCACGATGAACTAACTTGTTCCACTCTTTACGCCTGTTGTCGTCGTCATACGCCGGCATCCAGCAACACCCGAAATCGACTCCAACCGGATGTGACATGACGCGTCTTCCCACTCGCCGCCTGCTTGCCCTCGCTCTTGCCGCCGGCCTCAGCCTGCCAGCGCTCGCCCTGGCGGCCGAGCCGTTCGTTGCCAGCGACATCCGCGTCGACGGCCTGCAGCGCATTGCTTCCGGCACCGTGTTCACCTATCTACCGGTCAATCGCGGCGATACCGTGGACGATGGCAAGGTTGCCGACTCGATCCGCGCGCTGTATCGCACCGGCTTCTTCGAAGACGTGCAGCTGGATCGCCAGGGCAACATCCTGGTGATCACGGTCAAGGAGCGCCCGGCGATCAACAAGCTCACCGTGACCGGAAACAAGGACATCAAGTCCGAAGAGCTGCTCAAGGGCCTGGGCGACATCGGCCTGACCGAAGGCGGCACCTTCGACCGCCTGAGCCTGGACCGCGTGACCCAGGAACTGACCCGTCAGTACAACAACCGCGGCAAGTACAACGTCGAAATCACCCCGACGGTGAGCCCGCTGGATCGCAACCGCGTGGACGTGGCCATCGCGATCAAGGAAGGCAAGGCGGCCAAGATCTGTCACGTCAACCTGATCGGCACCGAGAAGTTCGCCAACGAAGACATCCTGGAAAACTGGGAATCCAAGGAGCACAACTGGGCCTCGTGGTACCGCCGCGACGACCAGTATTCCAAGGAAAAAATGTCCGGCGATCTGGAGAAGCTCAACTCCTGGTACCTGGACCGCGGCTATGTGGACTTCAGCATCGACTCCACCCAGGTGGCGATCAGCACCGACAAGCGCGACATGTTCGTCAGCGCCGGCGTCACCGAGGGCGAGCAGTACAAGATTTCCGAGATCAAGGTCACCGGCGACACCGTGTTGCCGCAGGCCGACATCGAGCGCCTGGTCATTCCTAAGGCCGGCGACATCTTCTCGCGTGCGTTGCTGGAGTACACCTCCGATGCGATCACCAACACGCTGAGCAACGTCGGTTACGCGTTCGCCAAGGTCAACCCGCTGCCGACCCCGAACCGCGAGGAGCGCACCGTTGCGGTGAACCTGCAGGTGGTGCCAGGCCCACGCGTCTCGGTGCGACGCATTTTGTACAAAGGCAACAGCCGCACCTCGGACGAAGTCTTGCGCCGCGAAATGCGCCAATTCGAGAACACCTGGTACTCGCAAGCGGCGATCGACCGTTCCAAGATCCGTCTGCAGCGGCTGGGCTACTTCGAGAGCGTTGAGGTCGAAACGCCTGCGGTGCCGGGCAGCAACGACCAGGTCGACGTGGTCTACAACGTCAAGGAAACCACCTCCGGCAGCTTCGTGTTCGGTCTTGGCTTCTCGCAAGCCTTTGGTGTGACCACCTCGGTGCAGTTGTCGCAGAACAACTTCCTGGGCGGCGGCAACCGCGTGGCGGTGGAAGCCTCGCGCAGCACCTTCCAGCAGCGCTACGCGTTTTCCTACACCAACCCGTTCTTCACCGACGACGGCGTGTCGCTGGGCTACAACCTGTCCTGGCGCGCACTCGACTACTCGGACTTCAATACCGCGCAGTTCAACAGCAAGAACGGCTCCGCGCAGGTGGTGTTCGGCGTGCCGATCACCGAGAACGACACCGTGTCGGCAATGGTCGGCATCGACAGCAACCAGATCACCACCTTCACGGGCACCACGCCGCAGGCGATCATCGATTACATCGATGCGATCGGCACCCGTACCTTCCACGCCTGGCGTACCGAGCTGGGTTGGGCGCGCGATACCCGCAACGACTTCTTCATGCCGACCCGCGGCATGTACCAGCGCGTGGGTCTGGAAACCACCCTGCCCGGCTCCACGGTCGAGTATTACAAGCTCAATTACCAGATCTCCAACTACTGGCCGATCATTCCGGCGATCGTGTTTAACACCCGCTTCGAGTTGGGCTATGGCGACAGCTACGGCAACGACAGCACGCGCGTGGTCACCGATAGCAATGGCGTGTCGCGCACCATTACCGCCACCGGCTTGCCGTTCTACGAGAACTTCTACGCTGGCGGCACCAATTCGGTGCGCGGCTTCGAGGACAACACCCTGGGTCCGCGTTCGGAAGCCATCAACGGCTTCAATCGCGGCCAGCCGCTGGGTGGCTCGTTCAAGACCGTGGGTTCGGTGGAAATGTATTTCCCCAAGCTGTTCGACAGCCCGTCTGCGCGCGTGTCGGCCTTTTTCGACTTCGGTAACGTGTACAGCGGCGTGGACAACTTCAAGGCCAATGAACTACGTGCGTCCACCGGCGTGGCGTTGTTGTGGCGCGCACCGGTCGGCCCCATTTCGATCAGCTATGCGTTCCCGTTGAAAAAGGAAGACAACGACGAAATCGAGCGTTTGCAGTTCACCTTCGGCGGCCAGTTCTAAGAGCTGCAGGCAAAACAATGGCGGCCCGAACTTCGGGCCGCCATTGTTCGTTTGAACTGCTTCCCGTCTGAAATCCGGACTTAGAAGTACTCGTTCCAGACGTTGCCCAGGCAGGTGGCGGTAGCGCCCCAATCGGACGAGTTCACGCACTGGACCTGCTGGTCCCAGAAGCTCTGAGCGTTGGCGTGTTGTTCTGCGAAGTCGTCGGCCGAGGCACTGGCGACCGCGCCCAGCAGGATCACGTTTCCGAAAATGGAGAGGACAGTTTTCATAGGCTTTTCCTGGGTTCGCCGCACAGTTGCGGCCCAGCCAGAGATACGCCCGACTGTTTGGCAAACGTTTGGCAACGTTTTTTTCCGTAAAACCAGCAACTTACCGTTTACGCGAGATTCACCCTGATGCGCTTGACCGCCAGTGCGATTGCCGAACAATTTGGTCTGACCGTCGTTGGCGACGGCGCTACCGAAGTCACCGGCGTGGCGACGCTGGCGCACGCCGGCGCCGGACAACTGAGCTTCCTGTCAAACCCACGCTATCGGCCACAGCTGGCCGACACCCAGGCAGCGATCGTTGTCTTGCGCGCCGATGATGCGCAGGCGGCTCGCGGCACCGCCTTGGTCGTCAAGGACCCATACACCGCATTCGCCAAGATCGCCGCGCTGTTCGATGTGGCGCCGGTGCGCGCGCCCGGCATTCATCCTCTGGCGGTGATCGATCCCAGCGCGCAGGTATCGCCGAGCGCGCATGTCGGGCCCTTCGTCAGCATCGGTGCCCGCAGCCGCGTGGGCGATGGTTGCGTGATCGGTACCGGCAGCATCATCGGCGAAGACTGCGTGGTGGATGACGGTAGCGAACTGCTGGCCCGCGTGACCCTGGTGACCCGTGTGCGGCTGGGCAAACGGGTGCGCATTCACCCCGGTGCGGTGATCGGCGCCGACGGTTTCGGCCTGGCGATGGATGCCGGCCACTGGATCAAGGTGCCGCAGCTGGGCGGCGTGGTGATCGGCGACGATTGCGAGATTGGCGCCAACACCTGCATCGACCGCGGCGCGCTGGAAGACACCGTGCTGGAAGAAGACGTGCGCGTGGATAACCTGGTGCAGATTGCGCACAACTGCCATATCGGCGCACATAGCGCCATCGCCGGCTGCACCGGCATTGCCGGCAGCGCCAAGATCGGCCGTTACTGTCTGCTTGGCGGCCACGTTGGCGTGGTCGGGCACCTGGAGATCTGCGACAAGGTCGTGATCACCGGCAAGTCGGTGGTGCGCAATTCCATCCATGAGCCGGGCGAGTATTCATCAGGCACCCCTCTCACCGACAATCGCACGTGGCGCAAGAATGCCGCGCGCTTCAAACAACTCGATGTGCTGGCAAGGCGCATTCTGGCTGTGGGCAAGGAGAAGTAATGAGTCACGCCGTTTACGAGCTGCCGATCAACGTCAATCAGATCCAGACGCTGATCCCGCATCGCTATCCGTTTCTGCTGATCGACCGGGTCATCGAACTCGATCTGGAAGCCAAGTGGATCGTGGCGCAGAAGAACGTCAGCATCAATGAGCCGTTCTTCCAGGGCCACTTCCCGAACCGCCCGGTGATGCCTGGCGTGCTGATCATCGAGGCGCTGGCGCAGGTCGGTGGTGTGATGACCCAACTAGGCTTAGGCCGCGATGCATTGTCCCAGCTTTTCTACATGGTCAAAGTCGACAATGCCCGCTTCAATAAGCAGGTGATACCCGGCGATGTATTGATCATGGAGGTGAAGATGCAGCGCCTGATCCGTAACGTGGGATGCTTCTACGGCGAGGCAAAGGTGGATGGCGAAGTGGTAGCCAGTGCCGAGGTGATGTGCGCCGGCGCCAGGTAATCACCCGCTTTCGGAGTAAGACACGATGTGTGATTCAACACCTTTGATTCATCCCACGGCAGTCATCGATCCATCGGCAACGCTGGCCGACGACGTGCGTGTCGGCGCGTTTTCGCTGATCGGCGCCGATGTGGACATCGGTGCGGGCAGCGAGGTCGGGCCGCATTGCTCGATCCATGGCCCGACCCGGATCGGCCGCAACAACCGCTTCATCGGCCACGCGGCGATCGGTGGCGAGCCGCAGGACAAAAAGTACGCCGGCGAGCGCACCGAGCTGGTGATCGGGCACGGCAACGTGATCCGCGAATTCGTCACCATCAATCGCGGCACCGGCGGCGGCGGCGGCATCACCGTGGTCGGCAACGACAACTGGATGCTGGCCTATACCCATGTGGCGCACGATTGCCAGGTAGGCAACCACTGCGTGTTTTCCAACAACACCACGCTGGCCGGCCACGTCAGCGTGGGCGACTACGTGATCATCAGCGGGTTTGCAGGTGCGCATCAGTTCTGCCGCATCGGCGCGCACGCCTTCCTGGGCATGGGCGCGCTGACCAACGGCGACGTACCGCCATTCACCATGGTCGGCAGCGAATCGCTGGGCCGCCCGCGCGGCGTCAATAGTGAAGGGCTCAAGCGCCGCGGCTTCGATGCAGAGCGCATCGCCGCGATCAAGCGCGCTTACCGCACGCTGTACGTCGCCGGCCTGCCGCTGGCTGAAGCCAAACTGCAGCTTGCCGAACAGGCCAAGAGCAGTGAAGACGTGCGTGGGCTGCTGGAATTCATCGAAGCGGCGGAAAGGCCGTTGTTGCGATGATGGGAATCGGGAGTGGTGAATCGGGAATCGGTGCCCGCGAGCACGCTGCCGCGCCTGTCGTCAGCCTGCCGGCGGCACTGCCAATTCCCCATGCCCCACGCCCGACTCCCAGCGATCAGCGCGCGCGCCGCATTGCGCTGATCGCCGGCGAAGCCTCCGGCGACATCCTGGGTGCCGGGTTGATCGACGAATTGCGTCGCCGTTATCCGAACGCCGAGTTCGTCGGCATCGGTGGCGATGCGATGCGCAGCGCGGGATGCCAGACCTGGTTCGATGCCAGCGAGCTGGCGGTGATGGGCCTGACCGAAGTGCTGCGGCATCTGCCGCGGCTGCTCAAGCTGCGCAGCGCATTTCGCGAGCGCGTGCTGGCGTGGAAGCCGGATGTGTTCATCGGCATCGACGCGCCCGATTTCAATTTACCAGTGGAACGTTGGTTGAAACAGCGCGGCATCCGCACCGTGCACTACGTCAGCCCGTCGGTATGGGCGTGGCGCGAGAAGCGCGCGGAAAAGATCGGTGCCAGCGCCGATCTGGTGCTCTGTCTGTTTCCCATGGAACCGCCGATCTATGCCAAACATGGTGTGGATGCGCGTTTTGTCGGCCACCCGATGGCCGATGACATCGCCTACCAGGCCGATCGCGCGGCGGCGCGCGCCAAGTTGGGCCTGTCCGCGTCCAGCACCGTATTGGCGGTGTTGCCCGGCAGCAGGCATGGCGAAATCAGCCGGCTTGGCGATACGTTTTTCCAGGCAGCCTGGCTGGTCTCCGAGCATCTGTCCAACCTGCACGTGCTGGTACCGGCAGCCAACCCCGGCTGCAAGCAGTTATTGGCCGAGCAGTTGTCGCACTCGTCGCTGCCGGTGCTGCGTTCGCACCTGCTCGACGGCCAGGCCCGCACCGCGATGCTGGCCGCCGACGTGGTGCTGCTGGCTTCCGGCACCGCCACGCTGGAGGCGATGCTGGTCAAGCGCCCGATGGTGGTCGGTTACAAGGTCGCACCGCTCACTTACCGCATCGTCAAGACGCTGGGCCTGCTCAAGGTCAACCGCTACGCGTTGCCCAACATCCTGGCCAACGCCGATCTGGCACCGGAGCTGATGCAGGACGACTGCACCCCGGAACGCCTCTGCGTGACGCTGCTGGACTGGTTCAAACACCCTGAAAAAGTCGCCGCGCTGCAGCCGCGCTATCTCGCGCTGCACGCAGAACTGCGCCGCGATGCGTCGGCGCGCGCGGCCGAAGCAGTGGCTGGGCTGCTTGAAGGCAGGGATTGGGGAGTGGGCATTCGGGATTCGTCAGGAGCGAAAGCTTGAAGATTTTTGCTGCGCGCGTAACAGCAGAGGGCGCAGACATTGAGCTACGCCAGTCGCCGTTGTTTGGCCAATCCCAAATGCCCAACCCCCACTCCCAGCGCTTGATCGCCGGCGTCGACGAAGCCGGCCGCGGCCCGCTCGCGGGTCCGGTGGCGGTAGCCGCGGTGGTGTTCGATCCCAGCAAGCCGCGCATCAATGGGCTGGACGATTCCAAGCAGCTGAGCGCGGAGCGGCGCGAGCAGTTGTATGCGCGCATCGTCGAGCGGGCGCTGGCGTGGTCGGTGGTACTGATCGACAGCGAAGAGATCGACCGCATCAATATCTATCAGGCGACCATGCTGGGCATGCGGCGCGCGGTGGAAGGGGTGGCGCATGTGGCCGGATTGGCGCGCATCGATGGCAACCGCGTGCCCAAGGGACTGCCCTGCCCGGCCGAGGCCTTGATCGGCGGCGACACGCTCGACCGCGCGATCATGGCCGCCTCGATCGTGGCCAAGGTCACCCGCGACCGTTTGATGCACGACCTGCACGCGCAACATCCCGAATACCGCTTCGACCAGCACAAGGGCTACGCCACGCCGGTGCATCTGGCCGCGCTGCAGACCCACGGGCCGTGCCCGCAACACCGCCGCAGCTTCGCGCCGGTGCGGCGTGCGCTGGGAATCGAGGCCACCGCCCCGTCGAACTGGGACGTGCCCTGCGTGGCCCCGGCCGATGGCCTGCCGCGGGCCGACTGACTGACCGCAGTCCAGGCCGACCTAGCCCACGCTCGCGCAGCCCACGCACACCGCGATCCGCGCAATCGCCACCGCCGCGCTCCACGCAGTTGGCCAAAGCCTGAATCGGCTGCGCCGCCCAGCCCCGTGGCAGTTGGCCCCAGCCCCGTGCCGGTGCTGTCAAGCCTTGTTCGGCCCGACCACGGTCGCTACCCTGACCACGCATTATTTTGGTCTCGCATGTCCACTTCCCGCTTCGTCCATTTGCACGTCCACACCGAGTTCTCGCTGGCGGATTCCACCATCCGTGTGCCCGAGAAACCGGATCAGGCCGACCCGAAAAAGGCCAAGCAGGCCAACCTGCTGAGCCGCGCGGTCGAACTCGACATGCCTGCGCTGGCAGTCACCGACCTCAACAACCTGTTCGCGCTGGTCAAGTTCTACAAGGCCGCCGAAGGCGTGGGCATCAAGCCGATCGTCGGCGCCGACGTGATGATCGCCACGCCGGACATGACGCCCTGGCGCATGACCCTGCTGTGCCGCGACCGCGAAGGTTACTTAAGCCTGTCGCGCCTGCTCACCCGCGCCTGGATGGAAGGCCACCGCCCCGAGGGCGGCGTGGCGATCCATCCCGAGTGGCTGCAGAGCGGCCACGCCAACCTGTTCGCCCTGGCCGGCCGCGACAGCCTGGCCGGGCGCCTGTTCGGCGAAGGCCGCGCCGATCTGGCCGAGCAGCAACTGGCCGACTGGCAACGCGTGTTCGGCGATGGCCTGCATCTGGAGTTGACTCGCACCGGGCGCGAGGGCGAAGAGCGCTTCAACCAGTTCGCGCTGCATGCGGCCGGTGTGCGCGGCCTGCCGGTGGTGGCCAGCAACGATGTGCGCTTTCTGTATGCCAGCGACTTCAATGCGCACGAAGCGCGCGTGTGCATTTCGTCGGGGCGCGTGCTGGACGACCCCAAGCGTCCGCGCGAGTACAGCGACCAGCAATACCTCACGTCCAGCGAGGAAATGGCCGCGCTGTTCGCCGACGTGCCCGACGCGATCGACAACACCCACGCGCTGGCGCAACGCTGCAACATCGAGATGCGCCTGGGCACCTACTTCCTGCCCGCCTACCCGGTGCCCGAAGACGAAACGCTGGACAGCTGGATCCGCAGACAAGCGCGCGATGGTCTGGCCGCGCGCCTGGAAAAGAGCCCGATCGCGCCCGGCAAGACCCGCCAGGACTACGGGGACCGGCTGGAGTTCGAGCTGGACACCATCATCAAGATGGGCTTTCCCGGCTACTTCCTGATCGTGGCCGACTTCATCCAGTGGGGAAAGAACCAGGGCATTCCGATTGGCCCGGGGCGCGGTTCCGGTGCCGGCTCGCTGGTGGCCTGGGCGCTGCAGATCACCGATCTGGATCCGCTGCCGTACAACCTGCTGTTCGAGCGCTTTCTCAACCCCGAACGCGTGTCGATGCCCGACTTCGACATCGACTTCTGCATGGATCGCCGCGACGAAGTGATCGACTACGTGGCGCGCAAGTACGGGCGCGAACGGGTCAGCCAGATCATCACCTACGGCACCATGGCCGCCAAAGCGGTGGTGCGCGACGCCGGGCGCGTGCTCGGCTTCACCTATGGTCTGGTCGACAGCGTGGCCAAGCTGATCCCCAACATCCTGGGCATCACGCTCAAGGATGCGATGGGCGAAGGCAAGGATTCGGAGATGGCCTCGCCGGACCTGATCCAGCGCTATCAGGTCGAAGACGACGTGCGCGACCTGATGGATCTGGCGCGCCAGCTCGAGGATCTCACCCGCAACGCCGGCAAGCACGCCGGCGGCGTGGTGATCGCGCCCGAGCCGCTCTCCGAGTTCTGCCCGCTGTTCGCCGAACACGACGAGGGCGGGCGCGGCAAGAATCAGGTCACCCAGTTCGACAAGGACGACGTCGAAGCGGTCGGCCTGGTCAAGTTCGACTTCCTCGGCCTGCGCACGCTGACTATCATCGATTGGGCGGTCAAGGCGATCAACGTGCGCCACGCGCGCGCCGGCATCGATCCGGTCGACATCACCACGCTTCCGCTCGACGACGTGCCGACCTACAAGGGCGTGTTCGCCTCGGGCAATACCGGCGCGGTGTTCCAGTTCGAATCCTCGGGCATGCGCCGGCTGCTCAAGGACGCGCGCCCGGACCGTTTCGAAGACCTGATCGCGCTGGTGTCGCTGTACCGCCCCGGCCCGATGGACCTGATCCCGGACTTCACCGCGCGCAAGCACGGCCAGCAGGAGATCATCTACCCGGATCCGCGCACCGAGGCCATCCTCAAGGACACCTATGGGATCATGGTGTACCAGGAGCAGGTGATGCAGATGGCGCAGATCGTCGGCGATTATTCGCTGGGCGGCGCCGACCTGCTGCGCCGCGCGATGGGCAAGAAAGTGCCGGCCGAAATGGCCAAGCACCGCGAGATCTTCCGCGAGGGCGCAGCCAAGGGCGGCGTGAGCGCGCACAAGGCCGACGAAATCTTCGACCTGATGGAGAAGTTCGCCGGCTACGGTTTCAACAAATCGCACGCCGCCGCCTACGCGTTGGTGAGCTACCAGACCGCCTGGCTGAAACGGCATTACCCGGCCGAGTTCATGGCCGCCACGCTGTCTTCGGACATGGACAACACCGACAAGGTGGTCGGATTTCTCGATGAAGTGCGCAACCTCGGCCTGACCGTCAAGCCGCCGCGCGTCAACGAATCTGCCTACATGTTCGAGGCCGCCACCCCGGACACGATTCAGTACGGCCTGGGCGCGATCAAGGGCGTCGGTCACGGCGCCTGCGAGGCGATCGTCGAAGAACGCCAGCGTGGCGGCCCTTACACGACGCTGCTGGATTTCTGCACCCGTGTGGGCACCGCAAAGCTCAACCGGCGCACGCTGGAAGCAATGATCAATGCTGGCGCGATGGATGGGCTGGGCAAGAACCGCGCCTCGCTGATGCTGCAGTTGCCGGAGGTGGTGAAGGCCACCGAGCAGATGGCGCGCGAGCGCGCCTCGGGGCAGAACTCGCTGTTCGGGGGCGCAGATGCGAGCGCGCCCGCGCTGCGTCTGGACCTACCGGAAAGCAAGGAATGGCCGCTGGGCCAGTTGCTCACCGGCGAGCGCGAAACGCTGGGCTTTTATCTCAGCGGCCACCCGTTTGACCCGCACCGCGACGAAGTGCGTGAGCTGGTCGGCTGCGATCTGGGGTCGCTGGAAAAGATCCTCGCCTCGCAACAACGTGGAGGCGGTGGAGGCGGCGGCGATGGCGAAAAACGCGCCTGGCGCCCGGAAGTCAGCGCCATTCTCGCTGGCAAGGTGATCGGCGTGCGTCGCAAGGGCGACAGCCAGGTGTTCGTGCAACTCGAAGACGGCCGTGGCCGGGTCGAATGCAGCGCGTTCTCCGATGCGATGGCCGAGTTCGGGCATCTGCTCACCCGCGACCGCATCCTGATCGTCAAGGGCGGCCTGCGCGAGGACGAATTCAACGGCGGCTACAGCCTGCGCATCCGTCAATGCTGGGACTACGAGCAGATCTGCGCCGAACACGCGCAACGCCTGTCGCTGCGCCTGGACCTGCGCGAAAAACAGGCCTTCAAGCGCATTGATGCGTTGCTGGCCAAGCACCGCCCCGGCAAGACGCCGCTGCGCCTGGACCTGCTGCTGCGCGCGCCCAGCGGCGGCGTCGCCGGCATGCTCGACCTCAACGGCAGCCACTCGGTGCGCATCGATCAGCACCTGATGGACAGCCTGCGCGCCGACCCGGCAGTGCGCACGTTGAAGATCAAGTACAGCCCACCGTGGGCGCAGTGAAGCCGGGACCGGGGACCCGGGACCCGCCCAAAACGCCCCCGTACGGGTCGGCCACTCCGCTTCAGCTACACTTCCCGCCTTACGTTGACGACACCACTGCATGAATCCTAACTACCTCGACTTCGAGCAACCCATCGCCGATCTGGAAGCAAAGATCCAGGAACTGCGCAAGGCCAGCACGGGCCCTGCAGTCAACGTGGACACCGAAGTGCGTGCGCTGCGCGACAAGCTGCGCGTGCGTACTGCGCAGATCTTCCGCGACCTCAACGCTTGGCAGGTCTCGCAGCTGGCGCGCCACCCGCAGCGCCCGTACACGCTGGACTACATCAACACCATCTGCGACCAATTCCAGGAGCTGGCCGGCGACCGCGCCTATTCCGACGACAAGGCGATTGTCGGTGGCCTGGGCCGTATCAATGGCCGCCCGGTGGTCATCATCGGCCACCAGAAAGGCCGCGACACCAAGACCAAGGTCGCGCGCAACTTCGGCATGCCGCGTCCGGAAGGCTACCGCAAGGCGCTGCGCCTGATGAAGCTGGCCGACCGCTTCCGCCTACCACTGCTGACCTTTATCGATACCCCTGGCGCCTACCCTGGCATCGGTGCAGAAGAGCGTGGGCAGTCTGAAGCAATCGCACGCAACCTGTTAGAAATGGCCGAACTGAAAGTGCCGGTGATCTGCACCGTGATCGGCGAAGGCGGCTCCGGCGGCGCGTTGGCGATCGGTGTGGGCGACCGCACCTTGATGCTGGAATACGGCACTTATTCGGTGATTTCGCCGGAAGGCTGCGCCTCGATCCTGTGGAAGGACGCCGCCAAGGCCAAGGACGCTGCCGAGCAACTCGGCCTCACCGCCAAGCGCCTGAACGGCCTTGGCCTGGTCGACAAGGTGATCCGCGAACCCACCGGTGGCGCGCATCGCAATCCCGAGCAGATGGGCAAGCGTCTGAAAGCGGTGCTGCTCAACGAGCTGGACGCGCTGGAAAAGATCCCGGTCGACGCACTGCTGCAGCAGCGTTACGAGCGCTTGCGCAGCTACGGCGCTTACGAAGGCAACTGAATCGGCGATGTGACTCACGATGGCGCAGAACGCGCCATCGCACCGACAGGCACTCATGAAAAGGATGTCCGAACAATGAGCCCGCGGCTGTTTTTATCGCTGGTGTTACAGGCCGCCTGCTGCGTGAACGTGGTCCGCAGCGGCCGCCCGCTGTACTGGATCTTCATCGTGCTGGCGCTCCCTTTTCTGGCCACGCTGGTCTACATCTTCGTGGCGGTGATTCCGCATTTGCGCAACGACCCCAGCGCACGCCGCAACTTGCGCAAGGTGCGCCAACGCATCGATCCGCAACGCGAACAACGCGACGCTTGGCGCCAACTGGATGTGGCCGATACTCCGGAAAACCGCCGCCGTCTCGCGCAGACGCTGCTGGAACAACGCGATTACGCGCGTGCGGCAGAGCTTTACCAAGGTGCGCTGCGCGGCATCTATCGCGACGACCCAGACTTGATGCTGGGCCTGGCCAAAGCGCAGTACGGGATGGGCCAGGCTGCGGAAACACGCAAGACTCTGGACGCATTGATTGCCGACAATCCCAACGACCGTTCGCACGACGGGCATTTAATCTACGCGCGCGCCGTCGAAGACAGCGGCAGCATCGACGAGGCGCTGCACGAGTACGGGACGCTTGCACAAGGCTATCCGGGCGAAGAAGCACGCGTGCGTAATGCGCAGCTGTTGTTGCGCGCCTCGCGCCCGCAAGATGCCAAAACCATCTTCGAACAGGTGCTGCGCCATGCGGCCACCTCGCCCGAGCATTACCAACGCGAACAACGTGCCTGGATCGACATCGCGCAAGGAACTGAGCGAGCTCCGCGTCGACGCGTAATCGCTACCTGACCCGATCACCATGCGTCGGCCAGCGCCGACGCATGGTGCAGACATGAGCAGTCACCCCGGCGACAGCTGTTTGCAGATTGCCCTGGATCTGCGTTCTTCCGCACACGTGTCGGCCGCTGCGCTGTAGACGGCGTCGAGGCGCCTGCGGCTTGTGGGCCGTCAGCGCGCAGCGCTGCGTGCTGCAAGCAGCATGATTCGACACGCATCACGACGACCAAGCAGCAACGGCAACGCATCAACACCCACACCTGAATCGCATTCAGCGACACACACTGTCAGCCAGCACACGCCGTCTGTTTGTCAACAGCGCTCAAAACGGCTTGGCCAACACCAGCCAGATCACGCCGACCAACAAAAACACCGGCACTTCGTTGAACAGCCGCAGCGCGCGGCCGCTGGGCACTCCGCGCCCCTGATCCACACCCTTCAACCAGCGCCCGGACACGATGTAGTGCGCCAGGATCAACGCCACCGCGAATAGCTTAGCGTGCATCCAGCTGCCGGCCACCATGGTGGGGAAATCCGCAATCGCTCGGTATCCCTGCCACAGCACCGCGCCCAGCACTAGCGCCAGGCCCAGCATGCTGTGGCCGAACTTGTAGAGGCGGCGCCCCATCAGCAGCAGTCGCGTGCGCACCGCAGGCTCGGCACCGGCTTCGGCGAGATTGACCAGGATGCGTGGCAGGTAGAACACCGCCGCCATCCAGGCGATGACGAACAACAGATGGAAGGTCTTGATCCACAGATACAGAGTCATGTGCTGGCTTCGCTGGCTGGCGTAGGATGGCCCGCATTTTCACCTATCCGCTCGCGCGAAAGCACATCCGTCCATGCATCAGCCCGACGAAAAACAGTACGACGCCCACTATTTCAGCCGCTGGTATCGCGATGCCGGGCTGGCCGACCCCGCACGCCTGCGACGCAAGGTCGCACTCGCGGTGAGCCAGGCCGAGTACTACCTGGAGCGCCCGCTCCACAGCGTGCTGGATATCGGTTGCGGCGAGGCCGCGTGGCGCGCACCGTTGTTGGCGCTTCGCCCCAAGCTCAGCTATCTGGGTTTCGACAGCAGCGCCTATGCCGTGCAGCGCTATGGGCGCAGCCGGCAGATCCACCCTGCCCGCTTCGGCGATTTCGCCTGGCTGCGCCCGTGCGCGCCGGTGGATCTGCTGATCTGCTCGGACGTGCTGCATTACGTGCCCACGCGTGAGCTCAACCAGGGCCTGCCAGGATTGGCCGAGATGTGTGCGGGCGTGGCGTTTCTGGAAACCTTTGCGCAAGAAGATGCGTTTGAAGGCGACCACGAAGGTTTTCAGGCACGGCCGGCGCGCTGCTATCGGCGTCGCTTCGCCAGCGTGGGCTTTGCTGCGCTGGGGTCGCATTGCTGGTTGTCGCCACAGTTGGCGGGAGAGGCGTCTGTGCTGGAGCGCGGCTGAGCAAGACGTTGGCTGCTTGATTCACTCACCGCGTGTGGCTTGGCAGCCTCCCCTCTCCCGACGGGAGAGGGGCAGTTTTTCCGCAGGCCGAATGGTCCTGCTATAGGCGCAACTTTCCGCTGAGCGCAGCCGCTCGAAAGACCACAAATAGCGGCAGATAAAGTCGCTCACGTCTCCCATAGGTCCTATGACAGCCTCTACCGTCTGCAGCCCCATTAAGGTGCAAATGCGCCAAAGAGGGTATGCTGCGCGGCAGCAACGCCGCACGGAAGGGTGGAATGCTTTATCAACTGCATGAGCTAACCCGCAATCTGCTAGCCCCCTGGGTGCATCAGGCCCAGGCGAACGCCAAGATGTTCTCCGACCCCGACAGTCTGTGGGCCTCGCTCCCGGGAGCCGAACGCATGGCCGCCAGCAATGAGCTGTTCCATCGCCTGGGCAAAGAATACGAAAAACCCGCCTGGGCGCTCGATGATGTCGAGGTCGATGGCCACTCGCTGCCGATCATCGAACGCGAGGTGCTGAGTAAGCCGTTCTGCCGCCTGCTGCGCTTCAAGCGTTTCAGCGACCATGTCGAGCTGATCGGCACGATGAAGCAGCAGCCAGCCGTGCTGGTGGTGGCGCCGTTGTCCGGCCACCATGCCACGCTGCTGCGCGACACCGTGCGTACCCTGCTGCGCAACCACAAGGTCTACGTGACCGACTGGGTCGACGCGCGCATGGTGCCGCTGGAAGCCGGTGCGTTCCGGCTTGAGGACTACATCGGCTACATCCAGGAATTCATCCGCCACATCGGTGCCGACCGCCTGCATGTGGTGAGCGTGTGCCAGCCCACTGTACCGGTGCTCGCCGCAGTGTCGCTGATGGCCTCCAACAATGAGCCCACGCCGCGCTCGCTGGTGATGATGGGGGGGCCGATCGATGCACGCTGCAGTCCGACCCAGGTCAACAATCTGGCGACCGAGAACGGCATCGAGTGGTTCCGGAACAACCTGATCCACACCGTGCCGTTCCCGTATCCGGGCCATGGCCGCAAGGTGTATCCGGGCTTCCTGCAGCACGCCGGCTTCCTGTCGATGAATCCAAACCGGCACGTGATGTCGCACTGGGATTTCTACACCGACCTGGTCAAGGGCGATCTGCAGGATGCGCAGGCGCACCGGCAGTTCTACGACGAATACAACGCCGTGCTCGACATGCCGGCCGAGTATTACCTCGATACGATCCGCGTGGTGTTCCAGGACTTTTTGCTGCCTCAGGGCAAGTGGAAAGTGGATGGCCAGTTGGTGAAGCCGTCGGCGATCCGCAACACCGCGCTGCTCAGTATCGAGGGCGAACTAGACGATATCGCCGGCCTTGGTCAGACCGAAGCGGTGCACGATCTGTGCACCGGTATCGATGCTGCGCATCGTCGTCATCTGGTGGTGGAAGGTGCCGGCCATTACGGCATTTTCAGTGGACGTCGCTGGCGTGAAGTGGTGTATCCGGAGGTACGCGAATTCATCGGCCGCTACGATGCTGATCCGGTCGGCAGTCGCGCCCCCGCCACCGTCACCCCGATCCGCAAGCGCGGCAAACGCGCTTGATCGGCTGAAAAAAACGCCCCTTGATCTGTCTCGACCAGGGTTCATGTTTATGGGCAGATTGTTGGGTAAAGCGAAGATAGAGCACGACTCAGCCGCGCTCGATCTCGTGTTCGACTCCCGTATCAGCCATTGCGTTTCATCGAGTGCTGCAAACTGAGCCGACGATCCGCCAACAACCCGGTGCAGGACCAAGACTAAGAGCGGCTAACAAAACGTAGCGAGCAGTCTTCAGGTGGGTGCGGACGGCGCGCTCAGAACCGGAGTGTACGGGTGGTACATGCCGATTCCGAGCACCGGCCGCGCCCGCCTGGCGGCTGCGCAGTAGTTTTGTTAGCCGCTCTAAGTCAGCAGACGGCCACCAGACGAGGTGGTCGTGCGTGCGCCGTTGCGCATGTTCGCCTCGGCCAGTGCTTGGTCGACGGCACGGTGTCCTGGCCAGACAGTTTGCTGGTTGTTGTGTTGAAAACATGCACACCGCCCCTGTCGACTGGTCCTTGCCCTCCCACCGTCGCGGGACCTTCTGCGGCATGGATGCCGCATAGGCGCCTGCTCTGTTCGGAGTCTGCCAGGGCTGGGTGTCGAGAGCCGACGTGGGCCAGTGTGAGAGCCTGGATCGTTACCGATCGTCGTGTAGCCGGGTGCCCACGCCGGTTTCTGCCCTGTTGCGCCCGAACAGTTGCCAGAGTTGCCGCGCGTAGCGGTAAGGCAGGGCAGGGCAGGCANGCATGAACGGCATCGGGATTGATGGGTGCAAGGCGCTGTTGGATGTGGCCGTCCACCGCGGCCCTTTCGCGCAGTTTCACAACACACCCGCGGGCCACCGCAAGTTGTTGTCCTGGCTGGCACACCATGAGGTCGGCCAGCGTGTCCTGGAGGCCTGTGGCGGATACGAACAGGCAGTGCTGGATGCCCTGTTCGACGCCGGTCACGTGGTGGTCCGGTGCGCGCCGCTGCCATGCCTTCGCCGCTGCCATCGGCCTGCCGGCAAACACAGATCGTCTGGACGCCGCCAATCCCGCCTGAATGGCTGCCACGCTGGGGCTAGGCCCCTCTCAACCGATGGAACCTTGGCAGCGAAAGCTGCGCGCGTGCGCGCGTGCGACCGCAGCTCGTAGCGCTGGCAACCAGCGCAGAAAACGCTGTACATGGCGTGCCTGTCTGCCATCCAGCACGAGCGACGGATCCGGGAGTTCTACCGGTCGCTGCGGGCAACCGGAAAGCCCGGCAAGGTCGCTGTCATGGCGGCGATGCGAAAGATGCGCGTCATCCTCAACGCCCGAGCGCGAGAGGCCCAAGCCATTACGAGGTGAGTATGCATGCTCTGGAACAGTCCGATGGCTGCCGACCAGCGGCCGGCACTGAACACCTCGTCAGTCGAGCGCGCGTTGCCCTCGCCGCTCTTGACCAGCAAGTGCTTGGCGAACATTCCGTGCAGCTTGCCGAAGGCGCGCGCCAGATGCAGCGTGACGAACAACAGCAGCACGCCGACGATGAAGAACGGCAACGTCAACCAGGCGTTGTTGAGGTCCAGGCCATCCCGGGTCAAAACCACCGCGTTGTCGAACAGCAGCGCCAGCGGTGAAGCGGCCAACCCCAGCGACAAATAACGTGGTGAACACGCTGAAGTAAATGATGCCAAGCGGCAGCATCAGCAGGAAGTACAGCATCGTGCTCCAGGTGCGGACATCGGTGAACATCGCGCCGATGCGTTGCAGCCAGCCGCCTTGCGGGCCGGGATGCGCAGGACGACGCGGCATGCGTATGCCGAGCAGCGTCTCCACCACGCGGCCTTCCACCTCGGCCAGTTAAGGGCGCAGATATTCCTCGGCATCGCAGAGCGTGTCCTGGATCATCGCCGGGTCCGCGCCGGACACAGGGCCTGGCGCAATTGCGCCAGGTAATCGGAAATGGTGATCGGCAACGGACGTGCCTGCGCAATGGTCGTCATGAGTGAGTCGCCTCCAGCACTGAGTCAACGGAATCGCGGGTAGCGCGCCACGCGGCGGTCCAGTCGCCTAGGCAATCACGCCCGGTTTGGGTAATGCGGTAGTAGCGCCGTGGCGGACCGGACGCGGAAGACTCAACATGGCTGTGCAGCAGCCCTGTCCCTTTCCAGTTTGCGCAGTACCGGGTAGAGCGCGCTCTGCTTGCCGCTCAGTACACCATCCAGCCGCTCCAATTGCTTGGCAATCAGGTAGCCGTACAGCGGCTCCTGGGCCTACGCTAGTACCGCCAACAAAGCCAGCGACACGGTGCCGGCACTCAGTTCTTTCTGAAATTTTCGTAGGTAGGCATTTGGCTCGGTCATGCCATCTCCACTAGGTTGAAGGCAATGCTATTGCGAAGTTATTTAAAGGAGCCTCTAAAAACCCCAGCAATCTGCCATCATTGACTTGACGCCCTGCCAGCGGAGAACGACAGACATGAT
>NZ_MDEJ01000009.1 GCF_002940065.1 Xanthomonas populi
CGCTGATTTTTTGAAGGTATGGTCATCATCCAGTGCGTGTCACCACGGCTACGACTTGGTTGTTCGAGGTGCCCATAAGTCTGCATGGTGCGGGTTTTTGTCGATGCTTCGCCCAACAAAATGCCCGCGTCGTTGCCGAGGCGGGCAGTGGGATCTACAACTGTTTGCGCGGGGTGCTCCCGCACCCCTCTGTAGATACTTCCGTGACGCGTCACATAAACACTACGCGGCGATCGCCACCCTCGTTGAGCGAGTTGACACAAATCTCGAGCTTGGCTGGCCAGATGCGACCAAAGCGGACTGCAAGATCTGGTCGATCAATGGTCTTCCAGAAGAAAAAGAAGACCCGCATGTACTTGAGCATGGCCCACCAATGAGGCTTGAGGATAGGGAACGTGACTGAGCGGTAGAAGCCCAAAACACCATAGCGATAGTTGCGTAAGCGGCGATGACAACGAGCGCGAAATCGGGTGCGCGGATGCATAGTTCCCCCTGTATTTGGTGATGCGTTACGAAATTAGAACTCAAGCTGTGAGCGAGAGTTTTGCCATCGGCGCTCGGAGTAGCTCTCCGCGGCTACGTACTCATGCTGAAAAGAGGCTCCAAGGACTCCGGCAGGAACGACGCGGTCTGGACATAGAAGAAAGACGGCCATTCGTGGGCAAGGCATGCCTCGGATCTCACCTCCGTGGTTCGTACACGTGTGACCAGGCCGGGCTTTGACACTGAGCTTGTTCTTGCCAGGACCGGGCAGGGGGGCGTCGCGCCCACCCATCGCTGAAGCTCCAGGTTGTCGCGACGCCCAAGCTGGGCGGGTGTTATCGAGCGCATTGCGCATGCCAGGCGACGAAGCAACGAGCTGAGGGAGTGGATCGTGCGGCTTGGCAGGCACCTGAGGCTTTTCACCATCGAGGTACTGGCGGACAGCCATCGATACAAGGGCGTTGAGCGAGATGCCGAGGGTCTTGGCTTTAGTCGACGCTTCAGTCTTGAGCGGCTCAACAAGGCGGACGTTGGGAGCCGTCTTGCGGGCACCCGTGAGGATCTCGACCTTCATGCGTGGCTCCGTTCTGACTTTTGGCCCGTGTTACTGCTCGGGCCAACCGGTGGTCGGCCGGCTGCAGCTACGAAGGTCATGCGGCGATCGAGGACAACGGAGCTCTTATTGACCGGCCCAGCCGGTGAAAAGGTCCCAGATGTGTCGACACCCTGTAGACACCTGGTAGACACAGGTGCTTTGACGATCCAGTTCGGAGCCTGGCAATGATATGCCATCGCCGTGGCCACGAGGACTGGAGGCCCGTCACGCCGGCGCGCACGCTCATTGCGGAACTCCTGCGCCTGCAGGACGAGGAAGGACCACCAAGCCAGGTCGACGGATCGCAGCTCACGGCCTTCAGGAGTGACCAGGACGTCGCCAAGGATCTGGAAGCCTGACCAGGCAGGTCCGAGCAGCTTGCGGCCACGCAGGACGCGCATCAGCTTGTAGGCGCTGTACGGGATCTCCGATCGAGCAGACTCCCAGTTGGCGATGGTCCTGACGCTAACGCGCAGCAGCTGGGCGCAGGCCTTGACCGTCAGTGACTGCATCAGCCTGGCAGTGCGGAACTGTTCTGCCTGGTGCTGGAGCTGCAGTGCAGATGGCCGGCCGCGCCCCCTAAAGGGGACACGGCCCATTTCGCATAATATATATTATGTCCGACCCGGTTCTGTGTCTTCATATGCGTGCCGCCTCCAACGCGGCCCTGAGTGCTGCCGGTGGTTGCTGCCACCGGCAAGAATTGCCCTGATAGGCATGAAAAAACGGGTCAGCAGTCGGGTTAGCGCCCGGCCCTGGCCCGCACTCTTGCGCGGCTCCAGCCGCTAAGTGCAGAGCGGCGCATCCATGCGCCATACCCGCAGGGGCGCAGCCCCTGCACCCCACAAGCAGCCACACAGCGACTATCGCCGTGCTGACCGCTAAGCGGAAATGGTCAACCAACACGAGGGCCGCCATCGGCCCGCGCACGCACCCTCGCTCGGTCGCTCCGTTGCATGCTCCGTCCGGAGGCGGCCAAGTCATATCGTTCACGATATGCAGCGGATAACCGGCGTTGCGCCTGTGCCAACCAGGTCTCACAGTCCTCTACAACAGAGGCCATGGCGATCCGCTCAGCGATCGACACGGCACCCTCAGCATTGCGCTCAGCGCGAACGGCATAGGCCGCTGCAACAACCTCCTGCAGTCGAGTGACCGCCTGACGCAGGTAATCGATATCGGCGCTCACATGCCACCGCCGGCATTTCGTGACGCGTCACGATTTAGGTCCACTCCGGATGGCATTGCTTGGCCTTCTTGCCGCTGCCGCAGGGGCACGGCTCGTTCCGCCCTACACGGGGCCTGCCTGCTGGAGTCGAGAGCAAGCGGCTCACAGCAGGAGGTGGCGCAGCCGGAGGCTGCACGGGAGGAGCCTGTTTGACCGGCTTTGCTGGCCTGGGCGACTGCATCCCATTGCTTAGGGCAGCAGGAAGGTAGGTGCGAAGGACAAGAATCGCTGCGGTATTGAGTGGAACACCCAACGACTCGGAATACTGCTGGAGTTGCGCTTTCAGATCGGGCGGAAGCCGAAGATTTAGCCGTTCTCGTGGAGCTTTGGTTGATTCGTTCATGGCACCAGTTTGGCACCACTTTCAGCGCATGGGAAGCAAAACCGAGGTTTCTGAATCCACTGACTCCCCTGTTAGACGAGGGGAGTCTTCCCGAAGCAGCCAAGGCAACCCAAGAATCACACGGAAACCATTGCAGCGCAAGGGTTTCGACGCAGAACAACTCCCGCTTCGCAGAGTCGTACTGCGCCGTCCTGAGTGTCATAACGGCACCATTTTGGCACCACTTTGGCGCAGGCCGAGCAGATGAGAGGATTTGGAACTGTTTCTTTAGGGCATCAAGCTCACGAAGCAGCGGCCCCATCATATGAGCGCGGCGGAACAGAAGAGAAAGCCAGTCCAGGTCTGTTGCCTTAATCTCACGACCCTCAGCGGTCACAAGGGCACCGCGATGATTGATAAAGCAGCTGCGCCACTCGGGGTGGATCAGATCGCCATGCCGATATACACGGAGCAACTTGAAAGCGGCATAGGTCGGCCGCGCCCTACCCGTCTCCCAATGTCCAATAGTTCGAACGCTAACGTTGAGGAAGCGCGCAGCCTGCTCGCGAGTGAATCCGCGGTCTCGCTGTTGGGTTATCGCACTCCCAGCGAGAGCGGCTTTCTGGTGCTGCTGGCGGTTTATCGCGAAGGAATGCCGCTGCAGACGCCGCAACAACGCATGCTGGCGACCACTGGCTGGGTGTATGCGCCTTTCAGCGTCGGACAGATGGTGCAAAGCGCGTTGGGCGAGCGCGATGACGTGGCGCTGGATTTGTCCGACAAGAACGAGCCGACGCACACGTTCTATCGCAGCGGCACGCCATCGAGCGACAGTGCACGTCGTCCGCCGGTCGTGCAATTGCTGCCCATCTATGGGCGCACCTGGATCATCACCGCACACCCCACCGCCAGCTTTCTCGCATCCATCCACCAGACCTCGCCTTGGTTGATCGGCAGCCTGGTGATGGGTGCGTCTGCGCTGTTTGCAGCATTGCTCGGCTTGTATTTCAGCAACGGATTGCGCCGTGAAGAAGTGCTGCGCAAACAGATGGAACTGGCCGCGCTGGTCAGCAATTCCAGCGAAGCGATCGTTGCCGAAACCCCGGATGGACGCATCACGCACTGGAATCCTGCGGCCGAGACGATGTTCGGTTACACCTGCGAAGAGGCGATCGGCCGCACCTTGGCAACGCTGCTATTGCCGCAGCCGTATGCGGCCCCTGAAATCGAACACCCCGACGAACCGCATCCGTTGATAACGTCTGCAGCGCAGACCATGCGCCATCGCGATGGCTACGCGGTCTATGTGCTGGCCAGCAAGGCGCCGATCCTTGAAGGCGACGACACCCTCACCGGGCATTCGCATTTCTTCCGCGACATCTCCGAGCGCGTGCGTTCGCACCAGCGCATCGTCGATCTCAATGCATCGCTCGAACACCAGGTGGCCGAGCGCACCAGCGAGCTGGTCAAGTTCTCCGCACTGCAACGTGCGATTCTGGCGCACGCCGGTTACGCCATCATCGCCACCGATTCCAGCGGCTTTGTCACGCTGTTCAATCCGGCCGCAGAAAAGCTGCTGGGCTACCGGGCCGACGATGTGATCGGCCGGCGCAAGGCTAGCCAGTTCATCGAGCCGGAAGAACTGCAGAAGCGCGCGCATCTGCTCGCCGATCAAACCGGTAGCCCGGTGGCGCATACGTTGGAGGCCGTTGCCGCACTGACCAGCCTCGGCCGCAGCGACACCAGCGAATGGACCTATGTCAGTCACGAAGGCCGCCACCTGCCGGTGTTGCTCACCCTGAGCACCTTGCGCGACGACAACGATCAAGTGATCGGCTACCTGGGCGTGGCAGTAGATCTCACCGAGCAAAAACTGCACGAAAAACAGCTGCGTCTGGCAATGGATGCGGCCAAGAGCGCCAACCAGTCCAAGTCCGATTTCCTGGCCAATATGAGCCACGAAATCCGCACCCCGATGAACGCCATCCTGGGCATGCTGTATCTGCTTCAACGTAGCGAACTGCCCGCTGCAGCGTTGGACATGGTTGCCAAGATCGATCGGTCTGCGCGCTCGCTGCTGGAAATCATCAATGACATCCTGGATTTTTCCAAGATCGAGGCCGGCCGCATCGATCTGGAACGCGCACCGTTCGACCTCAACCAGCTGTTCGACAATATCGCCGACCTGATGCGTTCTTCGCTTAGCGCCAAGCCGGTGGAAATGATCGTCGAACCGTTGCCGCGCGACAGCCGCTGGCTGCTCGGCGATGCATTGCGCATCAATCAGGTGCTGGTCAATCTGGTCGGCAATGCGATCAAGTTCACCGAACAAGGCGAAGTGGTGCTGTCGGTGCGGCGCTTCCCCAGTGGAGACCCGAACAAGCTCAAGCTGTTGTTCTCGGTACGCGACACCGGCATCGGCATTTCAAAGGAAAAGCAGAACCTGATCTTCTCGCCGTTTCTGCAAGCCGACACCTCCACCAGCCGGCGTTACGGCGGCAGCGGCCTGGGCCTGACCATCAGCCGACGCTTGATCGAATTGATGGGCGGCGAGCTGGAAGTGGAGAGCGTGCCGGGGCGCGGCAGCGAATTCTATTTCGTGGTGACACTGGAAAAATCCGCGCCACCGCAGGCGCAGCGCGAGTTGCCGACGCTGCCGTTAGAGTCGATGCCGCGCGTATTGATCGCCGACGACCACGATGCGGCGCTCAACAATCTGGTGCGCATCGCCACCGAACTCGGCTGGCGCGTGGATGCGGTGGCCAGCGGCCAGGCCGCGTTGCAGGCGATCGAACAGGCGAGCGAGCCCTACGACATCTTCTTGCTCGACTGGCGCATGCCAGACATCGACGGCGTGGCGATCGCGCACCAGATCCGTGCGCGTGCAACAGCTGGCCCGCATCCGGTAATCGTGATGGTCACCGCGTACGAGCGCCGTCTACTGGAGCAACATCCCGAACAACAGGATCTGGATGCGGTAATGACCAAGCCGGTGACCAGTGCGGCATTGCATCGGCTGGTGGAGCAACTGATCGACGGGCGCCCTGGCGCACGCCCCGCCACGCCCACCGTTGTCGCGCGCCGGCTGGAAGGCGCGCATCTGCTGCTGGTGGACGACAGCGAGATCAATTGCGAAGTGGCACAACGCATTCTCGAAGGCGAAGGCGCCAGGGTCACCGTCGCCCACGATGGCGAACAGGCGGTCAACACGCTCAAGCGCGCGCCGGATCTTTTCCATCTGGTGCTGATGGATGTGCAAATGCCGGTGGTGGATGGCTATGAAGCGACGCGGCGGCTGCGACAGATCCCTGCGCTGGCCAGCCTGCCGGTGATCGCGCTCACTGCCGGCGCATTCCGCCCGCAGCAGGAAAAAGCGCTGGAAGCCGGCATGAACGGCTTCATCGCCAAGCCCTTCAACGTGGAGGAACTGGTCACCGCCATCCGCCATTTCCTGCAGCCGGCGCTGCACCGTATTCCCGCGCTTGCGCCCCAGACCGAGCAGCACGCCAGCGAGGAGTGGCAACACGCCGATCCGGAAGTGCTGGATGCGGCGCGCGCGCGCAGCCTGTGGCGCGAACGCGAGCCGTACGCGCGCTACCTGCTCAAGCTGCTGCGCGATCATCCAGAACCGGCGCAGACCGCTGCCGAGCATCTGCGCAACAACGAATTGGCGGCCATCGGCGCGCTGGCGCACAAGCTGCGCGGCGCGGCAGGTTCGCTGGCATTGCCGGCGCTGGCCGGTGCGGCCGGAGATCTGGAAAGCCGGATCGATCAAGGCCACGATCTCATCTCGGCGTTGACTGCGCTCAAAGACACCATGCAGCGCACCGCCACCGCGATCCATGCCTTCCTGCAAAGCAGCCAGAGCGACGAAGTCACTGGCGACGATGGTGTCGCGCTGGACAAAGACAGCGTGCAGATCCTGCAGGCCGCCTTCGCCAGCGACGACGCCGACAAGATCGACCACGCGCTGCTGATCTGCGCGCCCCATTTGCCGGGTAACCTGCAGGAAGAACTGCAACGCGCCGTCGAAGATTTCGACTTCCATCGCGCCGCAGCCACCTTGCGCGATTGGCAGGCCACCCACTTCAGCTGACCGCCGCCCGCGCCGGTTCGCAAGGATCCACCATGCCGTCCCGTCCAATGCTCTGCGTCGACGACGAATCCAGCAACCTGGCGACGCTGCGCCAGCTGTTGCGAGACGATTTCCCGCTGGTGTTCGCCAAATCCGGCGGCGAAGCGTTGGACGCGGTGAGACGCCACGCGCCGGCACTGATCCTGCTGGATGTCGAATTACCCGACATGGACGGGTATGCGGTAGCGCGCACGCTCAAGCAGCAGCCCTCCAGCATCACCATCCCGATCCTGTTCGTGATCTCGCGCAGCAGCGAACACGACGAGCGTGTGGGGCTGGAAGCGGGCGCGGCCGATTACGTCAGCAAGCCCTACTCGCCAGCGTTGCTCAAGGCACGCATCGCCACCCAACTGACGCTGACCGAAAACGCGCGCCTGGCGCAGCAATACCGCGATGCGATCCATCTGCTCGGTACCGCCGGCCAAGGCCAGGACGCCGACACCGGCGCGCATATCTGGCGCATGGCCGCGTATACGCGCGTGCTGGCCGAAACAGTGGGTTGGTCAACGCAGCAGGCGCAGCTGCTGCAAGACGCCGCGCCGCTGCACGACGCCGGCAAGATCGCGGTTCCCGGCAGCACCCTGCACAAGCCCGATTCGCTGGACGAACACGAACGCTCGGTGGTGCGGCAGCATCCGCAGGTGGGGCACGATTTGCTGCGCCACGGCCGCGGCCCGATGTTTCGACTGGCCGCAGAAATCGCGCTGCATCATCACGAATGCTGGGACGGCAGCGGCTACCCCAGGGGCTTGGCAGGCGATGCCATTCCCGAAGCGGCGCGCATCGTGGCAGTGGCCGACGTCTTCGACGCGCTATGCGGGCGGCGCGCCTACAAGGCCCCATGGGCGGTGGAAGACGCCATGCGCAAGCTTGAAAGCATGGCCGGCAAACAACTGGAACCGCGCCTGGTGCAGCATTTCCGCCAGGCATTGCCGAAGATCCTGCACATCAAGGACGCCTGGGACAGCCCGGCCGCACAGCATTGATCTGAAAGCTATCGACAACACCTTCCTTTTTGCGATGGGAGAAGGTGGCGCATAGCGCCGGATGAGGGGATGACCAGCCGGGGTACGACCAGCCGGCGCGCTATCACTGCGCGCGCTCTACATCAGCATCAGCGCCCCGGCTACCCATCTCGGCATCAACGCCGACACCCCAACATCCAGACCAGCGTGTCTACATCAACACGCATGCACCGTTCCACCCCACGCGCTTGAACCTCGGCCCACACGAGCGGACAATACTCAGGTTGCGCCAGGCGCGGGCCGATCCGGTCGCCGTCTGCGGCGCCATCGATGCGGCCCCGCAGCGGCCCCGCAACCGAGAGTCCGATGTCCTCCAGCGTGTCCGAGGCCGGCGTCACGCCGCTTCCGCGTTATCCCGATTACCGCATCATCTCGCTGATCCTGGCCTGCGCCATTTTCATGGAGCAGATGGACGCCACGGTGCTGGCGACCGCGCTGCCGACCCTGGCGCGCGACTTCGGCGTCGCCGCGCCGGCCATGAGCATCGCCATGACCAGTTACCTGCTGGCGCTGGCGGTGCTGATTCCGGCCAGTGGCGCCATCGCCGACCGCCTCGGCCTGCGTCGCGTATTTGGCGCATCGATCTGGGTGTTCGTTGGCGGCTCGATCCTGTGTTCGCTGGCCGACAGTCTGCCCATCATGGTCGCCGCGCGCGTGCTGCAAGGCGCCGGCGGCGCGATGATGGCCCCGCTAGGCCGGCTGATCCTGTTGCGTACCGTGGAGCGCCGGCACCTGGTGTCGGCGATGGCCTGGACATTGGTGCCGGCCTTTATCGGCCCGATGCTGGGCCCGCCGCTGGGCGGATTTTTCGTCTCGTGTCTGGATTGGCGCTGGATTTTCTACATCAACGTGCCGATCGGCATCGCCGGCTTTTTGCTGGTGCGACGTTTCATCCCGGATATTCCCAGCGAATCGGCCCCCGCACGCTTCGACCTGCGCGGCTTCGTGCTGTGCGGAACCGCATTGGGCTGCCTGTTGTTCGGCCTGGAAATGGTCAGCCAGGAAAACGGCATCGGCGAGGCGAGCTGGCTGTTGGCGATCGGCGGCGCTGCGGCAGTTGGGTATCTGTGGCATGCGCGCCATCACCCTGCCCCGTTGCTGGATCTGACACTGCTGCGGATCGACTCGTTCCGGCTGTCGGTGATCGGTGGTGCGCTGATGCGCATCACCCAGGGCGCGCATCCGTTCCTGCTGCCGCTGCTGTTCCAGATCGGCTTCGGCATGAGCGCCGCGCACAGCGGGCGCTTGATCCTGGCCACCGCGCTCGGCGCACTGCTGATGCGCAGCCTCACCCCGCAGTTACTGCGCCGCTTCGGCTATCGCAACAGCCTGATCGGCAACGGCGTGCTCGCCAGCCTGGGCTACATGGTGTGCGCCTTTTTCAGGCCCGACTGGCCACCGGCGCTGATGTTCGGCCTGCTGCTGTGCTGCGGCGCCTTCATGTCGTTCCAGTTCGCCGCCTACAACACCATCGCTTACGAAAACGTGCCTGCCTGGCGCATGAGCCGTGCCAGCAGCCTGTACACCACCTTGCAGCAGCTGATGCTGTCGGTGGGCGTGTGCGCTGGCGCGATGATCCTCAAACTGGCGATGCTGGCCGGCGATCACCTGCAACCGCAGCAACGCGATTTCTCGCTGGCCTTCTGCGTAGTCAGCCTGATCTCGCTCAGCGCCACCTGGTGGCATGTGCGCTTCGACAAGCATGCCGGGCAGGAAATGAGCGGGCATCGGGCTTAGGCATTAGGACCGCCCGCCTGCAATCGAAAACCATCAGAAAATCGCGTAATGTCCTCCGATAACCAAGCTTGAAAACCGGCGGCTTAATGCATGAAATTGTATGTCTACATTGATTAATGCGCTTGGAACTACATTGTCCAGCATGGGATAGACCTTAAAAAGTAGCTACCCCCGCAACGTTACGAGATATGCGTTACCACCGAGATCGAAATTGAGCTAGCGGCAATTCCCGACATCGGTGCTGACGGGTCCGACAAAAGCAACCTGAAACAGTCGATCCAGAAACTAAGAGAGCAGAATACGGTAAAGATTACCCGCCCTTTCGGATTCGCAGCCCCCTACGGAGGCTTCGGACAAGGCACTTTTCAGTCAGCACAAGAATAGAGAGTGGCACGCAAAACACTACCTGGCAGATCCACCACGCAAGCGCAAAGCCTCAGGCCTGCCAGCCGGAACGACTGATGCAGACCTGGCTAGAAGTGCGAGTGATGCAGTCGTTCTTACTGCTGAAAGCGCGCAAAAGTCCGGCCCGCTCAAATCCGCAGCGAATGAAGGTAAGCACGTCATTTTTTTAGGTCAAGATTTTGAATCAAGCGGCATGAGTCTAGGGATGTACGTCACTCTCAGACTGAGAGCATCGGGATAAACATTCGCTCTCATGCCCATGAACAGCTAGAACGAGACCTTGCTTGGCATCCAGGAACCTCTGAACAACGCACCCAAGATGCGCGACACTATCCGCTCACGTTGAGGAAGCGTCCATGCAACTGACGTTCGGTGACGCTGAGGGCCTGGGCAAGCGCAAACAGACCCGCCGCCAGATCTTCCTGGCCGAGATGGAGCAGGTCGTACCGTGGCAGCAATTGCTCGGGCTTATCGCGCCATACTATCCGGTGTCAAGACGCACTGATCGGCAGCCGTACGCCCTGTCCACGACGTTGAAGATTCATCTGCTGCAGCAGTGGTATGCGCTCGACCCGGCGATGGAAGAAGCGTTGCACGAGATCCCGACCTTGCGGCGCGGTGCCGTAGCCCTTACTGGTTATCAGCAATCAGGTCAGCACTGGTAATTGGGTGCTGAGCACCCAACATCTCTCGCAACCAGGATGCAGAAAGTCCGTCGCCGTTCGATAACTGACGTTCGCGCTGCCTTTTACGATGTAGCTGCAATACGTTCTTGCAACGCATTGAGCGATTCTTTTCCCGACTCAGCCAGCGCACGCGACGCATAGAGCAAGCGGTCGGTGAGCTCGCCGTCCAAGCCAGATTGGCCAGCCTCACGGGCTGCCTCACGGGCTGCCTCACTGGCATGCAGCATTTCCAACACGCCCTGCAGGCCTAGCAAGCAGTGATCGATATGTGCGCATTTGAGAGCCAGGCCAAGTTGCATCGGCAGATCGGACCAATGGATGCCGTTGGTTGCTTCCGCACCACGTCACTCGGACAGTCGACGGAAGAACACGTCTTCATACTCCGTGGTGCGATTGGGTGCATCGGGGCTTGTGGCACGTGAATCTGATGCAGTGCTGCCCGAATGGGCAGAGTTGTTGCGCGGCATGATGGCTCTCCTTGGATGATGGAGTCCGTCACCCCGCTTCCAAACGAGGTGGCGGACGGTGCGCGGTTGGAAGACCGGTCCAAGGGCCGGCGGGCCTTGCGGTCCCCGCGCACCGCCCGCCATAAAGCTGACGAGCACGCCCCGCCATCAATCAGCAAGCACAAAAAAAGCGCCTGCATCGACAGTGTGGGCGCTTGTGCGCCTTGGATTTCGGGCTTCCACACCCGGCTGTGGGAGTTACCGCAGCAAAGAGATCTTTATTGCGGCAGCCAAGAGTGTCAAGTGCCGCAGTTGTGTACAAAAAAAGCCGCGCTAAGGCGGCATTTTTCGTAGACGCAAATGACAACACGGCGAGCTGCGGGCACCGTGGTGGCGAAACAGTGTCTCGCCACTGCGGATATTGCGGTTACAACCCGTGCGCCGCCAACTGCCCCAACCTCTGCACTGCGACCGACACGGTCGGGTAGTCCAGGGTCTTTTGCTCGGCCACGTCGGTGAGCATGGCCAGGGTGAAGCGCAGGCTGGAATCGTCGCGTGCCAGCCAGTGGGCCACCTTGTCCTCGGCACTGATGCCGGGCATGGTCAGCACCTGGCCGACCAGCGCGCGTTGGTGTGCGGCCAGCTCGTCGCGCAATACGCCACGTGCCACCGCGTGCCAACGGCCGTTGACCTCCAGCGCGTCGATCTGCTCGAACAACCACGGCAGCCGCAGCGCTTCGCCCAGGCGGAAATGCACCTTGGAGACGTCCACCGGCTTGAGCTTGCGGGTGCGTGCGGTTTCGATGATGTCGAACGCCGGCTCCAGATAGCGCAGCTCGGACAATTGCTGCGCCAGCGCCGGGGTCAGGCCCTTGTCCTGCCACTCCTGTACGCTGGACTCGTACTGCGGGCGCTGCGTGTCCGAGAGCACGCCCGAGGCCACACGGATGTCGTTGAACGGGCCGTGGTAACGCTCCACCGCAGCGGTGATGCCGGGCATCGGGCCGGGGCGGAACAGCAGCCAACGCACGAACGAGCGTTGCAGGCGCCAGATCACTTCCAGCGCATCGATCTGCACCGACTCGGGCACCTTGCCGTCCAGCGCATCGATCTGCGTCCACAGCGCGCGCGCGTCCAGCGTTTCGCGGCTGATGGTGTAGGCCTTGGCAACCTCGCCGATGCTGCGGCCGGTGTCTTCCTGCATGCGCATCAGAAAGGTGGCGCCCATGCGGTTGATGGTGGTGTTGGTCACCGCAGTGGCGATGATTTCGCGCTTGAGGCGGTGACGCTCCATCGCATCGGCGTATTTTTTCTGCAGCGGCTGCGGGAAGTAACGCTGCAATTCCTTGGACAGATACGGGTCTTCGGGAATATCCGATTCCAGCAGCTGCTGGAAGGCCACCAGCTTGGAGTACGACAGCAGCACCGACAGCTCCGGACGCGACATGCCCTGCCCGCGCGCCTTGCGTGCGGACAGTTCGGCATCGGAGGGCAGGAACTCGATCTGGCGATCGAGCAGGCCTTGCAGTTCCAGCGTGCGGATGAAGTGCTGCTTGGAACCGAGGCGCTTGACGCTCATCCGCTCCATCAGGCTGATCGCCTGGTTCTGGCGGTAGTTGTCCCACAGCACCAGGTCGGCCACTTCGTCGGTCATCGAGGCCAGCAGCGTGTTGCGTGCCTCGTAGGTGAGCTTCTTGGCCTGCACCATGTCGTTGAGCAGGATCTTGATGTTCACCTCGTGATCGGAGGTGTCCACGCCGGCCGAGTTGTCGATGAAGTCGGTGTTGAGCAGCACGCCGGTTTGCGCAGCTTCGATACGGCCGAGCTGGGTCAGGCCCAGATTGCCGCCCT
Source organism: Xanthomonas populi (assembly GCF_002940065.1). GTDB lineage: Bacteria > Pseudomonadota > Gammaproteobacteria > Xanthomonadales > Xanthomonadaceae > Xanthomonas > Xanthomonas populi. The sequence continues at coordinate 12,914 of NZ_MDEJ01000009.1, forward strand.
CGCCCACCACCTTGCAGCGCAACTCGCCGCCATTGACGCGCAGGCCGATGTTGGCGCGATCGCCCACATCGGCGTGCGACTCGCTGGACGACTTGACGTAGGTACCGATGCCGCCATTCCAGAACAGATCCACCGGTGCTTTGAGGATGGCGTTCATCAGCGCGTTCGGCGAGAGTTGCTTGACGTTGGATTCCAGACCTAGTGCCTCGCGCACCGGCGCGCTGATGTCGATGGATTTGAGCGTGCGCGGATAGAGGCCGCCGCCGGTGCTGATCAGCTTGGCGTCGTAGTCGGCCCAGCTGGAACGCGGCAGCTTGAACAGGCGCTCGCGCTCGGCGAACGAGGCGACCGGGTCCGGCGTCGGGTCCAGGAAAATATGCCGGTGATCGAACGCAGCCAGCAGGCGGATATGCCGCGACAACAGCATGCCGTTGCCGAACACGTCGCCGGACATGTCACCGATGCCGACAACGCTGACATCCTGGCTTTGGCAATCGCGCCCCATCGCACGGAAGTGCCGTTTGACCGACTCCCACGCGCCCCGCGCGGTAATGCCCATGCCCTTGTGGTCGTAACCGATCGAGCCGCCGGAAGCGAACGCATCGCCCGTCCAGAAACCGTGATCCAGCGCCAGCCCGTTGGCGATGTCGGAGAACGTGGCGGTGCCCTTGTCGGCGGCAACCACCAGGTAAGGGTCGTCCTGGTCGTGACGCACCACCTGCGGTGGCGGCACGATCTTGCCCCCGACGATGTTGTCGGTGATATCGAGCAGGCTCTGGATAAACAACTTGTAGCAGGCGATGCCTTCGGCCTGCACTGCGTCGCGGTCGCCACCGACCGGCGAACGCTTGACGTAGAAACCGCCCTTGGCACCGACCGGTACGATGACGGTGTTCTTGACCATCTGCGCCTTGACCAGGCCCAGCACCTCGGTGCGGAAATCCTCGCGCCGGTCCGACCAGCGCAGGCCGCCACGCGCCAACGCGCCGAAGCGCAGATGCACGCCTTCCACCCGCGGGCTGTAGACAAAGATCTCGCGGTACGGACGCGGCTTGGGCAGATCCGGCACGATTGCCGAATCCAGCTTGAAGCTGATGCAGTGGCCGTGCTTGCCGCTCTTGTCGGTCTGGTAGTGGTTGGTGCGCAGCGTGGCATCGATCACATCGATGAAGCTGCGCAGGATGCGGTCTTCGTCCAGGCTGGCGACGCGATCCATCAATTTCAGCAGCGTGGCGCGGGTGGCCTCCTGCTGCGCGCTGCGGTCGCTGCCACGTGCCTGCAGCACCGGCTCCAATGCCTTGAGCGTGGCTTCGTCGCCGGCCGCGAACACCGACAGTTCCTCGCGCAGCCGTTCCTGCCCGGCGAAGATCTGCGCCTTGGTTTCGTTGCCGGTGGATGGGTCGAAGCGCGCTTCGAACAATTCCACCAACAAGCGCGCCAACAGCGGGTAACGGGTGAACGTGACCTCGACATAGGCCTGCGAAAACGGCACCGCCGTCTGCAACAGGTACTTGCAGTAACCGCGCAGCAACGCGACCTGGCGCCAATGCAGGCCGGCGGCCAGAATCAGGCGGTTGAAACCGTCGTTCTCGGCATCGCCATTCCAGATCCGCTCGAACGCTTCGCCAAAGCCGGCATCGGCGTGGGCGGCGTTGATCTTGCCGGCGGTGGATTCGACCTCGAAATCCTGGATATACACCGGCGTCTCGCCCACCTGCAGCCGGTACGGCCGCTCGGAGATCACCCGCAGGCCCATGTTCTCCATCATCGGCATCGCATCCGACAGCGGAATGTCGTCGAGCTGGCGGTACAGCTTCAGGCGCAGGCCTTCGCCGGCGTCCAGGCGCATGCCGTCGTCGCGACGGATTTCCTGCAGGCTCAGATGCAGATCGTCAGGGCCATCCAGCGCAGCAAGATGCTCGACATCGGACACCGCCGATTCGATCGAGGACTCTTCGATATAGCCGGCCGGCAATGCACGGCCGAAGTTGGCCGCCATGCGCAAGCCGTTGGCTTCGCCATGCCGCGCCACCAGCGCCTCGCGCAAAGCGTCGCGCCAATTGCGCAGCAGATGCGCCAGCCGCGATTCCAGTTCGGTGGTATTGAATTCCAGCGCCTCGCCACTCTTGGGCCGCACGATCAGATGCAGCTGCGCCAGCGGCGACTCGCCCAGCACCACGCTGGAGTCGATGTACTCGCCATGCAACGCATCTTTCAACAAGGCTTCGATGCGCAGGCGCACATCGGTGTTGAAGCGCTCGCGCGGGATATACACCAGCGCGGAAATAAAGCGGCTGTACTTGTCGCGGCGCAGGAACATGCGGCTACGCACGCGCTCCTGCAGGCCGAGAATGCCGATCGCAGTGCGATACAGCTCTTCTTCGTTGGACTGAAACAGTTCCTCGCGCGGCAGCGTTTCCAGAATGTGCCGCAGCGCCTTGCCGCTATGGCTGCTTGGAGTCAGCCCGGACTTGCTCATCACGTATTCGTGGCGCTGACGCACCAACGGAATTTCCCACGGGCGGCGGTTGTAGGCGCTGGACGTGAACAGGCCCAGGAAGCGCTGCTCGCCGACGATGCGACCCTTAGCATCGAACTCCAGGATGCCGATGTAATCCATGTAGCCGACCCGATGCACGCGCGAGCGCGCATTGGTCTTGGTCAGGATCAGCGCGTCCTTGAGCTTGGAGGTGGTATTCAAGCCGTGCGCCGCCAACATGGTCACCGGGCGCGCTGGCGAGGTGTCGTGGCCGCGCATCAGGCCCAACCCGGTCTCTTCCACCGGCGCCAGCACGTCCTGCCCGCCCTGCTTCTCCACGCGGTATTCGCGATAGCCGAAGAAGGTGAAGTGGTCGGCCGAGGCCCAACGCAGGAATTCCTGCGCCTCGTGGCGGCTGATGTCGTCCATCGGCAGGCGGCGTGTGGCCAGGTCGTCGGCCAGCATCACCATGCGTTCGCGCATCGCAGCCCAGTCGTGCACGATCGCGCGCACTTCGGCCAGCACCTTGCGCACCGCCGCTTCCACCTTGGGCATGTCGTCGGCGGGCTGGCGGTCGATCTCCAGCACCATCAGCGACTCGCTCTTGCCCTCGCCCACCGCGGTGAGCTTGCCGGCCTTGTCGCGCGCGATGCGCAGCACCGGGTGACCGAGCACATGCACGCCGATGCCCAGGTCCGACAGCGTCATGCTCACCGAGTCCACCAGGAACGGCATGTCGTCGTTGACGATCTCCAGCAGCGTGTGCGGCGACTCGTAACCGTGGCTCTTCAAGGTCGGGTTGAACACCCGGACATTGACCGTACCGGCCTTGCGCGTGCGTGCGAATTCCAGCATGTCGGCCGCCAGCGCCGCCCACTGCTCGGGCGGATGGTTGGGAAACTCGTCCTCTTCCATGCGGCGATAAAAGCCGGCTGCGAACAGCTGCACTTCGGCCTGGCAGGCAGCCGGGTAGCGCTTGCGCAATGCGGCAAACACCGGCTCCAGCGCGACCGCCTGCGGTGCGCCGGCAAGCACGGGGACGGCACGTTCGGCGACCGGCTTGGTCTGCGTCGTGGACGATTTCGAAGCGGCTTTCTTGGCTGTCATGAGAGCGCTGGGATGCTCGGTGGGAAACCTGAATTGTACCGATGCGCGATGATCACGCCTTGCTGCATCGCGCAATCCTCATCCCGTAGTCGGCGCGCGCAGGCTGCAGAAGCGTTACCGCTGTGTAGTTCCCGGCAGAGGCGCGATGGGCACTGGCGCGCATGGCCGCTGGACGGCCAGATCCGGCAAAGTCGGGCCAGGCGCTTGTCGCATAAGGGCTTGCTCAGACCAAACTGCGACCGTCAAGTCTTTTTAAAAACTAAACTGGACGGTATAGTCTGCCGCCATGACCTCCCGCTCCCACCGTGCTGCCCGGCGCTCGGACTGCGATCGCCGCATCCATGCGGCTGTGCATGCACTGCTCGCCGAGCGCGCCATGCGGCTGAGCATGGACGCGGTAGCCGAGCGCGCCGGCTGCTCCAAGCAGACGCTCTACAGTTACTACGGTTGTAAAGAAAACCTGATGCGCGATGTCCTTCAGGACCATGTGCCTCGGGCCACGGTGCCCTTTGGCACCGCGTCGGGCGAGCTGCGCGAGGATCTGCTGGCCTTCGCGCTGGCCCACCTTGACCGGCTGAACCGCCACGATGTGGTACAGACCTACCGGTTGGTGGAAGCCGAGTCGCATCGGTTTCCCGATCAGTCGCAGCAGTTCTTCCATGACGGGGTGGTCGGCATGCAGCAGCGCCTGGCGCAGCGCTTCGAGCAGGCGATGGAGGCCGGCCAGCTGCGCAAGGACGATCCACACTGTATGGCCGAGCTGCTGTTGAGCATGATCGTCGGTCTGGATGTCGATCGGCAACGCTTTCAGGTTCCCCACCGCGCCGGCCTTCCCGCCAGGCAGCAGTGGGCGCAATTCGCTGTCGACACCTTTCTGCGCGCCTTCGCCGCGTTCGCTGCCACGCCTTCGCTGTCCCCCCTTTCTTTTCTCGCTTCAAGACCCTAACGGAGTTCTTCCTGATGATTGCACCGCTCCGCACACTCGGCCTGGCCTGTGCCATCACCGTGGCGCTCGCTGCCTGCAGCAAGCCCGAACAACAACAGGCACCGCCGCCGCCGGAAGTGTCGGTGCTGGAAATGCAGCCGCAGACATTGCCGCTGGAACGCGACCTGGTGGGCCGCCTGTCGGCGTACCGCTCGGCCGACGTGCGTGCCCGTGTGGACGGTGTGGTGCTCAAGCGCCTGTACACCGAAGGCACCGACGTCAAGGAAGGCCAGCCGCTGTTCGAGATCGACCCGATGCCGCTGAAGGCCACGTTGCTGCAGGCGCAGGGTCAGTTGGCCGCCGCCCAGGCGACTTACGCCAATGCCCAGATCGCCGCCAGGCGCGCGCGTAGCCTGGCACCGCAGCAATACGTTTCGCGCGCCGACATCGACAACGCCGAAGCCACCGAGCGCTCGTCCGGCGCCAGCGTGCAGCAGGCGCGCGGCATGGTCGAGTCCGCCCGCATCCAGCTTAGCTTCGCCAGCGTCACCTCGCCGATCACCGGCCGCGCCGGCATCCAGCGCGTGACCGAAGGCGCGCTGGTCGGTTCGGGTGAAGCGACCCTGCTGACCACGGTCGACCAGATCGACCCGCTCTACGTGAACTTTGCGATGAGCAGCGAAGAACTGGCCGCGCTGCGTCAGGCGCAGAGCAGCGGCAATGTGCAACTCAGCGGCGATGGCAAATCCACCATCAATGTGGAACTGGGCAACGGCAGGCAGTATCAGCATCCGGGTACGTTGGACGTCTCGGCCGTGACGGTCGACCCGAGTACCGGGGCGGTGTCGCTGCGCGCGACCCTGCCCAATCCGGAGCAGGCACTGTTGCCGGGCGCGTTCGTGACCTTCAAGGCCAGCCTGGGCCAGCGCAACAATGCGTATCTGATTCCGCAGCAGGGCTTGCAGCGCGACGCCCTGGGCGCCTTCGTGCTGGTGCTGGGCAAGGACGGCAAGGTGGCGCGCAAGAACCTCACCGTCGATGGCCAGCAAAAGGGTCAGTGGATCGTGACCGGCGGCGTGGCCCCGGGCGACCAGGTCATCGTCGACGGCGTGCAGAAGGCCAAGGAAGGCCAGCCGGCCAAGGGCGTTGCGTGGAATCCGAACAAGCCGGCGCAAGGCGGCCAGCCGGGCACTCCAGGCACGACTCCAGGCGCGGCTCCGGCCGCAGCTCAGGGCGGCGACGCGCAGGCCGCACCGGCAGCGGACAAGGCAGACGCAGCCGCAGCCGCACCCGCGGCGCAAGCGCAGCCCAAGCCCGATGCGGCGGCGCAGCCGGCCGACTCCCAGTCCAAGCAGCAGTGACGGAACCAGGACATGCCTAAATTTTTTATTGAACACCCGATCTTTGCCTGGGTGGTGGCGATCCTGATCTCGCTTGCGGGCGTGATCTCGATCCTGAATCTGGGTATCGAGTCGTACCCCACGATCGCCCCGCCGCAGGTCACCGTCACCGCCAACTTCCCCGGCGCCAGCGCCGATACCGCCGAAAAAGCGGTGACCCAGGTCATTGAGCAGCAGCTCACCGGTATCGACCACCTGCTCTACTTCAACTCGTCCTCGGCCGCCAACGGCCGCGTGACCATCACCTTGACCTTCGAAACCGGCACCGACGCGGATATCGCGCAGGTGCAGGTGCAGAACAAGGTGTCGCTGGCCACGCCGCGGCTGCCGTCGGAAGTCACCCAACAGGGCGTGGTGGTGGCCAAGGCCAACGCCGGCTTCCTGATGGTGGCCGCGCTGCGCTCGGACAACCCGTCGATCGACCGCGATGCGCTCAACGACATCGTCGGTTCGCGCGTGCTCGAACAGATCTCGCGCGTGCCCGGCGTGGGTAGCACCAACCAGTTCGGCGCCGAGTACGCGATGAACATCTGGTTGAACCCGGAGAAACTGCAGGGCTACAACCTGTCGGCCACCCAGGTGATGACCGCAGTGGGTAACCAGAACGTGCAGTTCGCTGCCGGTTCGGTGGGCACCGACCCCACGCCGGAAGGCATCAGCTTCACCGCCACCGTGTCGGCAGAAGGGCGCTTCAGCTCGCCGGACCAGTTCGAGAACATCATCCTGCGCACCGACAGCAACGGTGCCACGGTGCGCTTGAAGGACGTTGCACGTGTCAGCGTCGGGCCGAGCAATTACGGCTTCGACACCCAGTACAACGGCAAGCCCAGCGGTGCGTTCGGTATCCAGCTGTTGCCGGGCGCCAATGCATTGAACGTGTCCGAAGCGGTCGGTGCCAAGCTCGACGAACTGCAGCCGACCTTCCCGCAGGGCGTGACCTGGTTTGCACCGTACGAATCGACCACCTTCGTGCGCATTTCCATTGAGGAAGTGATCCACACGCTGGTGGAAGCCATCGTGCTGGTGTTCCTGGTGATGCTGCTGTTCCTGCAGAACTTCCGCGCCACCGTGATTCCCACGCTGGTGATTCCGGTCGCGCTGCTGGGCACGTTCTTCGGCATGTATGTCATCGGCTTCACCATCAACCAGCTGACGCTGTTTGCGATGGTGCTGGCGATCGGCATCGTGGTCGACGATGCGATCGTGGTGATCGAGAACGTCGAACGCATCATGAGCGAGGAGCATCTGGAGCCCAAGGCGGCCACCCAGAAGGCGATGACCCAGATCACCGGCGCGGTGGTGGCCATCACCGTGGTGCTGGCAGCGGTGTTCCTTCCCTCGGCGATGCAGCCGGGTGCTTCGGGCGCGATCTACAAGCAGTTCGCGCTGACCATCGCCATGTCGATGGGTTTCTCCGCGTTCCTGGCGTTGAGCTTCACCCCGGCGCTGTGCGGCGCGTTCCTCAAGTCGACCCATTCGACCAAGAAGAACTGGATCTACCGCACCTTCGACACGTACTACGACAAGCTGGCGCATCGCTATGTGGGCGTGGTCGGCAATACCCTCAAACACTCGCCACCGTGGATGATCGTGTTCGTGGTGCTGGTGGTGTTGTGCGGCTTGCTGTTTACGCGCATGCCGGGCAGCTTTCTGCCGGAAGAAGATCAGGGCTTTGCGTTGGCCATCGTGCAGCTGCCGCCGGGCGCCACCAAGATCCGTACCACCGAGACCTTTGCGCAGATGCGTGCGGTATTGGAGAAGCAGCCGGCCGTGGAAGGCATGCTGCAGATCGCCGGCTTCAGCTTTTTGGGTTCGGGCGAAAACGTGGGTATGGGCTTCATCCGGCTCAAGCCGTGGGAGGAGCGCGATGTGACCGCAGAGGAGCTGATCAAGCAGCTCAACGGCATGTTCTACGGCATCAAGGGCGCGCAGATCTTCGTGGTCAACCTGCCCACTGTGCAGGGCCTGGGCCAGTTCGGCGGCTTCGACATGTGGCTGCAGGACCGCTCCGGCGCAGGCCAGCAAGCCTTGACCCAGGCGCGCAATATCGTGCTGGGCAAGGCGGCGGAAAAGCAGGACACCATGACGGGCGTGCGCCCGAACGGCCTGGAAGATGCGCCGCAGCTGCAGCTGTCCGTGGACCGTGTGCAGGCGCAGTCGATGGGCCTGGAAGTCAGCGATATCTACAGCTCGATCCAGCTGATGCTGGCGCCGGTCTACATCAACGACTACTTCTCCGAAGGCCGCATCAAGCGCGTCAACATCCGTGCCGACGACCAGTTCCGCACCGGCCCCGAGTCGCTGCGCAGCTTCTTCAGCCCGAGTGCGACAGCAACCGGTACCGATGGGCAGCCGGGAATGATTCCGCTGAGCAATGTGGTCAAGGCCGAGTGGACCTACGCCTCGCCGGCACTGAACCGCTACAACGGCTATTCGGCGGTGAATATCGTCGGCAATCCGGCTCCGGGCGGCAGTTCCGGCCAGGCGATGACCGCGATGGAGGAGATCGTCAACAACGATCTGCCGCCGGGCTTCGGCTTCGACTGGAGCGGTATGTCGTACCAGGAAATCATTGCCGGTAACGCGGCCACGCTGTTGCTCGCGTTGTCGGTGGTGGTGGTGTTCCTCTGCCTTGCCGCCCTCTACGAGAGCTGGTCGATTCCGGTGGCGGTGCTAATGGTGGTGCCGATCGGCGTGCTGGGTGCGATCGTCTTCTCGATGCTGCGCGGCCTGCCCAACGATCTGTACTTCAAGATCGGCATGATCACGGTGATCGGTCTGGCGGCCAAGAACGCGATCTTGATCGTGGAGTTCGCGGTGGAGCAGCGGGCGGCGGGCAAGACCCTGCGCGAGGCGACCATGGAAGCGGCGCATCTGCGCTTCCGCCCGATTCTGATGACCTCGTTCGCCTTCATCCTGGGCGTGCTGCCGCTGGCCATCTCCAGCGGTGCCGGCGCCAACTCGCGTCACTCCATCGGTACCGGCGTGATCGGCGGCATGGTGTTTGCCACCGTGCTCGGCGTGATCTTCATCCCGCTGTTCTTCGTGGTGGTGCGCCGCATGCTGGGCGACAAGCTGGACGAGCAGTCCAAGGAATACGTCGCGGCACAGGGCGACGCTGGATCGCATCGTCCGGACCGCTGAGTCGAACGTTCGCTGTAAACCAAAAAGCCCCGGCACTGCCGGGGCTTTTTTTGTGTGCTGTCGCAACGAAACGCGATGCCCCGCAGGAGCGCCCCTGGGCGCGATGGAGCTTTATAGGCTCAGCGTGTCGAAGTGATTCGACACTGCGGATAGATCAGTTGCAGAGCTGCTGATCTGCGGCTTGGCTGCAGGGCCCTTGTCCGCCCACCGTCGTGGGACACGCTGCAAGTACGTCCATGTAAGCTCTTCTGCGGCATCCATGCCGCAGAAGGTCCCGCGACGGTGGGCGGACAAGGACCAGTCGAGATGGTCGGTGTGCATGGTGACAAGCAGGGCATGACGTGCTTCCAATTCGCCGGCGCTCCTACGAGGGCAGCTAAATGCGCGGCGTTCGTGCGCCGGTGGAGCCACGCACCACGCAGAGCCCGGTCATGACCAGGCGGCGAATCGGCAACTGCGGATTGCTCAAGCGTTCGAGCAACAACGACATCGCGGCGCGCCCCATGTCCTCGACCGGTTGCTCGACCACGGTGATGCCCGGCTCGACCAGGTCGGTCCAGCGTTCGTTGTCGAAGCCGGCCAGGGCCAGATCGTCGGGGATGCGCAGGCCGGCGGAGCGGGCGGCCTTGAGCGCACCCATCAACAACAGGCTGTTACTGGTGACGATGGCCTCGGGCCTGTCTGCACTTGCCAGCCATTGGCCGACTTCGGCAATCGCCGCTTCGGCGGTGGGCGCCACTTCGCGGTACGCAGGCGTCAGCCCTTGCGCGCCCATCGCGGCTAGATAGCCATTGCGGCGCTCGGCTGCAGTGGTACTGGTACCGAACAGCCCGCCGATGCGTCGATAGCCCTGCGCCTGCAAATGCGCGGCCAACTCGCCCATGGCGGCGGCGTTGTCCAGCACCACGCTGTCGTAGCGGCTGACGGTGCCGGCGCGGTCCACTAGCACGGTCGGGTAATCCAGTACCCGTTCGTGCATGCGCCCGACCGTGACCCGGGTCGGGGCGAAGATCAGCCCGGTAATGCGTTCTTCCTGCATCAGTTGCAGGTACAGCGCCTCGCGCTCGGGGTCTTCGTCGGTGTTGCACAGGGTCACGCGCATACCGGCGCGGTAGGCAACCTCCTCCACCGCACGGATCAGCGCGGTGAAGTACGGGTTGCGGATATCGGCGACGATCAGCCCCAGGATGCCGGACTGCTGGGATCGCAATCGCCGCGCCATCAAGTTGGGCCGGTAGCCAGTCTGGCGCACTGCCGCCTCAACCTTGGCACGCACCTGCTCACTGACAGGACCGGTGCCCAGCGCGCGCGAGACGGTGGATTTAGACACTCCGGCAACGCGGGCCACGTCATTGATGCTGATGCTCACTGGGACATACTCACTGGGACCGTTCCCGCTCCATTTTGCGCACCTTGACCCAGGCGCTGTGTCGGATTCGATGCTAACCCGAAAGCACTAACGCTTTTTTGTGCAGCGCACATTGACCCGAGTGTAGGAACGTTCCCACACTAATGCCTCATCCGTTCCTACTCCCGGAGTCCGTCTTGGCTTCTCCGTCGCCAGCCGCCCCCGTCACCCCCGAACTCGTGCGCCTGCGTGCGCATGCCCGCGACAAGGACGACGCCATCGCCCAGGCCGCCCAGTTGCTGGTCGCAGCCGGCTGTGTTGCGCCGGGCTACGACGCCAGCATGCGGCGCCGCGAAGGCCTGGCGAATACCTTCCTCGGCCACGGCCTGGCGATCCCGCACGGGGTTGGCGAAGACCGTCATCTGGTGCGCCGCGATGGCATCGCCGTACTGCAGCTGCCGGAAGGCGTGGAATGGAACCCGGGCCAGATCACCCGGCTGGTCGTCGGTATCGCCGCCCAGTCCGACACCCACATCACCTTGCTGCGCCGCCTGACCCGCTTGCTCCAGGACCCGGCCCAGCTGGAAGCGCTGTTCACCACCGACGACCCGGGCGTGATTGTGGCGGCCCTGACCGGCGACCGCACCCCCGACACCAACGCCGCACCGGCCACCGATCTGGCCGAACAATTCGAGTGGACCATCGCCTACCCCAGCGGCCTGCATGCGCGCCCGGCCACACGCTGGGCCGAGACCGCACGCGGCTTCTCGGCGCGCGCTCAGGTGCGTGCCGACGACCAGGCCGCCGATGCCAAAAGCCTGGTCGGACTGCTGCAGCTCGGCCTGCGTGCCGGCGACAGTATCACCGTCTCGGCCGAAGGCAACGATGCCGCCGCGCTGCTCAAGCGCCTGCGTGCGGTGATGGACAGCCTGACTGCGCAGGAAAAGTCCGATGCCGAACGCGCCGCGCAACGCCGCGCCGCCCCGGTGGTCGGCTGGACGCCCCCGCAGGCGCAGCCGGCCATCGTCGGCATCGGCGCCAGCCCGGGCGTGGCGATCGGCATCGTGCACCGCCTGCGCGCGGCGCAGACCGAGGTGGCCGATCAACAGGTGGGCCTGGGCGATGGCGGCGCATTGCTGCACGACGCGCTGACCCGCACCCGCCAGCAGCTGGCGGCGATCCAGGACGACACCCAGCGCCGTCTCGGCGCTTCGGACGCGGCCATCTTCAAGGCCCAGGCCGAGCTGCTCAACGACACCGACCTAATCACCCGCACCTGCCAGCTGATGGTCGAAGGCCATGGTGTGGCGTGGTCGTGGCATCAGGCGGTGGAGCAGATCGCCTCGGGTCTGGCGGCACTCGGCAACCCGGTGCTGGCCGGGCGCGCGGCCGATCTGCGCGACGTCGGCCGCCGCGTGCTGGTCCAGCTCGACCCGGCCGCCGCCGGCGCCGGCCTCACCGACTTGCCCGCCCAGCCGTGCATCCTGCTCGCCAGCGATCTGTCGCCGTCGGACACCGCCAATCTGGACACCGAGCGCGTGCTTGGTCTGGCCACCGCCCAAGGGGGGCCGACCTCGCATACCGCGATCCTGTCGCGCACGCTCGGCCTGCCGGCGCTGGTCGCGGCCGGTGGCCAGTTGCTGGATATCGAAGACGGCGTCACCGCCATCATCGACGGCAGCAGCGGCCGGCTGTACATCAATCCGTCCGAGTTGGATCTGGACGCCGCCCGCGCGCATATCGCCGAGCAGCAGGCGATCCGCGAGCGCGAGGCCGCCCAACGCGCGTTGCCGGCCGACACCACCGACGGCCACCACATCGACATCGACATCGGCGCCAACGTCAATCTGCCCGACCAGATCGCGATGGCGCTGGCCCAGGGCGCGGAAGGCGTGGGCCTGATGCGTACCGAGTTCCTGTTTCTGGAAAGCGGCAGAACGCCCAGCGAAGACGAGCAGTACGCAACCTATCTGGCGATGGCGCAGGCACTGGAAGGCCGCCCGCTGATCGTGCGTGCGCTGGACATCGGCGGCGATAAACACGTGGCCCATCTGGAACTGCCGCACGAAGAAAACCCGTTCCTGGGCGTGCGTGGCGCGCGCCTGCTGCTGCGTCGCCCCGACCTGCTTGAGCCACAACTGCGTGCGCTGTATCGCGCCGCCAAGGACGGTGCGCGGCTGTCGATCATGTTCCCGATGATCACCTCGGTGCCGGAGCTGATCACCCTGCGCGAGATCTGCGCACGCATCCGCGCCAAGCTGGACGCACCAGAAGTGCCAATCGGCATCATGATCGAAGTGCCCGCCGCCGCCGCGCAAGCCGATGTGCTGGCGCGGTATGCGGACTTCTTCTCGATCGGCACCAACGACCTGACCCAATACGTGCTGGCGATCGACCGCCAGAACCCGGAGCTGGCCGCCGAAGCCGACAGCCTGCACCCGGCGGTGCTGCGCATGATCCGCAGCACCATTGAAGGCGCGCGCAAACACGCGCGTTGGGTGGGTGTGTGCGGCGGTCTGGCCGGCGATCCGTTCGGCGCCAGCCTGCTGGTCGGCCTAGGCGTGCAGGAATTGTCGATGACGCCCAACGACATCCCCGCAGTCAAGGCACGCCTGCGCGGCACTGCATTGAGCCAGTTGCAGCAGCTGGCCGAGCAGGCGCTGGACTGCGAAACCGCAGAGCAAGTGCGCGCGCTTGAAGTAAAACGCGAGGACATGGCATGAGCCTGCAGGCCATCACGGTCACGCTGAACCCGGCGATCGACCAGACCATCCAGCTCGACCACTTGCAGCCCGGCACAGTGCATCGCGCCAGCAGCGTGCGCAGCGACGCCGGCGGCAAGGGCATCAATGTCGCCGCCTGCCTGGCCGATTGGGGCAGTCAGGTCGCCGCACTCGGCGTGCTCGGGGTCGGCAATGCCGGCGTGTTCGAAGCGCTGTTCCGCGAACGCGGTATTACCGATCACTGCCAGCGCGTGGCCGGCGAGACCCGCACCAATCTCAAGCTGGTCGACGCGCGCAGCAACGACACCACCGACATCAACCTGCCCGGTCTGCGTCTGGGTCAGCCGCATCTGCAAGGCGTGGCCGATCACCTCACCCCGCTGCTGCGCCCCGGCCTGCCGGTGGTGCTGTCCGGCAGCCTGCCGGCCGGTTTGCCGGACGACAGCTGGGCGCAGTTGCAGGCCCAGGCCAGCGCCGCCGGTGCGTGCGTGCTGCTGGACACCAGTGGCGCGCCGCTGGTGGCCGCACTCGGCGCCGCACGCGATGCGCTGCCCTATGCGATCAAGCCGAACCGGCACGAACTCGAAGCCTGGACCGGCCGGCCGCTGACCGATCGCGCCGCGCTCAGCGCCGCCGCGCATGAATTGATCGCGCGCGGCATCCAGCTCGTCGTCATTTCGATGGGCACCGAAGGCGCCTTGTTCGTGCAGCGCGACCAGCGCTTGATCGCGCGTCCGCCGCAGCTGGCGCAGGGCAGCAGCGTGGGCGCCGGGGACGCGATGGTGGCCGGTATTGCCGCCGCGCTGCTAGATGAGTCCGGCGACCTGGAAAGCTGCGCACGGCTGGCGACCGCGTTTTCGGTCAGCCGGCTGCAAAGCGGCGATGCGCGACGGCTGACGCCGCAACAGGTGCGCAAGCTCGCCAGCGAGACCGTCATCGACCACCTATCGTAGGAACTTCGCCAGCTCACATGGTTGATCGACAACCGCAGTGCGCGGAAAGAATTCCCGCAGCCACGCAGGTATGCCGCCGGCTCGATCCGGCAACCGAACAACGCAGGAGATTCGCATGTCCTCTTCCATCGTGGTCATCGCCGCTGGCGACCGCAGCACCGAAGCCGTCCTGGCGGCCGAAGCGCTGCGCCGCGCCGCCACCGCCGCCGGGCGCAGCGTGACGATCGAAATCCGCAGCGACCAGGGCGTGCTCGGCGCATTGCCGGGTGAACTCGCCAGCGGCGCCAGCCAAGTGCTGGTGATCGGCGACGCCGATGCCGACAGCGCCCGCTTCGGCGACGCACAGCTCGTGCGCCTGAGCCTGGGTGCAGTGCTGGACGACCCGGCCGCCGCACTGAGCCAGCTCGCGGTGCGTGCCGCTGCGAGCGCATCCGGTACGTCGGGCTCGGGCAGCAAGCGCATCGTTGCGATCACCTCCTGCCCCACCGGCATCGCGCACACCTTCATGGCCGCCGAAGGTCTGCAGCAGGCAGCCAAGAAACTCGGCTACCAGATGCGGGTGGAAACCCAGGGCTCGGTCGGTGCGCAGGAGGCACTCACCGACGAGGAAATCCGCGACGCCGACGTGGTGCTGATCGCGGCCGATCGCGAAGTCGATCTAGCCCGTTTCGGCGGCAAGCGCCTGTTCAAGAGCGGTACCAAGCCGGCCATCAACGATGGCCCCGCGCTGATCCAAAAAGCCTTGGCAGAAGCCGGCGTGCACGGCGGCGCAGCTCCGGTTGCGGGCGCCGCAAAATCCGAAAACACAGGCTACGGCCGCACCGGCGCCTACAAGCACCTGATGACCGGCGTGTCGTTCATGCTGCCGTTCGTCACTGCCGGCGGCTTGTTGATCGCGCTGGCATTCGCACTCGGCGGCATCTACGCCGGCGACGACGCGCACCAGGGCACGCTGGCCTGGTCGCTGTTCCAGATCGGCGCCAAGGCCGGCTTCACCCTGATGGTGCCCGCCTTGGCCGGCTACATCGCCTACTCCATCGCCGACCGCCCCGGCATCGCGCCCGGCATGATCGGCGGCCTCGTCGCAGCCAACCTCAATGCCGGCTTCCTCGGCGGGATCATTGCGGGCTTCATCGCCGGCTACGGCGTGGGCGCGCTCAACCGCTACATCCGCCTGCCGCGCAACCTGGAAGGACTCAAGCCGGTGCTGATCCTGCCGGTGCTGGGCACGCTGCTGGTCGGGCTGGCGATGATGTACGTATTCGGCCAACCGGTGGCCGACCTGCTGGCCTGGCTCACCGCCTGGTTGCGTGGCATGCAGGGCAGCAGCGCGTTGCTGCTGGGCCTGTTGCTCGGCGGCATGATGGCCTTCGACATGGGCGGGCCGGTCAACAAGGCCGCGTATGCGTTTTCCACCGGCCTGATCGCCAGCCAGGTCTACACCCCGATGGCCGCGGCCATGGTGGCCGGCATGACGCCGCCGCTGGGCATCGCACTGGCCACCTGGGTGTTCCGCAACCGCTTCACCGTGGAAGAACGCGGCTCGGCCACTGCCGCCGGCGTGCTCGGGCTGGCCTTCGTCACCGAAGGCGCCATCCCGTATGCCGCACGCGACCCGCTGCGCACCATCCCGGCGCTGGTGATCGGCTCGGCCGTGGCCGGCGCCATCTCGATGACCGCCGGTGCCGAGTTGAAGGCCCCGCACGGCGGCATCTTCGTGCTGCTGATCCCCAACGCGGTCACCCACCTGCTCAATTACGTGTTGGCACTGGTGGTCGGCGTGATCGTCACTGCGGTGGCGCTGCGCCTGCTCAAGAAGCCGGTTGCCGACGTCGTCGCCTGACGCTCGGCTGCCCCTGCCCTGACCGATTCCAAACCGCGTACCCGGCTCATCTGATCGCTGATCCGCGTCACACCTGACTGGTTTCACCACTGCGCTGCGCACCTTCGTGCAAGGTCAGCGGCTTGCCCCCCTTAGCTGTCGCATTCGCCACCTCGGCCACACCCTCTTTGTTCGGAGTTCTGCCATGACCACCCTCTCGCCTCGCCGTGCCCGCCCCCGTCTGCTGTGCCTGTCGCTGACACTGGCACTGACCCCGCTCGCGCAGGCGCAGGACGCCGCCGACGCCTTCAAGCTCAAGCTCGGCTACACCGGCGAAGCGGCCTCGATCATCGATGGCGGCCGCAAGAACGGCGACGCCTACGCCGGCCAGTTGATGGTCGGCACCGACGTCGACATGGACCGCCTGTTCGGCTGGGGCGGCGCCACGGTCAAGCTGTACGTCTCCACCCGCCATGGCACCAACCTGTCCAACAGCAGCATCGGCAACAGCACCTCGGTGCAGGAAATCTACGGCGGCCAGGGCACGCGCCTGGCCAACTTCACCCTGCTGCAAAAGCTGTTCGACGACCGCCTGGAACTGGAAGCCGGCCGCAGCGTGGCCAACCTCCATTTCCTCGGCTCGGACCTGTGCCAGTACTTCCAGAGCAACTCGACCTGTGGCAACCCCACCTTCGTGTTCCGCACCAGCAACTTCACCTACTGGCCGGTCTCCAGCTGGGCCGCACACGCCACCGCCTGGGTCACGCCCAAGGTCTATGTGCACGTGGGTGCCTACGAGGTGAATCCGGTGCAGGCGCAGGACGGCCAGCACGGCCTGAAGTGGAGCACCGACGACACCACCGGCGTGGTGGTGCCGTACGCGGTCGGCTACAAGAACAAGGGCGGCGACGGCAGCATGGCCGCGATGTACGAACTCGGCGGGTGGCAGGACAACTCCGACTACACCGACCCGCTGCGCGATCGCAACGGCAACCCGGCCGTCCTCAGCGGCCTGGGTTATGAAAACAAGCAGGGCCGCTCGGGCCTGTTCGCCCGCTTCGAACAACAGGTCACCAACCCCGACCCGGCCGGCACACGCGGCCTGACCGTATTCGGCGCCATCCTCAAGAGCGCCGGTGGCCAGGCGATCGAAGACCATTTCATCCAGCTCGGCCTGGTGCAGAAAGGCACCTTCGCCAGCCGCCCGCAGGACAATATCGCCTTTGTGCTCACCCAACAGAAGTACAGCGACGAGGCGATCGAAAACCTGCGCCTGGCCCGCGCCTCGGCTGGCGGCACCGGCACCCCGCACGACAACCAGATCATGATGGAGCTCAGCTACGGCATCCAGGTCACCAAGCACCTGCGCATCGCGCCGAACCTGCATTACGTGATCAACCCGGACCAGTTCAACGAACCGACCCGCACCAACGATCTGAAGAACGCGCTGATTGCGGGCATGCGGGTCGATTGGAATCTGTGAGTTGGGCGGTGCTGGGTTTGTCCGCGTTGCGTGCCCGGCTGCGTAACCTGACAACAGGACGTCGGCGCGAGAAAACGTTATTCGGTATACGCGGCCGCGCGCAAGCGTACTCCTACGGACGATGCGGCTGCGCGGCTTGGCGCGCCAGCGGAAGGTGGCTATGCGCAGTAGGGCGGCATTGCAAGTTGCTCTGGCTTGCGCCAGTTGCCCCCGATTTTGCTCACCGGGATCCGACGCCGGTCAGCGGAAACAAAGCCACTGCAAAAGCGGAGCAAGCAGCGACCACGACGGCGCAGTGCCCTGATTACGAACGAATCCCGGCAAAAACGAACTTGATTGGCGCGCAACGCTGCGGCCCGAGCGAGACTGTCGCCTCGACATCGGCAACGACGTTCCAATCCGTGCATACGACTGATTCGCGAAGACCATTTCTCGTCATTTCTGAAAAAAACAGTCGCGCTTTCGCCATCTTCATCCATCCACCGCCAATCCAAAAAAACTCAGCACCGTTCGTCGCCACTTCAGTGGCATTCCAAGCCTGCCCCGTACTCAGTAGGAATTTGCATTCATGAAGGTTCGTGTTTCTCGCCACCATCCGATCCACCTGACGCTAATGGCCGTTATGGCGCTGCCTGGCCTGGCAACTGCTGCGTCTCAACGCGGCGAGCTGATCAGTAGCCTAGTACTGACGACCTTCAGCAGCGCCCAGATCGCCACACAACTGGGTGGACATAGCGATGCTCCAACGCCACGTTGCAACGTCAGTGTGGCCGAGATTGTCTATGCCACCGTCGGTGTCCATGACGAACCCACCACCGCATCGGCTGCAGTGCTGATCCCCTCCGGCACCACCTGTACTGCGTCGTACCCCTTGCTCGGCTGGGGACAGGGCGCGCAGTTGCAGAGGACCAGCTCGCAGGCAGAAGGGTTCCGGGCCTCACGCGGCAACCATGAGGTGATCAGCCAATTCGCGGCGCAAGGCTATGCGGTTGTGGCCACCGATTATCTGGGAATTGGCAAGTCGACCTATCCCTTCGCACCCCATCTTCAGGCCGCCCCTGAAGCCAGCGCCGTCGTCGACGCGCTGCGCGCCGCGCGTGTCATGCTTGCGAGGCAGCATGTCCCGCTCTCGGGCAAGCTCATGCTTTCCGGTTTTTCCAGTGGCGCTCACGCCGTGATGGCAGCCCAACGCGAGATCGAAGCACACTTTTCCAGGGAATTCGACCTCGTTGCAAGCGCCCCCATTTCCGGACCCTACTCCCTGTCCAAAACGGTCCTGAAAAACTGGGGCGGACCCAAGGCCGAAGGGCTCGACGCACTGACAATCGTACTCGACACCTTCACCTTGATCGGGATGCAGCACACCTACTCCAACCTCTACACAGCCCCGATCCAGGTGTTCCAGCAACCGTTGGCACAGAAGGTCGAGACGTTGTTCCCCGGAAAATTCGATGCGATCACGCTGGGAACCGAACAACTGCCTTCAGCCGAGGACATGTTTCAGCCTGAATTTTCGCGCGATTTGGTCAGCAATCCACAAAACGCATTCCGGAAAGATCTGTTGCGTAACGATCTGGTGGATTGGGCACCGCGCACGCCAACATTGTTGTGCGGGGTGCAGGACGACGATGTAGTGCCGTTCAGCATTGCACAAGAGACGCTTGCCGATTTCAAGCGTCATGGCAGCAACCAGGTGAAACTCATTGCTGTGGCATCCGGTGCCTTTTTTCCACATACAGGCAGCAAGGCGCCCTGCATGGCTGCCGTGCGTACTCAACTGTTGGACAAGCGACGTTGAAACATGGCACCGGCCCGCTATAGCCTGCTCGGCAAGATCGAGATCGAGATCGAGCGTGTTGTTGTTGGATTTACCCACGCTCGGTCAAGTATCCGTGGTTGGTCGCATTGAGTCGCAAGCAAATCTTGCGGCACGTGCACGTCGTCGGAGTGGGCAGGAGCGAGAAAGGAACATGTGAGCCTGCGGGGGAGCGGCATTGCGTAAGCATTGACCGTATGCACCGGAACCCCAGCCATCGCGCTGTTGACACGAAAAAACCGCGCAATGCGCGGTTTTTTCGTGTTTGAACAGTCCTCGACAGATCAAGGACGGCGCGCCAGCGCCTCCACATCCTTGGCCTTGGGCAGCAGATCCTGCTTGGTCACCGCGAACGGCCCGATGCTCAGCATCGGCACAGCCACGATAATCGAGGAGATCACCACGATCACCGCGCCGATCATGTGCGTGGCCGCCAGGCCTTCCATCGACTCGCCACCGTAGATGTACAGCGCCAGTGCCGACAGGAAGAACATCACTGCCGTAATCACCGTGCGCGAGAGCGTCTGATTGATCGAGCGGTTCAGCACTTCCAGTGGCTCCACGCGCAGCGCGCGGAAATTTTCGCGCACGCGGTCGAACACCACGATGATGTCGTTGATCGCAAAGCCCATTACCGACAACAGGCCGGCCAGCACGGTCAGATCGAACTCGCGTCCCGTGAGCGACACGTAGGCCACCGTGACCAGCAGGTCGAACAACGCGGTCAGGCTGGCGACCACGGCGAACTTCCACTCGAAGCGGAAGCCGATGTAGATCAGAAAGCCCACCAGCATGAAGACCGTGGCGTAGACACCGTTCAAGGCCAGGTCCTTGCCGACCTGCGGGCCGACGAATTCGCCCGGCTGCACGGTGGCGGGATTCTGCGCGGTGCTGACCGCCTTGCGCACTGCGTCGGCAACGCTGGTTGCGGCATCGTCGCGGTTGTTGTGCTGCTCGCGTGCCTGCAGGCGAATCATCATCTGGTTGCCGCCGCGCGCGTTCTGCACCTGGGCGTTGTCGAAGCCGGCCTTGGCCAGCTGCTCGCGCACCTGGTCCACGTCCACCGTCTTCTGGAACGTGGTCTGCACCAAGGTGCCGCCAGTGAATTCCAGCGCGTAGTTGAAGCCCTTGCCGACGATGATGCCGACCGAGGCGATCGCGAGCACCAGCATCAAGATCAGCACCGGCTTGCGCAGGCGCATGAAATCGATCTTGGTGTCGTTCGGGATCAGATGGAGCGGAAAAATTTTCATTCAAAGATTTTCCTGGAAAGTCCGCACATGGATGTGCGGGCTCTTGCGAGGGACTCGCATTAAATGGCGACGGACTTCAGCTTCTTGCGGCTGCCATAGATCAGTACCGCCAGCGCGCGCGAGACGGTGATCGCAGTGAACATCGAGGCGAAAATACCGATGATCATGGTCAGCGCGAAGCCCTTCAGCGGGCCGGTGCCGAACGCGTACAGCGCCACGCCGACGATCAACCCGGTCAGGTTGGCGTCGAGGATGGTGCCGCCGGCCTTCTCGTAACCGGCCACGATCGCCGATTTGGCCGGCACGCCCAGGCGCAGCTCCTCGCGGATACGCTCGTTGATCAGCACGTTGGCGTCCACCGACAGACCCACCGACAACGCCAGACCGGCGAAGCCCGGCAGCGTCATGGTGGCGCCGAACAGCGACATCACCGCGATCACGATCAGCAGGTTGAACAGCAGCGCCACTGAGGTGATCGCGCCGAACATGCGGTAGTAAATGGTGAAAAACACCAGGGTGAACAAGAAGGAGAACACCACCGCAGTCACGCCGCGCTCTACGTTCTCTGCACCCAGGCTCGGGCCGATCACGTATTCCTCGACAAAATCCATCGGCGCGGCCAGCGAGCCGGCACGCAGCAGCTTGGACAGGTTCTCGGCTTCGACCTTCTCCAGGCCGGTGGTCTGGAAGTTCTTGCCGAACACGCCTGCGATACGGGTCGGCGACAGCGCTTCCTCCTTGACCCGCACGGTGCGCACTTCCTTGCCGTCGACCATGGTCACGGTGGGGATGCGCTCGATATAGACCACCGACATCAGCTTGCCGACGTTGGCGCTGGTGTAGTCGAGCATGCGCTGACCGGCAACATTATTGAGCGTCACGGCCACCGCAGGCATGCCGTTCTGGTCGTTGCTGACGGTGGCGTTGACCATCTGATCGCCCGACACCAGTACGCGCTTGTTGAGCAGCACCGGGGCGCCGCTATCGCGCACGCGGTAGACCTTGGCTTCGGGGGGAATGCTGCCGCTGCGCACCGCGTCTTCGGCATTGCCTTCGACCACGCCGCGGAATTCCAGCGTGGCGGTGGCGCCGATCAGGCGCTTGGCCTCGGCGGTGTCCTGCAGGCCCGGCAGCTCGACCACAATGCGGTCTTCGCCCTGGCGCTGGATGATCGGCTCGGCCACACCCAGCTCGTTGACGCGGTTGCGCAGGGTGGTGAGGTTCTGCTCGATCGCACCGCTGGCGATCTGCTTGAGTTCGGCCTCGGGCACGTTGACGGTGATGCTCTGCCCACTGATGTTGTAGACCAGCGTCGGCTGCGATTTGGCCAGCGCGGTACGCGCGGCATCGGCGCTGGCGCCCTCGCTCAGGCTGACCTGGATGCTGTGGTCGCCGCGACGCTCGACCGAGCGATAGGCGATGCGGTTATCGCGCAAGGTGGTGCGGATGTCTTCGGCAAAGCCGTCCAGACGCTTTTCCAGCGCCGCCTTCTGATCCACCTGCATGGCAAAGTGCACGCCACCGACCAGGTCAAGGCCCAGCACCATCGGCCGCCCGCCAAGCTTGGCCAGCCAGTCCGGCACGGTCGAGGCCAGATTCAGCGCCACCGTGTAGTTCTCGCCAAGTTGCTGGCGTAGCACGTCGTTGGCGCGGGTCTGTGCCTGCAGGTTGGGCAGACGCACCATCAGGCTCTCGCCTTCCTTGGTGACGGCCTTGGGCGTGATGCCGGCGCTCTTGAGCTCGGCGTCGATGCGGCTACGCAATGCGTCGTTGAGTTGGCCACCGCGGCTGGCGGTGATCTGCACGGACGGGTCTTTCTGGTAGATGTTGGGCAGCGCATACAACGCGCTGACCGCCAGCACCAGCAGGATCAGGAAATACTTCCAGCGAGGAAATTCGAGCATTGCGACAGTCCCGCGCGACACCATCCCGGCGACGCGCCTAGCAGTGAGAACGACTTCAAGCGGCCAACACACGGTCGCGAGCGGTCGTCAGGTGGATGCGGGCGGTGCCGGGACGGGAGTGTTTGCGACCCATCGGTTCCCAGCGCCGACTGCGCCCGCCTGACGGTGCGCGCAGCCATTTTATTGCTCGCCTGGCGTGGGCTAACAAAACGTAGCGAGCAGTTGTCACCTGGGGGCGGACGGCGCGCAGAAACCGGAATGCACGAGTGATACATGCCGATTTCAAGCAGCGGCCGCGCCCGCCTGACAGCTGCGCAGTCGTTTTGAAGCCGCTCTTAGTTGGCGGACTTCAGCGTGCCCTTGGGCAGCACATGGCCCACGGCACTCTTCTGCACGCGGATGCGCACGTTGTCGGCCACTTCCACGGTGAGGAAGTTGTCGCCGATGTCGGTGATCGTGCCAGCCACGCCGCTGGAGGTGATGACTTCATCGCCGCGCGAGAGTTTCTCCAGCAGCGACTTGTGCTCTTTCTGGCGCTTCATCTGCGGGCGGATCATCAAAAAATACATGACCGCGATCAGGATGATCGGCAACGCGAAGGTGGACAGGCTTCCCATCGGGCTGGCGGCCGGCGCGCCACCGGTGGCCTTCGCCTGGGCGACGGGGATCAGGAAATCGAGCAGATTCATTCAATGCATCCTAGTTTGGTGCCAGCGCGCCAATCGGCCCGCTCGCTATTCAGGTACCGCCGAAGCGGAACAGCCGGGAAGTATGCCATGCGGGTTACAAACCGTCCGCGCAAGGGCACGGACGGCCGGTTTCAGCTGATTTCCCCCGGCAACGGCGGCGTGATGGCGCCGCGTGCCGCATAGAAGGACCGCCGAAACTCCACAAAGGTTCCCGACGCGATCGCCGCACGCATCTGCGCCATCAACTTCTCGTAGTACCAAAGGTTGTGCAGGGTGCCCAGCATCGGCGCCAGCATCTCGTTGCAGCGGTCCAGATGGCGCAGGTAGGAGCGCGTGTAGCCGCTGCTGCAGGCGTGGCACCCGCAGCCCGGCTCGATGGTGTCCAGGTCGCGCTCGTACTTGGCGTTGCGGATGCGCACCGTGCCGAACGAGGTGAAATAGTGACCGTTGCGGGCGTTGCGGGTGGGCATCACGCAGTCGAACATGTCCACGCCGCGCGCCACGCCTTCGACCAGATCTTCCGGCCGGCCGACGCCCATCAGGTAACGCGGGCGCTCGACCGGCAGGCGCGGATGCAGGTGTTCGAGCATCGCATTGCGCTCGTGCTCCGGCTCGCCCACCGCCAGCCCGCCGATGGCGTAACCGTCGAAGCCGATGCCTTGCAGCCCGTCCAGCGAGCGACTGCGCAGGTCTGGATGCACCCCACCCTGCACGATGCCGAACAGCGCCGCGTCATTGCCCAGAACGTCATGCGCCTGCCGCGAACGCTGCGCCCAGCGCAGGCTCAGCTCCATCGAGCGGCGGGCCACGTCTTCGGTGGCCGGATACGGCGTGCACTCGTCGAAGATCATCACGATGTCTGAATCGAGCACCTTCTGGATCTGCATGCTCTCTTCGGGGCCCAGAAACACCCGCGCGCCATCGGTGGGCGAGGAAAACGTCACGCCCTGCTCGGTGATCTTGCGGCGATGCGCGAGCGAAAACACCTGGAAACCGCCCGAATCGGTGAGGACAGGCCCATTCCAGCGCGCGAACCCGTGCAGCCCGCCGTGATCGCCAATCACATCCAGACCGGGCCGCAGGTACAGATGGAAGGTGTTGCCCAGGATGATCTCCGCACCCAGCGCGCGGATCTGCTCGGGCAGGATGCCCTTGACCGAGCCATAGGTGCCCACCGGCATGAACGCCGGCGTTTCCACCGTGCCGCGCGGAAAGGTCAGGCGGCCACGGCGCGCATGGCCGTCGTTGGCTTGAAGCTGGAACTGGAGTCGGGACATTGGAAAGCCGGGAATGGAGAATCAGGAGTGGGGAATCGAAAGAGCGGTTGGCAGGTGGCTGATCGTTCGGCGGATGCCGATTTACGACTCCCCACTCCCGACTCCCGATTCCCTGCCCCACAACAACATCGCATCGCCATACGAAAAGAAGCGATAGCGCTGCGCGATGGCGTACTGATAGGCAGCGAAAATGCGGTCGCGTCCGGCGAAGGCGGAGACCATCATCAGCAGCGTGCTTTCGGGCAGATGGAAATTGGTGACCATCGCATCGACGCTGCGGATGCGGTAGCCGGGCAGGATGAAGATCTGGGTTTCGCCGGCGAATGGCAGCAGTTCGCCATCGGGCGCGGCGTCGGTGGTGCGCCAGGCGCTTTCCAGCGAGCGCACCACCGTGGTTCCCACCGCGATGACGCGGCCGCCGCGCGCGCGCGCGCCGCACCTGTTCGACCAGCGCGGCGCCGACGTTGAGCCATTCGGTGTGCATCACGTGCTGGTCCAGCGCATCCACGCGCACCGGCTGGAAGGTACCGGCGCCCACGTGCAAGGTGATATGGCCGAACTCCACCCCGCGCGCGCGCAACTGCGCTAGCAGCGCCTCGTCGAAATGCAGGCCGGCGGTGGGCGCGGCCACCGCGCCCACTTCGCGCGCGAACACGGTCTGGTAGCGCTCGCGGTCTTCCACCCCCGGCTCACGGCGGATATACGGTGGTAGCGGCAGCTGCCCGGCTTCCGGCAACCACTGCTGCAGCGGCGCGGGGATATCGAAGCGCAGCAGATAGAACTCGCCATCGCGGCCCAGCACTTCGGCCTGCCCGCCGGCATCCAGCGCGATCAGGCTGCCGGCCTTGGGCGACTTGCTGGCGCCGATCTGCACGCGCGCTTCGCGCTCGCCGAGCAACCGCTCGATCAGTATCTCCACCCGCCCGCCACTGGCTTTTTGCCCGAACAGGCGCGCCGGAATCACCCGGGTGTCGTTGAAGATCAGCAGATCGCCCGGCTGCAGCAGCTCGGGCAGATCGCGCACCTGGCGGTCGACCAGCGCCTGCGGCGACGGCGGTACCACCAGCAAGCGACTGGCCGCGCGCTCGGCCAGCGGCGCCTGGGCGATCAGCTCGTCGGGTAGCGAATAGTTGAAATCGGACTTCTTCAAAGGTTCGGCGGTGCAGCGATTGGGGGCGCTAGTTTAGCGGGACAGGCTGGGGCAGGTTTGGCTGCCTTTTCCTGCCAGGAGACAAAACCTGCAGAGGTCGCGGATCGGCGTGACTTCCTTCTCCCATCAGGAGAAGGTGGCACGTAGGAGGTGCTCTGATTCGCTCACGAATCAAGCCTTTTACGATTCCTCACAGCTCATTTCCAAGCTCCTCACCGCTCAAACTTCGTCGATAAAATGATCGAGGTCGTCGTGCGCTCCACCCCGTCGATGGCGCCGATGGCATCGGTGAGCACGTCCATCTCGTTGACGCCGCCGACCACGCCGAGGGCGATCAGGTCGTAGGCGCCGCTGACCGAGTGCAGCAAACGCACTTCTGGGATGTCGCGCAGCGCCTTGACCACGGAGGGCATCTTCTTGGGTAGCACGGTGATGAGGATGTGCGCGCGGATGCGGCCCTGTTCGTAGGCGTCGTGGGTGCGCACGGTGTAACCGCTGATCACGCCGTCGCGTTCGAGCTTTTCGATGCGGCTTTGCACGGTGGTACGCGACAGCCCCAGTCGGCGCGCGATCTGGGCGGTGGAGGCACGCGCGTCCTCGCGCAATAGCGACAGCAGGCGTTCGTCGGAAGGAGTGATTTTCACTATGCAAAGCTGTTTCGGCGAATCGACGAAAATACCGCACTTCTCGCCCAGATTAACGCTGCCAAACGCCGATCTTCTGCCGATAATAGGAAGGGAACGCCACCTTGTAGGAGATGCGCCATGTCTGTCCTTGCCCCGCTCGCCCCGCTGCGTGCCCATGCCGGCCGTTGCCTGACCGATGGGCTGGACGATGCCAGCATCGTGTGTCTGGCCAGCACCCACCCGGATCTGCAACAGGCCATCGACGCCGCTGCCGCCGAGTACGCGCTGGTACGCGAGGAGGCTGCCGACCTGCTGGATCTGGACGAAGACGCACAGATAGGCGCCGTGCAGGAGGGTTTCATCAATTTCTACGCCGACGATGCGGTGACCCCGTACGTGGCGCTGGCCGCGCGCGGCCCCTGGGTGATCACGCTCAAGGGCGCGGTGCTGTACGACGCAGGTGGCTACGGCATGCTCGGCTTCGGCCACACCCCCGCACCGGTCTTGGACGCCATGGCGCGGCCGCAGGTGATGGCCAACGTGATGACACCCAGCCTGGCGCAACGCCGGCTCGACCGCGCACTACGTGCGGAGATCGGCCATACCCGCGGCGGCTGTCCGTTCGCACGTTTCATGTGTCTCAACTCCGGTTCCGAAGCGGTCGGTCTGGCCGCGCGCATCGTCGATACCAACGCCAAGCTGCACACCGACCCGGGCGCACGGCATGCCGGCGCTGCGATCAAGCGCGTGGTGGTCAAGGGCAGCTTCCACGGTCGCACCGATCGGCCCGGACTGTATTCCGATTCCAGCCGCAAGACCTACACCAAGTATCTGGCCAGCTACCGCGACGAGGATTCGGTGATCGCAATCGCGCCCTACGACGTGGCAGCGCTGCAGCGCGCGTTCGACGAAGCTGCGCGCAATCACTGGTTTATCGAGGCGGTGTTCCTGGAGCCGGTGATGGGCGAAGGCGACCCAGGGCGCGCATTGCCAGCCGCGTTCTATGCCGCTGCGCGTGAGTTGACCCGCCTGCACGGCAGCCTGCTGCTGGTGGATTCGATCCAGGCCGGCCTGCGTGCGCACGGCGTGCTGTCGGTGGTGGATTACCCCGGCTTCGAGCAGCTCGACCCGCCGGATCTGGAGACCTATTCCAAGGCGCTCAATGCCGCGCAGTACCCGCTGTCGGTGCTGGCCGTGACCGAACACGCCGCGCAGGTGTATCGCAAGGGCACCTACGGCAACACCATGACCACCAATCCGCGCGCGCTCGATGTGGCCTGCGCCACGCTGGCGTTGTTCACCCCGCAGGTGCGCGAGAACATCCGCACGCGCGGCGCGCAGGCGATCGCCAAGCTCCAAGCACTGCAGTCAGAGCTAGGTGGTTTGATTACCAGGGTGCAAGGCACCGGGCTGCTGTTCTCCTGCGAGTTGGCGCCGCAATTCAAGTGCTACGGCGCCGATTCCACCGAGGAATGGTTGCGCCATCGCGGCGTCAACGTGATCCACGGCGGCGAGAATTCGCTGCGCTTCACCCCGCACTTCGCCATGGACGAAGACGAGCTCGATCTGTTGGTCGGACTGATCGCCCGCGCGCTCAAGGAAGGCCCGCGCCATCTGCAGGCTGAAGCCGCCTGAGACGGAACGGCCGGCGACACCTGCAGGCGTGGAAAACCTGCGCCTTGCAGCGCGGATGTCGCGACATTTGTGACATCGCAAGCACGATGCGCAGCGCGCTCACGCAATCGCCTTTCACCAGCGTGAACCGCACAAAACGCCGCAACTTGCGCAGCAGCCGCAACCATCGCCGCCCCGCCATGCAGATCCATTCAACAGATCTGCATGGTCACCCGCAGCCATCAGATCGGCACCGCGCTCAACTTGCGACGCAGGTAATTGGTCACCGCCCGACGCGTCGATTTGCCACGCCAGGACGCCCAGCACAGGTGCGAGCCGACGGCGATCTTGCCACCGCGGTGGCCGAGCCCGAACCAGGTGCGATCCGGATGAAACGCATCGCGCGGCGGGAACACGATGCCGGAGAACTGCCCGCTGTGCGCGTTGTAAAAACGGGTCAGCCCGCGCGGGCCGGAGATCATCGGAATCTGCCGGTGGTCTTCTAGCGTCTCCGGCGCATGCACAGTGAAGATGTGCTCGATAAACGCGCGCCAGAACGGGTGTCCCGCCTCGGAACCGAACACGGCATTACCGATCTTGAAATCCTCGTTGCCGGGCGCGCCCTCTTCGATCGGCAGCACGCACTGCTGTGCCAGCACGTCCGCGCCAAGCGGCTGCAGCAACTTGTAGTCGGTGTCGAAATAGAAGCCGCCGTGCGCGTGCATATAGGCGCAACGGGCAATGTCGGCCTTCATCACGCCAAAGCGGATCGCCTCGTAACGCTCGGCGAATTCAGGGAACGCACGACGCATCAGTTCCGAATTGTCGGCGTCATCCCAGACGTAGCAGACCCAGTCAGGCAAGAGCCGTTGCAGACGGGCCTGGATCCTGCGCTCTTCCCACAGCAGTTGCTTGGTCGGCGCGGTCAGATGAAACACGTGAGGAATCATGGTGGTTTCTCGGGAGCTGGGGGCCACCAAGACCTCCACCGCAGCACCGTGTCGAAACCGGCCACCCGGATGGAGATCCAGCTAACCACATCCTATGCCCATTATTTGCGTGATGTAAATGACATTTTTTTATGGGTATACGAGGTAACAATTGTAAAAATCAATGAATCAGCGTATTTCCCTCACATCTCCCTCATTCGGCATGACGATCCGCTCTGACAATGTCATTTCCGTCACAGACCCTTCATTCCCAGCAGCCATCGTCCCGTCCCTGGAGCGTGGCGCTAGGCGGGCAATCGCGCGGGGCGATGCGCCCGGCTTCGTGTTGGATCAGCCGTTTGGCCGCCGCCGTGTCGCGCTTGAGCTCGACGGCCTCGTACAGGAGACGCCCGGTGGCGGTGCGTGACTCGTAGAGCAACGTCTGGCTGTCGATGCGAAGCACTTGATACAGCTGGGTGTCTTCGCCGACCGGACGCATGGTGGTCTTGCGCGCCATGTCCGAGAGCCGGTACCGCTTGGGCGCGGCCACCAAGACCACAACGACCGGCATTGCCTGCCCGCCCTGGTCGCCGCGCCGGCCATAGGTGTGGTCGTGGCCAGCACCAGATCGACCTTGTGGCGGCGAATCACCGGCGGTACCTGCGCGACCAGCTTTTCGTTCTCGCGATCGGCGCGCGGGGAAAAGAACGGCTGATGGATCAGCACGATCGACCACCGATGCGGGTTATCGGCGAGCACCTTGTCCAGCCATTGCGCCTGCGCCGGGCCGGTGCCCGACTCCAGCGCGGAAGTGCCGTCGAGCACGGCGATGCGCACGCCTTGATAGTCGCAACAGTCACTGGTGCGCGCAGTCGCCGACGGCCCGTTGCGCGGCAAGGCGAAGGTCACCGGCCAATGGCTGCCGAGCGCGCGCGTGGCCTGCGGGGTGTCCTCGCCTTCTTGGTGAGACGCGTGATTGCCCGGTGCCGGCGCTACTGGGGTGCCTTCCAGCAACCAGCGCCCGGCTTCGAACCACTCGGCCCATTCGTTGTCGTCCTGGCCGTCCTTGCCGCTGACCAGATCGCCGGCGAACAACGCCAGCCGCGCGTCCGGTGCGCTGCGCCAGGCCTGGCGAATCGGTGTTTGGTTCGGCGGCCCGCTCGGCGGCGAGCAACTGACCACTCGCCATCGCGACCAGCAACAGCGCTGCAGACAGCGACGCACGCGTAGCGATCATGGCGCGCAGTCCTTCAAACGCAGCGTGCGCGCGATATCGCGCCAATCGAATGCCGCCACCGCCTGGTCGTCGTGTAAGGCGTAAAACACCCCGCCCGGGAAGCGTGCATCGCCGCGCTGATCCAGCCACACGCCGTCGGTATTGGCCGTTACCCGGCCGGCAAACGCGCCCACATGCGCCAGGCTCTGGCGATCAAACACCTGGAACACGCTGCGGTCCTTGAACTGATCTGTGGCGATCCAGTAACCGCTACCGTCGGTGCACGCCAGCAAGGTCATGCCTTCAGCCTGTGCCTTGAACAGGCCGGTGCCGACGTTGCGGCCGCGATACCGCCCGTCCATGCCGTATTCGCGTAGCTGCGTACCCACGGCCACGTCTTCTTCGGCAATCATCAAACGCGCATTGGCTTCATCGCCGAACACCGATTCGGCAATCCGCACCGCACCCGCCTCGGTGGTGTCGCCAAAGCTCTGGGTCAGGCGCGATTGCCAGCCCTGCCCTGCGTTGTTCAATTGATAGCGACGAAAGCGTTGGCCGAGTTCGGCCAATGGCGGCGGCAGCTCCTTGTTGTCCGGGGACATGTAGTTGTCGCTAACCACCACCTCGTAGCCACCGGCGTGCTTGCGTACCCAAAGGCCGTAGGGCTCGCGTAGTTCGTCCTGACCAAACGTGGTCAACGGTTTGAAATCGGGCAGCGAAAACACCTGCACACGGTGGTTGTCGCGTTCGACCACAAACACCAGGTCGTCGACCACCGAGATGCCGTTCGGGCGATCCAGTTTGCCCAAGGCCTTGCCCTTGCCGCCAACCACCCGCAGACGCTTGCCGCTGTCGCCATCGAACACCACCAGCGCATGCGTGGCCTTGGCGGTGGCGATCACCCAACGGCTGCCATCGGGCGCGATCCAGCTGGCTGGCGAATCCAGATTGTCTGAAGGCGTGGAAGTGGTGATGAAGGCTTCCGGCACCACGTCGTGCGCCACCTTGGCTTTGCTGAGCAAGGGATCTTTCAGCAGTGCTTCGTCGGCTTCGCGGTCGACCGGTGCGCTGGCGCAAGCGGTCAGCGCCATCGCGGTGGCGAGCAGCGTTGCGTGCAGCAGCGTGCGCGTTGCGATCACAGTGCCACCTTCAGGCCGAGTGCGTAGGTGCGGCCGTATTCTTCGTTCTGAAGCGTGCGTGTGGGCACACCCTGGTACAACTCCAGCGGCTCGTCCAGCAGGTTCTGCGCTTCCAGATACAGGCTGACGTGGCTGTTGAATTGATAGTTCATGCTGACATCCAGCTGCGTATTCGGGGCGACATAGATATCGTACGCGCGGCTGGCGCCGATGGTGTCCAGATACTCGCTGCGATACACCGCCGCAACGCGCGCACTGAAACCATATTTTTCATAGCCCAGGTGGCCGCTGTAGATGCGCTTGGACGAGCGCGGCAAGGTGAAGTCGTCACCGGCACGATCGCTCAGACCGGGATTGAAATCGCTGTCCAGCACGGTGGCGCTTGCACCGACCAACAGGCCATTCCAGCCTTCGGGCAGGAAGTCCAGGGCCTGCTGCCAATTGAATTCGGCACCGCGCACCTTTGCGGTGTCGCCGTTGATCGAGCGGGTGACCTGCAGGTTCGGGAACTCTGCATCGTTGGTGCTGATGGTCTGCACGATGTAATCGTCGATGGATTTATTGAACACGCCCAACGAAATCAGACCAGTGCTGCCGATGTATTTTTCGAACGACAGATCCAGATTCTTGGAACGGTAAGGATTGAGATCAGGGTTGCCGATGCTCACCTCGTTGTCGCCGCGGTTGATGCTAACGCGCGGGGAGACATCGCCAAACGATGGCCGCGACAAGGTCTTATTGGCCGCAAACCGCAGCACCCAGTCGTTGCTGGTGTCGTAGCGCAGATGCAGGCCCGGCAACACATTGGTGTAGCTGCTGGAGGCTTGGCGTGGCGTTACCGTGGCGGTGCGGCCGTTCGCCGCCACATCCACCTGATTGCCGGTGGCGTCGAACTGGGTGTTCTCCACACGCACGCCGGCCATCATGCGCAGCGCGCCGATGTCCCAGGTGCCCATCGCGTAGGTGGCGAACACATCTTCGGTGGCGGTGTAGTCGTCCTGCAGCGAGGTCTGCAGATTGCCGCCCACATCCTGCGGACGTGCGCTGTACAGAGTGCCGGAGGTGTTCCAGTAACGGCGCATGCCGTCCGAGCCGATGCTTTCGCCCAAGGTACCGCCACGGTGTTCCGGTGCGGCGGTGGTCCAGTGCTCAGATCGATCGCCGGGCCGCGACGCAGCTCGCTTTCGTCCACATTGACATCGCGCTCGCGCCAGCGGCCGAGCACGCCCATCTTCAGGCTGGAATGCTCGCCATCGAAGCGCACGTTGACCTGCGCGCTGCGCTCGCTGTCGTCCACCTGCTTGGGCGCAAGCACGAAACGGTCGAACACGAAATTGTCGTTGCTCTGCCAGCCGTTGTCGGAGAACCCCAAGCGCGGAATACCGCTGTTCTGATCGACCGTGGCCGACAGATCGTCGCCGCCATCGTTGAAGCGCGCTTCCATCTCATCGTTCACGCGCTCGGTGGTCTTGGTGTAGCCCACCTTGTAATCCACAGTGGCCGCGCTCAGGCGATTTTCACCGCCCACGCTCAAGGCCATGGTGTCCTCCTTCTTGGTGCGATAGCGCACACGCTTGGAGATCGAATCGGCCGGCAGATCGGCCACGTTGTAGCTGCCATCGCCATTGGCGCTGACCACACCATCGGCCAGACCGAAAATCGTGCGCTGACGCGTTTCGGCATCGTCGAAACGGCTGTACAGCGTGCGCAGGTAATAGCGGTTGTCCGCATCCGGTCGCCAGTCCAGATTGAGATTGGCGCCCATGCGGGTGCGTTCGATGAAGTATTTGCGGCGTTGCACTTGGCCGGCAAACAAATCGTCCGCTGCACCGCCCTCAAAGCTGTCGTAGGCCACTTCGGTATTGTCGGATTCGAATTGGCGATCCTGGTAGTTCACGCCCACTGCCACACCGACCGTGCCGTCGAAGATATCGCTGTAGTTGAACGCGCCCTTGGGGCTGGTCTTGCCCGACAGCGACGGGTGGCTGCCTTCGACAGAGCCGCGCAGCGTGCGGCCGTCGCGATCGAATGCGGAGGTGGACTCGACCTGGATCGCGCCGCCGATGGAATCGACCGGCATGTCCGGAGTCGGCGACTTGACCACCTTCAGCCGCTCGGTCGAGTCGGAGGGAATCAGGTCCAGCGGCGCCGAGCGGGTGCCGTCTTCGGGCGTGCCCATGGTCATCCCGTCGATGGTGACGCTGTTGAGCGCCGAATCCAGACCGCGGATGACCACGAAGCGGCCTTCGCCCTGATCGCGGGTCACGCTGACGCCGGGCAGGCGCTGTAAGAATTCTGCAACATTTTTGTCGGGATACCGACCCATCGCATCGGAGGCGACCGCATCTTGGATCGCATCGGAGCTGCGTTTGAGATCGACCGCGCGCACCTGCGATTCCACCTGCGGGCGCACTTCCAGCCGCTCCAGATCGATGGCCGCAGCGCTTGCTGCGCCGGCTGCGGCAGCACCCTCAGCCGCCAGCGCAAGCGAGCTCCACGTGGTCGCAGCCAACGTCAGCGTGATCGCCAGGCACAGCGGCGTCTTGTTCAACACGGGTGCTTCCCCAATTGGTTAAGAATGGGGTGGCACGCTATGTCCACGACGTTTCACTGACATGACATGTGCAAACGCAATCACGCGCGATGTGTGGCGACGCTGCCGCTGGCTGCGGCACACTTCACGTCTGTCCACCTTGTCACTGCCCATGAAAATCGTCGAAGTCCGTCACCCCCTCGTGCAGCACAAGATCGGTCTGCTGCGCGATGCCGCCTTGAGCACCAAGGGCTTCCGCGAATTGGTCACCGAGCTGGGGACGCTGCTGGCCTACGAGGCCACCGCCAATCTGGACACCGAATCGCACACCGAACCGGGCTGGGCCGGGCCGGTGACCGTCCAGCGGATTGCGGGCGCAAAAATCACCCTGGTGCCGATCCTGCGCGCAGGTCTGGGCATGTTGCCCGGCGTGCTAGCGCTGATCCCGACCGCGCGCGTGAGCGTGGTTGGGCCTGCAGCGCGACGAACAAACCCTGCAACCGGTGCCCTACTTCGAACGCCTCACCGGTCGCCTGGAAGAGCGCGACGCGCTGATCCTGGACCCGATGCTGGCCACCGGCGGCACGCTGATCGCCACCATCGACATGCTCAAGCGCGCGGGCGCGCGGCGGATCAAGGGCATCTTCCTGGTCGCCGCACCGGAGGGCCTCAAGGCCCTGGAATCGGTGCATCCGGATGTGGAGGTGTACACGGCGGCAATCGACGATCATCTCAACGAGAAGGGCTACATCCTGCCGGGCCTGGGCGATGCCGGCGATCGGATTTTTGGTACGCGGGTGGAGTGAATGATTGCGGGTGCGTGCGGACAGATCCGCTCTGATTGATGCGCTGCACGTTGGTGAACTGCATGTGGGCAAGAGAGTCATTACATGCAGTCATAGAGCTGCTGCTTGATCGTGCAGCCTGTTAGAAATCTCAGACATCCATCACCGCGTCGACGCCTCGATCGCCGCACTCACATACACCAGCGGCGCATTCCAGTTGATCGCCACTTCGTTGCTGGCATAGCTGCAGGCGTTATCCAGATACGACAGCGCCGGTAGGTTTGAGGAGTACGCCACCTTGCAGTCCTTGGCATCCTGCTGGCCAGGTTGCGGGCCACCGGCCAGCCAGCCCGGCACCGGCGCGTCGATGCCATCGGCTTCGGAGGGACGATGGTGGATATGCAGCGGGCTGCGCAGCCCTACCCCGGTAACGAACGACATCCACAACGGATTACGCCCCAGGATGTAATCCAACTGCGATTGCGCGGCATCCAAAAATGGCCGCTGCTGGGTCAACCGGTAGCCCTGCATCAGCATCATCGCGCGGTTGAGCACCACCGCGTTGCTACCCCACACGAAGTCCTTGTCCGTCATCGCCAGACGCCATGGCGAGGCCTGCCACTCATCGGCAAGACGCTGCGCCAGACCGGTAACCTCGCTCGAGATGCGTGCGCGATCGGCATGCGGAGTGAGCTGGTCGCGATGTTCGGCCAGCGACATCCAGGCCAGTCCGCCGACATTGCTCCAGCCCGGCACGCTGGCCGGCACATTGCGCGCGATCATCGCATCATAGAAGCCATCCTCGCGCGTGCTCACATACAGCTCCGCCGCAGCCCAGGCGAATTCGTCGTCCACCTGCGCGTCGTCGTAGCCGCCGGTGCGCACGTCATCGGGCTGGCGATAGATCACATCCGGGTGCTGCTGCGCCCACGCCCAGGCGCTGCGCGCGGCTTTCAACATGCGTGCCGAGGCGCCGGGATACTGCTTGTCGAACGGCGCATACACGCGGCTGGCCGCCGCCATCACCGCAGCGAAATCCAGCGTGGCGGCAGTGGCTTTCATCACCACATAGCGTTGTTGCTTCGCTTGGTCGGGCATCACCAGTCCATCAAACTGCTTGTCGGTGAGCTTGTGGTACACCCCGCCATCGGCGGGGTCCTGCATGGCCAGCATCCATTCCAGATTCCACCAGGTCTCCTGCAGGATGCCTGGCACGCCGGGCGCGTCGTTGGGGATGCTCAGGGCCTGCGCCTGGAACAACGCCGGATACTGCGCGTAGGCGGCCAGCAAGGTGTAGGTGCTGATGCCGGAATTGACGATGTACTTATTGTAGTCGCCAGCGTCGTACCAGCCCTTGGGCGCACTGATCACGCTGTCGGCCGGGCGCGTTGCCGATGCCGCCGAGGGATGGATGCGCACCTGCGTATCCGGATGCCCGGCCGCGCGCGCATAACGCCCGGCGAACCTGGCCGGCAACGCGGTGCTGGCGCGATTGAAATAGAACGCCTTCAGCGATGCATCGACCACTGGCTGGTAGGCGTCCGCCGCGATCGGGAATGGATCCGATACCGGCAACCGGTCGATCTTCAATCGATACGTGCCCGGCGTGCGCAGTGCGGAAAAGTCGGCCACGCGTGCCTGTTGCCCCGCCGGTGCCCAGGTGGCCGCCGGTGACAAGCTGCCCTCCAGCACGCGACGGCCGTTGGCATCCTCGATCGTGAAGCGGCCTGTAGCGGCCGCATCGGACGGCGGTAAGCCGACCACTGCCAGCTTGGCCGAAGCTGGCAGATAACCGAGTTGATTGACATGGATCGAGCCACCGGAACGATGGACGGCGGGCTCAGCGGCACGAGCGTTCAGGAAAAACAGCAGCGCGGCGGCAGCCAACATGGCGGCAGGATTTCTCACGCGCCAATGGTGGCCGCACCACAGCGCCACCACAAGCCCAGATCATCGCAATGCGCCTACTGGCGTACTGATGTAAACGCTGGAACCGTTCAAGGATTGCTGTCAACTGCTAGCGCCATCCCATTCTTCCGCCGATTGGACCTAGTCGGCTGCCCCGCTGTTCAAAAGCCAGGCGCACCCGAAAAAGAAGATTGGACTTCTCATCAAAACGCCCGTGCGTTTACATCGTTTACGCCAATCCACCATATCGGCTGCCGGCTAACGTGGCTTGGCGTCCTGGCGCTGTATCCGCCTCACTGCAACGGCAGGAGCACCGCCACTTCATGACCAAAAGGACATCCGATGAATATTATCGACAGCAGCAAGAAACCCAGTGCGCCCGACACCCTGGACCCTGACCAGCACCAAGCTAAACAACGTGGAATGGCCCGCTGGAAGCCATTCCTCGCAGGCAATACAAACCCGGACGTCTACTTTCTGGAAGGCAAGCTCGTCGTGCGCCTAGTCGACGCCGCCGTGACTAGCAAGAAGGACGACTACGACAACACCTACATTGTCTATGAGCCAAAGATGGTCACTACTACGGGCTGTTGAACGGATCCTAGATCAACTGCAAGAAGACACTAGGCAGGCACTCGCCTGTTAACTGTCTGCGGATCATCATGGGCCGGCCTTCGAGCCGATCTCCGTATCCAATTGCACTTGCGCCTTACCCACCGGATTACGCGGGTCGCTGCCACCGCTGAGCACATTGCTGCGCTTGTCCCATTCCACCGTCTGCAGGTTGCCCCACACGTGGCTAGAACCGCGGCCGCCGGCGGCGGTGTCGCCCGGCAGCTTGAGCGCGTGGCCCATCGCCTGCAGCGCCTTAGCAGTCTGCGGCGAGAACGCGTTGCTCTCGGCGTCGATCACGTCCGGCAGCCATTGGTGGTGATAACGCGGCAAGGCGCTCACCTGCTGCGCGTCCAGGCCGGCGTCGTAGCCCAGGATACCGAGCAGCACCATGGTGATGATGCGGCTGCCGCCCGGGGTGCCGATCACCGCGACCTTGTCGGCCGATTCCATGAAGGTTGGCGTCATCGAGCTGAGCATGCGCTTGCCCGGCTTAGGTGCGTTGGCCGCGTAGCCCATCACGCCGAAGGCATTCGGCGTGCCCGGCTTGAGCGCGAAGTCGTCCATCTCGTCGTTGAGCAACACGCCGGTGCCCTTGGGGATCAGGCCCGAGCCGTACAGCAGATTGACGGTCTGGGTAGCGCCAACGCGATTGCCTTCGCCATCAATGATGGAAAAGTGCGTGGTCTCGTCGTCTTCCAGCGGCGTCGGGTTGCCCGACAGCAGATCGCTGGGCGTGGCCTTCTCCGGATTGATCGTGGCACGCAGGCCTTGCGCGTAATCCTTGCTGGTCAGCACACGCTGCGGCACAGCGACGAAATCCGGGTCGCCCAGGAAGAAGGTGCGGTCGCGGTAGGCGCGGCGCATCGCTTCCACCACCAGATGGGTGCGGTGCGCGTCATCGAGCGTGTCCAGCTCCCAGCCTTCCAGAATCTGCAACATGGCGGCCAGCGCGATACCGCCGGAAGATGGCGGCGGCGCGGTAGTGATTTTCCAGTTGCGGTAATCGAACTGGATCGGCGTGCGCTGCTTCACCCGATAGCCAGACAGCTCGGCAGCCGTCCACTGACCGCCAGCCTGCTTGACGCCGGCCAGCAGCTTCTTGGCGGTTTCGCCTTTGTAAAAGCCGTCAAAGCCCTTGTCGCCGAGCAGTTGCAAGGTATGCGCCAGCTCGGGCTGCTTGAAGATATCGCCCTCCGCAATCGGCGTGCCGCCGCGCAGATACACCTCACGCGTGCCTGGATAGCGCTCCATCACTTCGTGCCGCGCCGCATAGCCCTTGGCCATGCGCGCGTAAACCGGAAAGCCTTCGGTGGCGATACGGATCGATGGCCCCAGCGACTGCTTCAGCGGCAGCCGGCCGTGCCTGGAGGCCAGCTCCACCAGCGCGGCGGGCAGGCCCGGAATACCGGCCGACCATGGGCCGTTGACCGATCGGTCCCGGTCCAGCTCGCCCTTCTTGTCGAGGAAGCGCGCCTGGCTTGCCGATTCGGGCGCGGTTTCGCGCGCGTCCAGCATCACGTCCTTGCCGGTCTTGGCATCGTGCAGCAGGAAGAAGCCGCCACCGCCCAGACCCGAGCTGATCGGTTCGACCACCGCCAGGGTGGACGACACCGCGATTGCCGCATCGAACGCGTTGCCGCCCTCGCGCAGGATCTGCAGACCGGCATTGGTGGCCAAGGCATGGCCACTGGCAATCGCTGCGCCGGGCGGATGCGCTGCCACCGGCGATGTGGCAGACGCCGCAGGTTTGGCGCCATCGGCAGACCACGCCGTCGGTGCCAGCACCAAGGCCAGCAACAACAGGCCGCGCGAATAAAAACGACGGGGAACAATGCTCACGGGGCGCGAGGCTCCTGTTCGTAGAGTTCGGGGTGGTCGCGCTGCAGCTGCATGAGCTTGGCCAGCAATTGGTCATGGGTTTCAGGGATGGCCGGATCCGGGTCGATGCATTCGACCGGGCACACCACCACGCATTGGGCTTCGTCGAAATGGCCCACGCACTCGGTGCAGCGCGCCGGGTCGATCACGTAGATGGTTTCGCCCATCGAGATGGCCTGATTCGGGCACGCGGGCTCGCAGACATCGCAGTTGACGCAGAGCGCGTTGATCTTTAGCGAC
The DNA here is from genome assembly GCF_002940065.1 of Xanthomonas populi. GTDB lineage: Bacteria > Pseudomonadota > Gammaproteobacteria > Xanthomonadales > Xanthomonadaceae > Xanthomonas > Xanthomonas populi. The sequence goes on from NZ_MDEJ01000009.1 coordinate 51,870, forward strand.
ATATCAGCACCACCATGCGATGCCACGCAGCGCTATGCAACTGCAGGCGCTGCAACGCAACATACTGCTGCAGGCGGGCGCACATGGCGCGGATCGACAAACGAACAACGTCGTAGGCGCTGTCGGAGACCGGACGGACACGGCCGGCTACGGTGGAATGGGAATTCAGCAGCATGCTGCTGGATCTGCACACTGCGGCCGGATGCGCCCTCCCGCGCATCCGGCCTGGTACGGCATTACTTGGCTTCAACGAAGGTGTATTCCGCGCCTTTGGGCTGCACGATGGTCTGCACGCGTGCATTCTCGGCGGCATTGCCGATAAACAACACGCGCACGCCCTTCATCGAATCCGGCTGCACGTCCTTGAACGCCGCATCGATCAGGTCGGCCATCTTGGTCGAAGCCGACGAACCGAAGGCCAGCATGTTGCCCGGCTGCACGCCACGCGCGAGCGCGGTCTTGACGCTTTCCAGCTGACGCTCGTAGCTGCCGGCGAACTCGGCATCGGACTCCGGCGGCAAGTAATACAGGAACGGGCTGTTGGTGGTGGTGCCCAGGTTCTGGCCAACCACTTCCTGCAGGTACTTCTTCCAGCCGGCGTTGTCGTCCTTGGCCGGCGCGGTCAGCGCAGCCGGGGCGGCGGCAGCGGTGGGCGCTGGCTCTTCCTTCTTGCAGGCGGTGACGGCCAACGCCGCGATCGAAGCGAGCACCAGCGCGCGCATTATGTGTTTCATGAAACTCCTCCCTTTGAAAAGCATGTGGTGATGGGAATGCTAGAGAATCAGGCCTGCGCGCGTGATTGGCGCACCTGCCGCAAAGCCTCGACGACCGAGGCCGGAACGAAACCGGACACGTCCCCGCCCAAGCGCGCGATTTCGCGCACCAGCGAGGACGAGATGAAGCTGTACTGCTCGGCCGGGGTGAGAAACAGCGTTTCCACCTCCGGGATCAGATGGCGGTTCATGCTGGCCATCTGGAATTCGTATTCGAAGTCGGACACCGCACGCAAGCCGCGCAGCAGCACGCCGGCGCCCATCTCGCGCACGAAATGCGCCAGCAGCGTATCGAAGCCGCGCACTTCCACGTTGGCGTGCGCGGCCAGTGCTTCCTGGGCCAGCTCGACACGCCGTTCCAACGGCAGTGCCGGACCCTTGGACGGGCTGTAGGCCACGCCCACAACCACGCGCTCGAACAACGGCGCGGCACGATTCACCAGATCGATATGCCCGTTGGTGATCGGGTCGAAGGTACCGGGATAGACGGCGGTGCGGCTGTTGGCCACGCTCATACGGAAACTACTGGGGTCGGGTCGCTGTTCAGTGTAGCAGCGGCCCGGCGGTACAGCGCATAGCGCACCTGCTGGGTGGCGCCTTCGCGATGCAGATGCCAGCCGGCCGGCACCTGCGGCGGCATCTCGGCCGGGCCTTCCAGATACAGCCAGGCATCCGGTGTGAGGTGCGCTGGCAGGCGTTCCAGCACGCTTGGCCACAGGCACGCAGCAAACGGCGGGTCGACGAACACGATGTTGGCCTGCGCCGCAGGCGCGCGCTCCAGCCAGCGCAGTGCATCCTCCTGCAGCACCTGCACCTGATCGGACGCATCCAGCTTGATCACATGCGCGCGCAGCCGCTGCACCAGGCCAGGGTCGCGCTCGATCAGGGTCGCGTGCGCAGCGCCGCGCGACACCGCTTCCAGACCCAGGGCGCCTGAACCGGCAAACAGGTCCAGCACGCGCGCACCGGGCAAGCGCGGCATCAGCCAGTTGAACACCGTCTCGCGGACCCGGTCGCTGCTCGGGCGCAGGCCCGGCAGGTCGGGCACCGCCAGCTTGGTGTTGCGCCAGCGCCCGCCGACGATACGCACCTTCCCTTCGGCGCCGCGTGGCGCCGGTCGTGCCGGGCGGCTCATCGCTGCTTTCCTGATGGAGAACAACAAGCGCTGGAGAGTGACAGGACGCGTGGCGGCATGGAGCAACGCAAGACAAACGGGGCGGCCATGATAGCGCTGCCCGGCGCTGGCGCCGCCCGTGTCGTGCTCCACGCACATTGCGCAATCCACACCCTTGCCTTGAAAAAATCCCCGTGCGACCTCATCCCCCAGGCCATCGGCCGCACTGCGGCCTTGGCCACCACGGAGCACGACCCCAATGACCGTTGATACCGTCAAGCAGACGCTTGGCTTCCAGACCGAGGTCAAGCAGCTGCTGCAGCTGATGATCCATTCGTTGTACTCGAACAAGGAAATCTTCCTGCGCGAGCTGGTGTCCAATGCCGCCGACGCCGCCGACAAGCTGCGTTTCGAAGCACTGGTGAAGCCGGAACTGCTGGAAGGTGGCGGCCAATTGCGCATTCGCGTGGACTACGACAAGCACGCGCGCACCGTCACCATCGACGACAACGGCATCGGCATGAGCCGCGAAGATGCGGTCTCGCATCTGGGCACGATCGCCAAGTCCGGCACCGCCGACTTCCTCAAGCATCTGAGCGGCGACCAGAAGAAGGACGCCAACCTGATCGGCCAGTTCGGTGTGGGGTTCTATAGCGCCTTCATCGTCGCCGACCAGGTCGACGTCTACTCGCGTCGCGCCGGCCTGCCCGCCAACGAAGGCGTGCATTGGTCCTCGCGTGGCGAAGGCGAATTCGAAATCGCCAGCGTCGACAAGCCCGAGCGCGGCACCCGCATCGTGCTGCAGCTGAAAGAAGGCGAAGACAGCTTTGCCGACGGCTGGACGCTGCGCGGCATCCTCAAGAAGTACTCCGACCATATCGGCCTGCCGATCGAAATGCGCAAGGAGCATCACGGCGAAGAGGCCGACGCGCCGTCCGAGCCGGAGTGGGAAGCGGTCAATCGCGCCAGCGCGCTGTGGACGCGCCCCAAGAGCGAGATCACTGAGCAGGAATATCAGGAGTTCTACAAGCACGTTGCGCACGATGCGGGCAACCCGCTGGCATGGAGCCATAATAAGGTCGAAGGCAAGCTGGATTACACCTCGCTGCTGTTCGTGCCCGGCCGCGCGCCGTTCGACCTGTATCACCGCGATTCGGCAAAGGGCCTGAAGCTGTATGTTCAGCGCGTGTTCGTGCTGGATCAGGCCGAGCAGTTCCTGCCGTTGTACCTGCGTTTCATCAAGGGCGTGGTGGATTCGTCCGACCTGTCGCTGAATGTCTCGCGCGAGATTCTGCAATCTGGCCCGGTGGTGGATTCGATGAAGTCCGCGCTGACCAAGCGTGCGCTGGACATGCTGGAAAAACTGGCCAAGGACAAGCCCGAGGAGTATGTAACGTTCTGGCGCAACTTCGGCCAGGCGTTGAAAGAAGGCCCGGCCGAAGATTATGCCAACCGCGAAAAGATCGCCGGCCTGCTGCGGTTCTCCTCCACCCACGACACCACCGGTGCGCAGAGCGTGTGCCTGGCCGATTATGTCGGCCGCTTGGCCGAAGGCCAGGACAAGCTGTATTACCTCACCGGCGAGAGCTACGCGCAGATTAAGGACAGCCCGCATCTGGAAGTGTTCCGCAAGAAGGGCATCGAAGTGCTGCTGCTCACCGACCGCATCGACGAATGGTTGATGAGCTACCTCACCGAGTTCGACGGCAAGTCGTTCGTGGACGTGGCACGCGGCGACCTGGACCTGGGCAAGCTGGATTCGGAAGAAGACAAGAAGGCGCAGGAAGAAGTCGCCAAATCCAAGGAAGGCCTGGCCTCCCGCATCAAGGCCGCACTCGGCGACGACGTGGCCGAAGTGCGTGTCTCGCACCGCCTGACCGACTCCCCGGCGATTCTGGCCATCGGCCAGGGCGACCTGGGCCTGCAGATGCGTCAGCTGCTGGAAGCCAGCGGCCAGGCCGTGCCGGAAACCAAGCCGGTGTTCGAATTCAACCCGGCCCACCCGCTGATCGAAAAGCTGGATGCGGAGCAGGATATGGACCGGTTTGGCGATTTGAGCCGGGTGCTGTTCGACCAGGCTGCGTTGGCGGCGGGCGATAGCCTCAAGGATCCGGCTGGGTATGTGCGGCGGTTGAACAAGTTGTTGTTGGAGCTGTCTGCGTAAGGCTTCCGGCCCACTTGTGATACATCAAGACCGGCGCATGCGCCGGTCTTCTTTAACAATTGATACGCCCAGGGTTTCCTAGACATCTCATGGCCATGGAAAATGACGGATGAGTTCAAGATCGAGGCGGTCCGGCAAGTGACTGATCGTGGGTTCAAGGTGGCAGAAGTCGCCGAGCGGCTGGGTGTCACGACGCACAGCCTGTACGCCTGGCTGCGCAAGTTTGGCAAGTCTGGCGTGGTGCAGCGCGCCGAGGTGGACCAGAGCGCCGAGGTTCGGTGGCTGAAGGCAGAGTTGCGTCGAGTGACCGAGGAGCGCGACATCCTAGGGCCTTTTAACACATACGAAGCCCTTCAACGATCAGGACGAAGCTCAGGAATCCGAGGAACATGACGTCGAGCTTCTCAAAGCGCG